>DATJTG010000259.1:0-37901 GCA_035503555.1 Acidobacteriaceae bacterium | reverse complement strand
TGCGAGCTCAAGGGCGTTGCGGGTGCCGGCCGAGCCAACCAACAGCGTCTCGACACCCAGCCGCGTATAGTCAACCGGGCTGGCGGGCGAGGCGAAGTTAAAGATGAAGTCGACAGGGCCACAGTCGAACGGCTCGCAAATGTCCGCCTGGACGAACTCGAAGCGCGGCTCATTCTGAAGCTGATCGAGATTGGCGCAGCTCCCGGTGCAGAGATTGTCGACGCCCACGACGTTGGCGCCTTCGGCCACGAGGGCGTCGCAGAGATGGGAGCCGAGAAATCCGGCAGCGCCCGTCACGAGCACGCGGCGGCTTCCGCCGGAATGGTTCAAGAAGGGCCCCCAGGAAATGGAGCGCCCGGTGCCCGGTCAACCCCTGCAATCATGGCTTCTCATGGTGCGTCGATGTCAGTTCGGGGCGCTGGAGAACGGATTGCCGCCGGTAACCGCAATGTTAGTATAACGACAGTCTCCTCCCTGCTATCTCGATCTCGGGACTCTTCACAATGAATCAAAGTACTGATTTTCAATCGCTGAATCGTCCCCGATTTGTCTTTTCGAATGGTTGGGCAGCGAAAGCCACAGGGGTCTCTGGCGGTTCGGGCTGCGATCGCCGTCGAAATTTGAGATCCGCCCCCGCATTCGTGTTGCGCCCATGCTGAAACGAATTTTCAAGATGTTGCTGGCCCAGGGGGCTAACGTAGGCGCTGTCCTGCTGACGCAGCTACTTCTTCCGCCTGTGTTCCTGCACATCTACGGCGTAGCGCGCTATGGCGAGTGGCTGGTGTTGTACGCCACAATCAGCTACCTGGTGACACTCAATTTCGGCATCACCACATACACGAGCAACGAACTGACCATGATGAGGCAGAGAGGCGAGCTTGATCATTATCGCGCCCTTCAGGCCAGCACCTTCGCACTTCTTCTCGGCATGGCGGCGATCGGTTTGCTGCTGGTGAGCGTGATTGCCGCTTTACCTTTAGGGCATCTCCTGCATTTCAGGGTTGTGGGCGAGCGGGAGGCACGCCTGACGGCCATTTTCCTTGGCCTTCAGATGATCGTTCATATCCTCGGCGGCTACTACAACAACCTGTTCATGGTGGTGCAGCAGACGCACCGAGGACAAATGTGGGCGAGCTGGCGCATCTTCGCACCGGTCCTCGCCTCGATTCCTCTGGCGCTGATGCGCGCTTCTTTTGCCACAATCGCTTTGGGCCAGCTGTTGCTGGTGTTCCTTTTTTCGGTTCTCACGGTGATTGACCTGAGGCGCCGTTTAGAGGGTTTGCCGCTCGGCCTGAAAGGGGCAAACTGGGCAACGGCCAAGGCGGCCCTCAAGCCCAGCGGCATGTTCGGCATGGTGTTCAGCCAAACGTTTCTCGTTTTTCAGGTGCCGGTGATCCTGCTGCAGTGGCTGCTGGGGCCGGATGTAGTGGTGCTGTTCACTATCAGCCGCACAGTGTTTTCAATGGCGCGCCGGGTGCTGTCGATGGTCACGAATGCCATTGCTCCGGAAATCACTTTTAGCTTCGGCGCCGGCAATCAGAAGAAGCTTCTCGACATTTTCCACTACTCGGAACGAGTGGTCTTCTCGCTGATTCCTGTTGTGAACCTGGGCACGCTGGTTCTGTCACCGCTGCTGCTCCGCGTCTGGCTTCACCGGCCCAAACTGTTCGAGCTCTGGACATACGCTCTCATGGCTCTCATTTCCGGTGTGATGAGCATGCGCGAGCACAAACAGTTTTTCCAGTTCTCCACCAATACCCATCAGCGTCTTGCACACATTGTCTTCTGGGGCAATCTGATCATGATCGGCGTAAGCATTCCCATGGCCCGCGCCTTTGGCGTCCGCGGATTCATGGCGACCTGGCTCGTGTCGGAAGCCACGCAGATGGCTTTGCTCTATGTCGAGAATAAGAAGCTTTTCAATTCCGATTCTTCGATCAGCATGTTCCCTGTGTTCAAGCTGGTGTTGGTGTTCGGATTGGGGATGCCGCCTTGCGCGTGGCTGGTGGAGTACCTTCGCCGCCAGCCTTTGGTGACGGAAGCGTGTCTGGGTATCGCAGCTACTTTCGCGATCTTTGCGGTTTCGTACTGGGTCTTCGGGCTTTACGTTGTGCAGCAGCGGATTCTGGCCCGATTTTCGTCGCGGCGACTGCATACCGCTTTCTGAACCGCAGTGAGACACCGCGGCGTCGCATTCCGCGGTTCCGTTGCGGGCCCAGTTAAAATGAGGGCAGTGGCTATGCCCGGTCCGGAGCCTGATTCCCGAAAGCAAGACGCCCAGCCCGCGACCGCGGCGAAGCCCGCGGCCCGATCGGGGCCCGCTCAGGATGAGGAGATCCTGGGCAAGGCGTACGACAACCGCCTGATGGGGCGGCTGATCCGGTATCTCTTTCCCTACAAGTGGGCGTGCATCACCTCGATCGTCGCGGTCCTGCTCAAGGCGGGAGCCGATGTTCTGGGCCCCTATCTGACCATGGTGGCGGTGGACCTGTATCTTGCGCCGGTCAGCTCGGGCGGACGCCTGGGGAGCACCCTCAGCCTGCATGCGGTCCCCTTATCCGTGCAGCATGAACACCCGCTGATGGCGCGGTTTCTCAGTCCCGATCCGTGGACGGGCATTTCGCAGATTGCCGGCATCTGGTGTGCCGCCCTGGTATTCGGCTACGTGCTGGAAGCGCTGCAAACCTGGCTGATGCAGTGGACGGGGCAGAAGGTGATGTTCGATCTGCGCAGCCAGATCTTCCGGCACCTGCAGCGGATGCACATCGCGTTTTACGACCGCAATCCAGTCGGCCGGCTGGTCACGCGCCTCACGACCGATGTGGACGCGCTGAATGAGATGTTCACGTCGGGCGTCTTCGCCATCTTCGAAGACGTTTTTGTGCTGGCCGCGATCGTTTTCGTCATGCTGCGGATGAAGTGGTGGCTGGCGCTGATGGCGTTTTCGGTGCTGCCGCTCATCCTGCTCGTCACGCGCATCTTCCGCAAGTACGTGAGGGAGTCGTACCGCCGCATTCGCGTGGCCATCGCCCGCATCAACGCGTTCACTCAGGAGTACGTCACCGGGATGCCAGTGGTGCAGCTCTTCAACCGGCAGCAGCGGGCGTTCCGCGATTTCTCGGCCATCAACCGGATTCATCTCGAGGCGTTCAAGGACAACATTCTCGCTTACGCGCTGTATTATCCGGCGGTCGAGTTTCTCAGCTCGCTGGCCATTGCTCTCATCGTCTGGCTGGGGGGCGGCGGCGTGCTGCGTGGAACGGTGCTCCTGGGTACGCTGGTCGGCTTCATGCAGTACGCGCAGAGGTTCTTCCGGCCCATTCAGGACCTGAGCGAAAAATACAACACGCTGCAGGCTGCGATGGCGGCCAGCGAGCGCATTTTCAAGCTGCTGGATACAGAACCGGAGATCGTTTCTCCGCCCGCTCCCGAAGCCGGCGATGGCTCCGGGCGGATTGAATTTCGCAATGTGTGGTTCACGTATCAGCGTCTCGACAAAGAGACTGCTGCGATCATCGCCGCAGCCACCACGGCTGATCTGGCGGCGATGACGGGCGTTGATTGGGTGATGCGCGGTGTCTCTTTTGTGGTCGAGCCGGGCCAGACGGCGGCGATCGTGGGCCACACCGGGGCAGGGAAGACGACGATCACCAGCCTGATGATGCGCTTTTACGACGTCCAGAGCGGCGCGGTACTGGTCGATGGGGTCGATGTGCGGCGCCAGGACCTGACGGCACTGCGCCGTCGCTTTGGCGTCGTGCTGCAGGATCCGTTTCTCTTCAGCGGCACGGTGGCCGACAACATACGGCTCGGAACCGAGGGCATCACGGACGACCATATGCGTCTCGCCGCCGAGCAGGTCAACGTGGACGACTTCGTCAGCAGTCTGCCGGCGGCGTATGCCGAGCCGCTGCGCGAGCGCGGGGCCGGCCTCTCGACGGGCCAGAAGCAGCTCATCAACTTCGCGCGGGCATTGGCCCACCGCCCTGGCATCCTGATTCTCGACGAGGCGACCTCAAGCGTCGATACGGATACTGAGTTTCGGGTTCGGGCCGCGCTCGAGCACATGGTGGAGGGGCGCACTTCGGTCATCATTGCCCACCGTTTGTCGACCGTGCAGAGGGCCGATGTGATCCTGGTGATGCACCGCGGGCAGCTGCGCGAGATGGGTTCGCACCAGGAACTGCTGGCAGTGAAGGGCATCTACTGGAAGCTGTATCAGCTCCAGTACCGCGATCAGGAACTGGGCGAGACCGTACAGGGGCTGATGCCCAGCCTCGCGGCCGGCATGGATTGAGCACGCCGGGAAAGTGCGTCTCGACCGGGTTCAGGCTCGTCCTGCAAACTCGCGGGTTTCGGTGGCGACCTTGACTTTGTCGCCTTCTTTCACGAACAGGGGAACGCGAATCTCCAGTCCCGTCTCGAGCTTCGCCACCTTGGTCACGCTGCCGCTCGACGTATCGCCCTTGATCCCCGGCTCGGTTTCGGTCACGGTGAGCTCGACATGCAGGGGCATTTGCAGACCGATGGGATTGCCGTTGTATTTGTGGACCGCCAGAGCCAGTCCTTCGGAGAGGAAGTCCGTGGCTCCGGCCATCCGGTCGTCGGCCAGGGTGAGCGTTTCAAAGCTTTCCTGATCGAGAAAGTGATGACCTTCGCCGTCGCTATAAAGGTAAGTGGCGGGCACCAGCTCCAGATCCGGCTCGCGGAACTTCTCTCCCGCCCTGAAGGTTTTATCGAAAACCGCATTCGTGAGCAGGTTGCGCATCTTCAGTCGAACCAGGGTCTGGCCTCCCCGGGCGGTCGGCGAATTCACCTCGGCTTCCATGCAGTACCAGGGAGCGTTCTCGTACTCGAACACCATCTTGCGCTTGACGTCGATCGCCTCGATCAGGGCGGCCATGCGTGCCTCGAAAACAAAAATGTGGATGGACTCCGAAACCGATTCTATCGTTTGCGGAATCGTCGAACCCGCCCCCGGTTACCATCAGGTCAGACAAAAATGACAGGTTCCCGCAAAATCTTCCTATCCGCCGGCGAGGCTTCCGGCGAGCACTACGGCGTACTGCTGATCCACGCGCTGCGCCAGCTCGATCCGGACTGCGACTTCTTCGGCCTGGGCGGCCAGCGGATGGCCGATCTCGGATTCCGGCCTGTCGTTCGCTCGGAAGACGTGGCGGTTATGGGGATCACGGAGGTCGTCCGGCACATGCCGCGGATCTACCGGGAATATCGCCGGCTGCGGGCGTCGATTGCCCACGAAAAGCCGGACGCGGCGATTTTGATCGACTTTCCCGACGTGAATCTGTCGCTGGCGCGCCACCTCCATGCGCAGGGCGTCCCGGTGATCTACTTCGTGAGCCCGCAGCTTTGGGCATGGAAGAAGCACCGCATCCGCAGCGTGCAACGCTATGTGGACCGGATGCTGGTGATCTTCCCGTTCGAGGAGCGCTTTTACCACGACAACGGGGTGGAAGCGGAATTTGTGGGGCACCCCCTGGCCGAGCTGGAGCTGCCCGCCGTCTCCCGCGAAGACTTTGCGCGCCAGGCCGGAGTTGACCCCTCGAAGCCCTGGGTTGGCATCCTGCCGGGCAGCCGCAGCAAGGAAGTTCGCCTGAACCTGCCGGAAATGGCGCGGGCGGCGGCCCTGATGCCGGTGGACGCGGAATTTCTGCTGCCCCTGGCGCCGACGCTCACCACACCCCAGCGGGATCATATCCGGGCGCTGCTCGCAGAACAGATGTCCGCCCAAAAGAAGCCGCCGCGCATCACACTCGTCGAAGATGCCCGCGCCGTTCTGCGCCACGCCCGAGCCAGCATGGTGGCCAGCGGGACGGCCACGGTCGAGGCCGCTCTGCTCGGGAACCCGTTCATCGTGGTATACCGGATTTCGCCGCTCAGTTATGCAGTGGTCAGGAGGGTTGTGGACGTCCCTCACGTGGCCATGGTGAACCTGATTGCGGGAAAACGCATCGTACCGGAACTGATTCAGGGTGACTTTACTGCCGAAAATGTCGTCTCACACCTGGTACCCCTGCTCGAAAGCGAGCCGGCGAGGGCGCAAATGCAGGCGGGGCTGCGGAAGGTGGCAGACCTGCTGCGCTGCGACTCGAGCGCAGTCGGCCGCGTGGCTGAGATAACCATGCAGTTGCTGATTCAGGAAAGACAGAGCCCCGTTCCATGACGAAAGAATCGAACCCCACGCCTGCTCGGTTGTCGGCACACCCTTCTGCTTTGCTCGTCGCCACCGTGGCGACCCTGGCGGCCCTGTTTCCGGCGCCTCGTTCTCTGGCCCAGGCGGCCGCTCCGGCGCGGCCTACGCTGAACATCACGGCGTATACGATCGATGCGGAGATTCGGCCCAAAGATCACACCCTGGAGGCAACGGCGCAGGTGACCTTCACGCCGCTGGCGGATCTTGCGACGGCCGTATTTGAATTCCACGGTGCCCTGCAGGTGGATAAGGTGACCGACTCCGGCGGCGCGGTTTTGAACGGCACCAAGGGGCCGGACGCGACGCTGGTGGTGACTCCGTCGACTCCGCTGGTCAAGGGGGAGCCGCTGACCTGGACCTTTCACTACTCGGGGCAGCTGGAAGAGGGCCAGGGTGGGCCCGTGGAGGGCCTGAAGCTTGCCTACATCGGCGATCCGATCTCGTACCTGCTCTACGCCGCGCGCTGGTTTCCGACGACCGGCTATACGACCGACAGGTTCACGGCGGAAATTCATGTGAAAGCGCCGACCGGCTACACCGTCATCGGCAGCGGCAGCACGGGGAAGCCGGTGGCGGCCGACAACGGCGAGCAGGAGTGGGATTTCAAATGGGATAAGCCGGGATTTCCGGGAACGATCATCGCGGGGAAGTTCGACCCGCCGGTTTCAGTGCAGGGCGCGACGAACATCAGGATCTACACGACGGCGGCGCACAAAGCCCAGGCGGCCGACTATGCCGGGACCGCGCTGCGCGAATTTGCTTACTTTGAAAGCACGTTCGGTGTGCCGGATACGACGCAGCTGAACGTCGTGGAGCTGCCGGATGACACGGTGACCGTCTACTGGGCGCCGGAGATTGCGGCCGTCGCCGGTGGGCACATCGGCGGCAAGAACGACTTTCGCCTGCTGGCCAACACCATCTCGCACCAGTGGTGGGGCAGCGAAGTCAGCCCCGCTTCGCGGAACGATTCCTGGATCACCAACGGCATGTCCCGGTACAGCGAGCTGATGTACCTGGAGGACGACCAGGGCCGCGGCGCACTGGAGAGCGCCATCCCTGACATTTCGGCCAGCGCTTTAGCCTACGACACAATTCCGCTTTCCAGCGCCGGAACCCTGGGCGCGTGGACGCCGCAGTTCCAGTCGATGACGCTCGACAAAGGCGGCCTCGTGTTCCACATGCTGCGCTGGGAAGTGGGTGACGACAGCTTCGCGAAGATCCTGCGCGCGGTGATCGCGCAGTACAAGGACAAGGGCATCCGCACCAGCGAGTTCGAGAAGCTGGCGGAGGAACAATCGCAGCAGCAGCTGACGCCATTCTTCAGCGAGTGGCTCGACGGAACCGGCGCGCCGCAGTTCACCGACAATTACGCGGTCTACCGGCTGGGCAACAACAAGGGCTTCCGCACCATCGGTGAGCTGCAGGGCGACATGGATCTGTTCAACATGCCCGTCGACCTGAGGATCGAGACCGAGGGCAAGACGGTCGATCAGCGCGTCGACGTGGTCGGAACCGATTCGCAGTACGTCGTGGATACCTTCGGGCGTCCGCGCCGGGTGGTCATCGACCCTGATGACTGGATTCTGAAGAACACGCCTGATCTGCAGGTGCGCGTGTCGATTCTGCGCGGACAGTATCTCGCGGCTCAGGGCGACACTGGCGGTGCATTGCAGCAATATCAGAACGCGCTGAAGGCCAATCCGCAGAGCTCGCTCGCGAGCTATCGCATTGGCGAGTTGCTCTTCTCGATGCGCAACTATCAGGCTGCGGTGAATGCGTACCGCGATGCGCTGAACGGCGACAACGATCCTCGCTGGGTCGAGGTCTGGAGCCACATCGCGATCGGCAAGATCTTCGATCTGACCGGCCAGCGGGATCGCGCGGTGCAGGAGTACCGCCAGGCGATCCAGACGAACGACAATACGGCGGGAGCGCTGAACGAGGCCCGGCACTGGATCCAGACGCCGTATAAGCGGCCGGATACGGAGCAGTAACTACAGCCCCTTGTAGCTGCCCCCATCCACCAGGAACGTTTGCCCGGTAATGCTGGCCGCCGATTCCGATGCGAGGAAGACGAACATCGCGGCCACTTCTTCCGGCGTCGCCATGCGACCGACGGGGATTTCCTTCTCGAGACTGGCCTGGACCGCCTCGACGCTGGTTCCCTGATTCTTTGCGCGCGTTTCCAGCAGGCTGCGGGAACGGTCGGTTGCGGTGAAACCCGGACCGACGTTGTTGACGGTGATGCCATCACGCCCGAACTGCCCGGCCAGCGAGCGGACCAGGCCCATCACGCCGGCGCGGATCGTATTCGACAGCACCAGCTCCGGCACCGGCTGCTTTACGGTGTACGAGGTCAGGGTGACGATGCGTCCCCAGTGCTGCTGCTGCATATGCGGCAGCACGGCGTGGCTGAAACTGATGGCGCTGCGCAGGTTGAGTTGCCAGGCGCGCTCCCATTCCTCCATGGTGGTGGCCAGGAACGGCTTCGCGGGCGGACCCCCGGCATTGGGCACGCAGACGTCAATGCGTCCGAACTTTCGGTGCGCAGCCGCAACGAACGCTCGCACGGCGGCATCGTCGGAGACATCGAAAGCCTGGGTGAAAGCCTCGACGCCGAAGGCCGTACGTGCCTCGGCAGCGACGGCCTCCACAGCATCCTGACGGCGTGCGCAGAGGGCTACATGCGCGCCTTCCGCGGCCAATCCCAGAGCGATGGCGCGGCCGATGCCCGCGCTGGCGCCCGCGACGATCGCCACGCGGCCTTTCAGTCCTGTTTCCATGGGCCCTATGATAGCGGAGACGTTCCCGCCGCTTTGCGGAACGAGTACAGAATCAGGAGGCTTCTTTGTCCGAACGGAATGAGCTACAGTACACCAGCTTCAACACCATGCCTGTGGAGCACTTGAATTCGCTCATCGATCGCCAGATGGTATGGGGCGAACGAGGTATGCTGGCGCGGATCATCCTGCGCAAGGGGGCCATTGTGCCCAGGCACAGCCATGAGAACGAGCAGATCAGCTATATCCTCGAGGGAGCCCTGCGGTTTACGCTGGGGGACGGCCGGGTGATCACAGTGGGCGCCGGTGAGGTGCTGGTGATCCCTTCGAACCTGCCGCATCAGGCCGAGGCGCTGGACGACACAGTCGACCTCGACGTCTTCACACCGCCGCGCGCGGACTGGATTGCGGGCACCGACGCATATCTGCGGAAGTAAACAGCAGGAGGCCCAGGGTGTATCGACCTATAGGGATCGCTGGCGTTGCGAGGAAAAATCCGGCCAGACGAAGCGGAGGCCGCAGGCTGTGGCGGGTCCACCGTCAAGGCCGACCATGAAGGATGGCCGGATTTTGCCCGCAACCGGCAGGGACGGGGCCATTTTTCCCCAGTTCGTCGTCGCTCGTCGCTAAGATACACTCGGTATCTCCACCCCAGCGACACAGTCGCCGGGGGCCCCGGGTTCTGTCGCTCCTCGCTCCTCGATCTGAGCAAAAATGGCTCCCGTCGCCGGCCATTCCTATAGGTCGATACACCCTGGGGGAAAGGTCCCGCGAAGAAGCGCGGGTTGCCGCGGTTATCCAGGCGCCGTGAAGCGGCACGGCCGCACGCGGCCCGGAGGCAGTATGCCGGCGCAGAAAGCGGCAACATCCCGTCTGGGATCAGCCTCTTATGGGAAGTTCGAAGGCATCCGCAAACGCCAGGCGACGTCGAGAGAGGCAACGCATCCCACGTCTGCAGCCGCGATCAGAGAAGGGGAAGGGTTGGCAACGCTGGTGCCGTTCCAACCTCTTCGCGCTCCTCGCCGATCGCAGAAGCGAAGTGTAACTTCGCTGCGAATGCCCAATCGAGTGTCAAACTGACAGGAGCGAGTGCCCGATCCGCGGATGGCTTTGCCCTGAGATTCCCCACCAATTATCGCCAGCGCGGACAGGAAGCCAAACCCCACGGGGCGTGGCTCCGGTTCGGCCCTTGCCTACTTCTTTGCGGCCTGTGCGGCCTTCTGTTTGGCCCAGCGGCGCTTTTGGGCGGCAGCAATGCGTGCGCGCGCATCGGCGCTGAGCACCCGCTTCTTCCGCGGACGGTTGCCGAAGCTGGGAGTAGAGATCCGGGATCCGCCAGTGCTTTGCAGAAGGGTACGAACTTTTTCGAGGCGGCTGATCTCTTCGTCGACTGCAGCAATTAATTCTTCTCTTGTCATTTTTCTCTCTTATTTGTTTGGGAACTTATCCAGGGAACGGATACAACTCCCCTACCATAGCAAATTGGCAGGAATTGTTACAAAACAAATTCGCATACAAAGAGAACCCTGGCAGCAACTGAGTCAGTTCGCGACAAGTTTGCAGTCAGTTTGAAATTCTCGGGCTTTTTTCAAAATTGTAAGAATGTGTTCTCGCGGGTCGATCACGATGAGGCCGTGATCACGCAAAAACCCGCGGACAGGCTGCGTCCGGGCAACGCTGCACCGGGTTCCTTTGGAGTTAGCGACGGCTCCCCGGCGGGAGCGGCGGCTCAATGGGAAGCGCCTCAACTTGCTCTTGAGTTAGGCAAGTACCAGGTTCGGCTGGCAGAAACTCTTAAGGAACGCGAGGCGGCCTGCCGGCTGCGCTTCAGCGTTTTTAATCTCGAACTGGGCGAGGGAATCGCGGCTTCGTGGCAAACGGGGCTGGACCAGGACCGGTTTGATCAGTTTTGCGACCATCTGATTGCTGAAGATCGTACCTGCGGCCAAATCGTTGGTACTTACCGGATGCAGTCGGGAGTCACTGCACAGCAAAACCTTGGTTACTACAGCGAGCAGGAATTCGACTTTACTCCCTATCGGAGACTGCGCCCACAGGTTCTGGAACTGGGACGCGCCTCCATCGATCGTGAACATCGCACCAGCGAAGTTCTGATGCTGCTATGGCGCGGGATTGCGCACTATGCACGCAGTTGCGGGCTGAGGTACCTCCTTGGATGCTCCTCGCTCAACTCGCGCGATCCGCAGGAGGGCCGGTCGTTGTATCGGCAGCTTCGCGACTTTCTCGCGCCGGATTCGCTTTGCACGCGAGCGACGGCGCCCTATGCGCTGCCGGCATGGATCGGCGAGCAAAAGAACGTTCCGGTGCCGCGTTTGCTGCGGACGTATATTGCGGTGGGAGCGAGGATTTGCGGCGAACCAGCATGGGATCGCGAATTCGGGACGATCGACTTTCTGACTCTGCTCGATCTGGCGCAACTGTCGCCGGCGGCGAGAAGCCGCTTTCTGCCGGACTACGGAGCCGCTCCAGCAGGCTGCGAGCTGGTTTCCGTCTCCTGATCCTTGCCGGGAGCCTCGGGGTTGCGGCCTTTCGCTTCTTTCTTCTTCGCCTGCGCTATGGTTCGCGGCTGGAGTTAGCGCTACGCGCGCGATGGCTGCAGGAATCGAGCGCACTGGTTCTGCGAAGCCTCGGCGTAGCGATGCAATTGCGTGGATGTAAGCCGGCTGACGGCCTGATCGTCTCGAATCACCTGAGTTATCTCGATATCCCTGTATTGGCAGCGGCGACGCCGTGTGTCTTCGTTGCCAAACGGGAAGTTTGTAACTGGCCGGTGTTTGGGTTTTTCGCGCGCAGCGGCGGTACGATTTTCATCGATCGGCAGAGCCGGGCCAGCACCGACGCAGTCGCGGAACAGATGGTGAAGGCGCTTCGCAGAGGCGTTGCCGTGCTGCTTTTTCCGGAAGGAACCAGCACCGATGGCAGCACGGTTCTGCGGTTTCATCCGTCGCTGCTGGAACCGGCCATCACACTCGGCAAGCCGATCGTTCCGGCAGCGATCGGATACAGGGTGGACGGCGGGGAAGAACGGGACGCCTGTTACTACGGCGACATTCATTTCGGACGGCATTTGCTGCGGGTCCTTGGCCGGAAAGGAATCTCGGCCGAAATCGAATTCGATTCCGGCGCGGAGACTGACTCCGGACGCAAGGCGGCCGCACAAAGTTTGCGCGAGAAAGTGATGGCGATGCGGCGCCGGATGCGCCGCGGCGACGGCGCTGCATAACTGGCGCCACGGCCGGGATGCGGGAGGAAACTACTCTTCGGTTTCGCCTTCCTGCTTCGTCATTTCTACCAGTTGGCGGCGCCAGTCGAGCGAGTCGACAAAGATGCGGGAGTCGCGCCAGCGTTCGCGCACCAGCACATGTAACTCGAGATAGACGCGGGTTCCGAGCAGCGCCTCAATTTCGCGCCGCGCGCTGGCCCCGATTTCCCTGAGCTTGCTGCCGCCGCGGCCAATCAGGATCGCTTTCTGACCGGCGCGCTCGCAGTAAATGGCGGCGGAGATTCGAGTAACGGGAGTTTTGCCGTCGCGGCGGTTTTTGGGCGCGGGCTCCGGCTCTTCAAAGCGTTCCACGACGACGGCGGAGGCGTAGGGCACCTCTTCGCCCGTCTCGATCAGGATGCGTTCGCGGATCAGCTCGGCCACCAGGAATCGCTCAGGCTGATCGGTGAACTGATCTTTGGGAAACCAGCGCTGGCCCTCGGGCAGATATTCGGCAATCTTATGCAGAAGAATCTTCAGCCCGTCGCCCTTCTTTGCGGAAACCGGAATCACTTCCGCGAAGTTATGCAACTGACTCAGGCCTTCGATCAGCGGCAGCAACTGCTGCTTGTCGACTAAATCGATTTTGGTGACTACGAGAAAGACCGGGCAATCGAGATCGCGGATCAGCTCAAACGCCAAAGCTTCCTCGCTGGCGCGGTCGAGCTTCAGTCCGGGCGCGTCTTCGCGGGCCTGGCGCCGCACGGCATCGATCACCAGCAGGACCAGATCGCGGGTCTGGAGCGCCTGAGCAATCTCCTGCATCATGCTGCGATCCAGCTGCGATCCGCCTTTGTGCACGCCGGGCGTATCGACAAAGACAATTTGCGCCGGCGGATGGACGCCCTTGCGGTCCGGCACTTCCACCATGCCGTGGATGCGCGTGCGCGTGGTTTGCGGCTTGGCGGTCACGATGGCGACTTTCTCGCCGATCAGCGCATTGACGAGCGTCGACTTGCCGGCATTGGGCCGCCCGATGACGGATACGAATCCCGATCGCATTTTCATGGCAGTTCTCATTGTCAGGCCGCGGCCGTCCGCGAAAGGCGAAGGCGGTTCACGCGCCGGTCAGTGGAAGCCAGAATCTCGAAGCGGAGCCCAAATCCCTCCACGACTTCGCCGACCTGCGGAATGCGCCCCGCGGCTTCGCTCACCAGGCCCCCGGCAGTGGTCGCTTCGACGTCCTCGGGCAATTCAACGCCGCCGAGAATCTCCTCGACGCGGGCAATTTCCAGATCCCCGGGCACGACCCACGCGCCATTCGGTTCCCGGATCACGGCGGTAAGGTCTTCTTTCTCGTGCTCGTCGCTGATGGCGCCCACCAGTTCCTCGAGCAGGTCTTCTATCGTAACCAGGCCCGCGACGCCGCCATATTCGTCGATCACCACGCGCATGTGCTGCTTTTCGCGCTGCATCTCGCGCAGCAGCTCATTGACTTTCTTCGTCTCCGGAACGAACGCCACGTCGCGCTGGATGTTGGCGACTTGCCTGGTGCGCATTTCAGAATCGGCAATCTGCAGCAGATCGTGGGCGAAGGCGATGCCGGTTACATTGTCGAGGGTCCCGTCGAACACGGGGACGCGGGAAAAGGGATTGGCGCGAATCTGCTCGAGGAATTGTTCCAGGGTGAGCGTTCCCGGCACGGCAAATATGGCCGGGCGCGGAGTCATCACCTCGCGCACCACCTTGTCGCCGAATTCCACCGCGGATCGGACCAGCTCGCGATCGCTCTCTTCGAGGATGCCTTCTTCTTCGCCGGCCTCAATCAGAGCTTCAACGGCCTCGGATGCAGTCTCGCTTTCCGATCCCGCGGGGGGCTCGGCCAGCTTTGCAATCGACAGCAGAAACTGAAGGAAGAGCGTGATGGGGAGGGCGATCCAGAGCAGCACGCGCAGCACCCACCGCCAGCGTGCGATCCACTCGCCGCGCGTCCGCGTGAAGAAGGCGAAGGGCAGCAGCCGATTGAAGATGACGATCACCAGCACGATGCCCAGCGCCACCTGCGCGATCTCCGCGAGCGCGGGACGGTCGAGCGGGCTGCGATCGAAGAGCAGCATGCCGAAGACCAGCGTGAGGAAGGCGAGCGACAGGTGCATCAGGATCGCGGCCGACAACGCGATGCGGTCGCGGTTCATACCGAGACGCGGCTCGACGCGCTGCTCCCATACGTCGATGTTTTCCTGGAATTCGCGGGCGAGGAACTTGCCCATCTCCGAGTAGAGGCGGTCGATGTAGGAGGCAAACGTGAGGACGCCGAGCAGCAGGACGATCAGAATGGCGGCGGTGATGCTCATGCGGCTCCGCCTTTGCGCCGGCGCGCCGGGGGGCGCATTCTGCGGGTGGGGGGCGCGGCGGTGCGCTCGATCAACCCGGCGCTGAGGCCGAACCGACGGCGCAAGGCAGCCTCTTTGCGCGCCATCTGCCCCTGGTCGGCTTCGTGGTCGTAACCCGCGAGGTGCAGGACGCCATGGAGCAACAGGACTTCCAGTTCGCGAAACAGGGCGTGTCCGGCTTCGTCTGCCTGGCGCGCGGCCGTTTCCACGCTGATGGCGAGGTCTCCGGCGGTGGGCGCGGCGGGGCCGATCGGTTCGCGGGCGGGGAAGGACAGGACGTCCGTAGGCTTGTCCTTGTGGCGGAATTCGCGGTTGAGGCGGCGAATGCCCGTGTCCGTCGTCAGCAGGACGGAGATTTCGCCCCTGAGCCGTACGGCCGCGGCGGCCTGCGCCAGAAACGCGGTGAGCGCCTTGCGCCGCACTGCGCGACCCAATTTGGCTTCTATCGCAGGTTCCATCAGAATCATGGTGAGAGCCGGTTCGAAAGGGAACGGCCGGCATTCGGGAAAAACAGCCCAGGACCACGATTGTATCGAAGCCGGCCATCCTGACCCATGCCCCTCGATCAACTGCGCTTTCGCCTTGCCGCCGCTGCCGACGCTCCGCGCCTGCAGGCGCTCATTGAGGCCTCGGTACGCGGCCTGCAGGCCGGCGACTACTCGCCATCGCAGATCGATCAGGCGCTCGGCACCTGGCTGGGCCTCGATACGCGGCTCATCGCCGACGGCACGTACTTTGCCGTGGAGCCGGTGGACGATCCGGCTACGCTGGCTGCGTGCGGAGGCTGGTCGCGGCGCAGGACTCCGTTCGGGAGCGACCACCGGCCCGGCCGCGACGACTCGCTGCTCGATGCGCGCGTCGATGCAGCGAAGATTCGAGCCTTCTTCGTGCATCCCGCATGGGCGCGGCAGGGCATCGGCAGCCGGATTCTGGAGATGTGCGAGCAGGCGGCTCGCGCCGAAGGGTTCACGCGCTTTGAGATGGGGGCCACCCTGACCGGGATTCCGCTCTACCGCCGCCACGGGTATGTGGAGCAGGAACGCGAAGAATTGCCACTGGCGAACGGGGAGACACTGCCGATTGTGCGGATGGTCAAATCAGACTGATTCGCGCGTCTCGACGAGGACGGGGGACTGGCCGGTTATCGCTGGCGTTTTCCGGCCCGACCGTTCCTGGCCTGACCGCCTTTTGTCCGGGCGTCCTTCTTCGCGGCGCGCGTTCTGCGCCTGACTTCGGCCGGAGCGTACATCGTTTTTCGGCAGTTCTTCGCGCCGCAGTTGCAGAACGCCTCGTCCTCATCGCCGTCGTAGAGGTTGTAATCGTAGGTCAGCTCTTCGCCGGCGCGGATGTTGCGGATGGCGATGATCCAGACCTTGCCGTCGATCTCCTGAGTTTCGCAGTTCGGATCGCAGGAGTGATTGATGAACATGGCGGTCCCGTGACCGTCGATGACGGTGGTTCCATCGCCCACGCCGAACAGATAGGTGGTCGGGGAGTCGGCATACTTCACGTCGGCTTCGTCTTTCGAGATGCGGGGTCCCGTATATTCCACAACCAGCGTGTCTTTGCGGATCCGCGAAGTGGTATAGCAGCCGGCGGCATGGATGGCGGAGGAGCGAATGATGAGAGGCATCTCGATTGAAGAATAGCAATTCCGCGCCGCCTTCCGGCGGGTTGGCGCGTCTAAACTGGGAGAAGATGGGTCGCAGATTCATTGCCGCAATCGTGCTGCCGGCCGCGCTGGCGGCTGCTCTTCCGCTGGCTGCGCAACAGCAGTCGAATGCGACTCCGCAGCAGCAGGATCAGAACCCGCCCAGCGCGCCCGCGCCGCAGAAAGCCAGCCCCCCGCAGAAGAAGAAATCCGAGACAGAGCAGAATCCGTTCCCGGAAGCCCAGTCGGAGCAGGCGGCGCATCAGCCCCAGCAGGATTCCACGCCTTCGAACCCGCCCGCGCAAAACGCCCCGGACGCGCCGCAGCCGGCGACCAGGGACGGCAAGACCGCGGACCGGAATCCATTCCCGGAGACGCAATCAGAAAACGCTCAGCGCTCCCGGGATCAGGGTGAGAACGCCGAACCGAAGGATGGGCAGAATCCTGAGCCGAATGCCGGAAAGTCTCCCCAGGACTACAGCTCGAGCCATCTGAAGCTGCTGGATCTTCCCGGCGACGGCGCCAACCCCGATACAGAAGGCGCGAACGGACACAATCCGACTCTGGCCACGAAAGACACGCAGGTAGGCCTGTTCTATCTGAAGACCGGCGACTACAAGGGAGCCTACAACCGGTTTGCCGAAGCGACGAAGGCCGATCCGGGCAACGCCGACGCGGTCTTCGGGCTGGCGGAGTCCGCGCGGCGGCTGAACGAGCGCGCTGAGGCGGTTCGCAATTATCAGCTGTACCTGAGCGCGCTGCCGGATGGTCCGCACGCGAAGGATTCGCGCAAGGCGCTGAAGGACCTGGGCGTCAAGCCGAATTCCTGAGCGAGCGAGTGGGATTTCGGTTTTCCCGCAAGGGAAGACGGTAGCCGCCTGGCTACCGCAGGCTCGGCCGGATCATTTCCACCAGATAGAGCAGCGCGAGGGGAAGGAGAATCAGGTTTCTCCATACGCTGAGCACGGCTTTCCGGTGAACTGCCTCGTGGAGCCACGCCACGCTGCGCGAACAAGCCTGCACGAGCCACCGGACGATCTGTTCCGCCAGCAGCAGCGCAAAGGTGAAGAACAGCAGCTCCCAGAGGATGGCGCGAATGCGGTGGGCGAGATTCGCGCCCACGTGATCGAGAGCCACCTGCCAGGCGGCCATCGCACCCATTTGAGCGGTGAGCCCATGGAGTTCCCGGCCTGAGCAGGCCGCCCAAACGGTCACGGCGCAAAGAAGCACGCGCCACAGGGTCACCACAAGATCCAGCAGGGCCAGGGATCCGCGGCTGAAGCGGGTTCCGCGCAGCAATACAAAGCAGCGCTCGACGGCGGGCACGGCAGCGCAGGCAAGAATCGGCAACAGATGGCGCGCAAAAGCGGAAATCGCCTGCGACCAATGAACCCCTGACTGACGCCAGGCCAGCGCCAGGGGTGAAACCGCCTGCGTTCCGAGAATCGTCAACGCAGCCCCCATTTCGGAAAAAGCGCTACGTACTTCTGCCGGGCGGCAACGTGCGAGTGTTATATTCCCCCCAACAGGATCGCGCCTGCCGGCGGCTTTTCCTCATGCATCCCGCGCTTCAGGAAGTGTACCAATCGTTCGGCCGAGCACTGGCAAACAAGCCTGCGGAGTGGTGCCAGCTGCACCCCTGCGGCGATGAGCGGCACTGGAGCGCGCAGGAACTGATCGAGCACCTGGTGCTGGTGAGCCGCAGCACGCGCCAGGTGATCGAGAAGCGTCTGGAGCGGGGCCGGGTGGCGCGCGGCCACAGGACGATCCTGCAACGGGTGTTGCAGATCGTGCTCCTGCGTTTTGGGCGCATGCCGCGCGGCACGCCGGCTCCGCCCTTCGCTCGCCCTGATCAGCTGGCATGGCCGTCGATGAACGGTAACGAGCTGCTGGACATCCTGCGCCAGGAGATGGACCAGATGGACCGTCAACTGGATGAATGCCGCCGGCGATTCGGCAGCCAGCGCGCGGCGGCACATTTTCTCCTCGGCGCCATGAGCGCCGACCAGTGGCGGAGGTTTCACGAGATCCACTTCCGCCACCATCTGCAACAACTCGACCGGATTGAGAAAGCGGTAGGACAGACGGAGTTGATGCGGGACCAGGAACTGCGCACGCAGATCTGAGCGCAGCCGGTCTTCACCGGCTCACGGCCTTCGCGTCCGCCGTGTGCCATCCCTGAAGTTCAATCGATCGCTCGACGAACGAAGAGACTGGGAAGGGCGTTCCTCACCGGCCATCAAGCCCATGGGTTTTGCAGCCTTTGCGGCACGACCGAAGCCGTGCCCCGATGCAAAGGCCAAACAAAAATCCAGGCACGAGACTTGAGGAGCACCCCAGTCTAGTACTTCGACTTGATCGCGTAGGTCAGGCCCATGGTGAACTGGAACGAATTTCTCTTCGTCGGCGGCGCCGTCTGCGGAGGATCGTTCAGATAGCTGTCGATGGTGCCCACCGAGAGCGCGAAATTCTTATAGGCAGGAAACGCCACGGTGTCCGTTTCCTCGGCGGAGTACGCGATGGTCTGGTTCCACGCGGGAATGTAAGCCAGCGCCTGCGTGTAAGTGAGCGTCCTGAGTTTGAGCAGGTAGCTCACGGCGAAGGTTGACCCGATGAGGTTCTGGTTCGTCTGGCCGGTTCCCGCGATGAAGTTTTGATCCTCGTACTGCACGGTCGCCTTGAGATCGGCTTCCTGCTTCGGAGTCTTCACGGCGGTCCAGCCGATGCCGCCGCCGTAGATCTGCTGCAGGTTGAGGTCCTGGCTGTAGTTGTGATCGAGGGCCATCTGGCCAAGGCCGAAGAAGCGCGGCGAGAGGTACTCGTCTCGCTCTGCGTCGAAGTGCAGGATGGAAGACTTGGTGGAAGTTGCCGGCGTATAGGTGCCGGCGTTGACGTAAGCGGGCTGCGTAATTTTGCCGAAGGAGCCGGCAAAGTCGGTCGAGGTGCGGTTGCGCGTGTCGAGCCACGTCACGGTCGGCACCACGCGCACCAGGCTGAGCGCGCCCGAGACGGTGTACTGATTCTGGGTCGCGGACACCAGGGTTGCGCCGGCGGTGGCCGAGCCATTCCAGCCGGTGAAGAAGCCGGGGTTGTGGTTCACTTCCTTGTCGAGCGTCGCCTTGTCCACAATGTATTCGGCGTTCCTGACCGGCAGGGGCAACGGGGCGGTAGTTTCATTGGCGGGGTGGAGGGTGACCGCCTCGGCCGTAGCATCCAGCGTGCCGGTTGGAATTTGCAGGACCGCTTGCCTGCCGTGCACGTGCATGTTGCTGCTGAGGACGGCGACATTCTGGGTAACGTGCAGCGACTGAATCTTCGCCCACGGCAAGGACACGTCGCCGAGGGGGTCGCTGTGGAACGTGACGGTTCCGCTGACTTCTTTCACAAACTTTCCATGCAGGGTATCGCCATTCGCCAGGACCAGCACGTCCGGCGCGGGCGCCGGTTCGGGAGCCTTTTTATCCTGCGCAACGCATCTGACTGCGAGAGGCAACGTCACCAGCAACAGAAAAGTCGACTTGCGGTGAAGAGATGACAGCAATCTCATGGCACTGGTTTCCTTTTTCGGAATTCCGGGGGGAGTGGAATGGGTCGCTATCGCAAATCCGATGCGCGACTCACAGGGAGAAGTTGCAGGCCCGGTCTGCTTTCATCCTAACCTGCGCTTCCCGAGGAATCACAGCCGATGCCCCGCTGGACGCGACACTCCTTATCCTCCACAATGGAGTTATGGCGCTGACGCGCGAGCAAGCCCTCGATTGTTTCCGGTCCGACGATCTGATCGGCCTCGGCATGGAAGCCGATGCGGTCCGGCGGCGTCTGCATCCGGAAGGCGTAGTTACCTACATCATCGATCGCAATATCAACTACACCAACTTCTGTACAGAGTACTGCACGTTTTGCGCGTTTTATCGCCCGCTCAGGGGCAAGCAGGCGGCCGAAGGATACATTCTCGATTTCGAGACCATTTATCAGAAGATCGCCGAAACCCTGGAAATGGGCGGCACCGGCGTGCTGATGCAGGGAGGCTTGCATCCCGACCTGAAAATCGATTGGTTCGAGCGCCTGCTGCGCGGCATTAAGGAGAGGTTTCCGCAGATCTGGCTGCATTGTTTTTCGGCGTCGGAAATCCTGGCCATTGCCGAGTACAGCGAACTGTCGGTGCGCGACACGATCCTTCGTTTGCGGGAGGCCGGGCTGGATTCGATTCCCGGCGGGGGCGCCGAGATTCTCGATGATGAAGTACGGCATCGGATTGCGCGGCTGAAGTGCCGCACCGAGGACTGGGTGCTGGTGCATCGCACGGCGCACCAGCTGGGAATGCGCACCACCGCGACGATGATGTTCGGCGTGGGCGAGTCGTTCGAGCAGCGCGTGAATCATTTCGAAGTGATTCGCAGGCTGCAGGAAGAAACCGGCGGGTTCACCGCGTTTATTCCCTGGAGCTTCCAGCCTGGGCATACCGCGCTGGGCGGCCGCGGATGGGATGAGGCGACCGCCGTCGAATACCTGAAGGTGCTGGCCATATCTCGGCTTTATCTGGACAACATCGAGAACGTGCAATCCAGCTGGGTTACGCAGGGCCTGAAGGTTCTGCAACTCGGGCTGCGCTTCGGCGGCAACGATGTGGGTTCGGTGATGCTGGAGGAGAATGTCGTGAAAGCTGCCGGCACCTCTAACTGCACCACGGAAGAGGAGCTGCGCCGCGTGATTCGCGACGCCGGCTTCCAGCCGCGCCAGCGCGACACGCTCTACCGCACGATGTTCCTGAATTAGCGAGGCGCCCCGCCGTTACTGTGCGGTTTCGCCGCTTCCTTCGAGTTCAATTTGCCCGGTGGTGACGTGCGCTCGCAGCAGGTATTCTCCGTCGGGCTGAGACTTGGTAAAGCTGCGGAAGAATCCGCCTTTGTCGGCTCCGTAGACCGGAGCACTGACCTGTCCGACATCCACCGAGGCATCGACTCTGCGGTAATCGCGTGTGTGGAGGCCGCGCAGGCTGATCTGACCGGCGGTCAGCTCGACGTCCTTGTCGCCGGCTACATCGTCCATCGTCACCTGCCCCGCCGACATGCGTACGCGTACGCTGGTCCGGCGCGGAACCTCGATGTGAATTTTCAGGTTGTTGGTGTGGAGCGTGCCGCCGGAGATCGTCAGCTTTGCATTGTCGCCGGCTCCGGCGAACCGGATCCGAACATCCTCTTCGTCTCCGCGATCGTCGTACGTGCAGGTAACGTGAATGGTTTCGCGGTCGGTGCCCACAATCTCCAGCCCCGCGGGCCTCGAGTCGATATTCAGCGAGGCGCGCGAACGCAGCGGCGCGTCGAGGATCGAGCCGCAGGAAACCTGGGTTTGGGCCAGCCCGGCCGCAGTGCAGGCCAGCATGGCGACGCTCGCAGCGAAGCAAAGACCCTTCATAGGAATCCGGTACGACGCCTGCCCAGCAAAAGTTCCCGCCTCAACGCCTGCCATGCCAGGACAACAATTCGCGGCGATTTCACTTCCTAATCATGTGGCTGACGCAGGGTGCGAAGCCCACCGGCAGCCGCAACCAGCCTATGAAAGCTCTCGCCGACCCGACGCAACTGAAGCCCATCGATAAAAAAGACGGTCTGCTGCAGGTGATCGTGGAGACACCCGCAGGCAGTCGCAACAAATTTGCCTACGATCCGGCAGAGCGCATCTTCCGGCTCAAAGACGTGCTTCCGGCGGGGATGACGTTTCCCTACGACTTTGGCTTTGTGCCGCGCACACGTGCCGGCGATGGCGATCCCATCGATGTGCTGCTGCTGATGGATGAGCCGGCGTTTCCGGGCCTGGCGGTATCTGCGCGGTTGATTGGTGTGATCGAAGGCGAGCAAATCGAGGGCAAAAAGAAGAATCGCAACGACCGGCTGGTGGCCGTGGCCGCGCCCAGCCACAGCTACGCGAAGGTGAAGAAGCTTGATGACCTGCCGAAGCGGTGGATCCGTGAGCTGGAGAGCTTCTTCGTCAACTTCCACAACCTCGAAGGCAAGAGATACCGGCTGCTGGGCTGCAAGGGCGCCGGCGCGGCTCTCTCGCTGGTGAAGAAGGCGCGCAAAGCCGCATGACCGAGTGGATCCTCCGCTTTCTCATCGGCGGCATCGTCGTCAGCCTCTTTGCGGTGATCGGCGACGTGCTGCGCCCGAAAAGTTTTGCGGGACTTTTCAGCGCCGCGCCCTCGGTTGCGCTGGCCACGGTAGGGCTGGCGATCCATAAGGAAGGCCGCCCGTACGCCGCGCACGAGGCCGCCTGCATGATGATCGGCGCAGTTTCGTTCTGCGTCTATGCCGCGGCCGCAAGCTGCCTGCTGCGCCGCGCGCGCACCAGCGCGCATGTGGCCGCGCTTTCGCTGTTGCCGGTATGGCTGGCGGTTGCTCTCGGCGTGTGGGCGCTGGCGGGGAGGCCCTGAGTGATCGGCGTCAATTTATCAGGCCTGCGCAGCACCAGGCCGCATGAGTACGCGATTCGATTCGTCTTCGGCGGCTCGGCCACAGTGCTGGCTGGATTCCTCGCCTACAAATTCGGAGCCGGCATCGGCGGATTGTTCCTCGCCTTCCCTGCGATCTTTCCGGCGTCGGCCACGCTGGTGTCTGCGCACGAGCGCGAGCGCAAGCACCGCGTGGGGCTGCATGGCACCGAGCGGGGACGGTCCGCCGCGGCCATTGACGCAACGGGGGCCGCGCTGGGTTCCATGGGGCTGCTGGCCTTTGCCTTCGTAGTCTGGCGGATGCTGCCGGGCCACAATCCGTGGCTGGTGATCGGATCGGCGACGATCGTCTGGATCGTCGTCGCGTTTGCCTTCTGGAAGCTGCGTCAGCTCCGGCACATCGCGATCCGCGCGTGGCGGCGGCGCTAAGCGTCCGTCATCTTCTTGAGGTCGAGCCGCTCGCGAATTTGCTCTTCCGTCAGCAGTCCCTTTTTCCGCACCAGCTCCACCAGCGACTCGCCGCTCGCGACCGACTCCTTCACCAGCTCCGCGGCTTTTGCATAGCCGATGACGGGATTGAGCGCGGTGGCCAGCGCGATGGTGCTCTCCGCGTACTGCCTGCACTTGTCCTCGTTGGCGGTGATGCCGGCGACGCAGCGCTCGCGGAAAACGCGGAGCGTGTTCGCAAGGATCGTGATGCTCTGAAGGACGTTGTACGCCATGGCCGGCATCATGACGTTCAGCTCGAGCTGGCCGGCCTGCATGGCGAGGGCGACGGCGGTGTCGTTGCCGACAACCTGGAAGCTGACCATGGCCGCCAGTTCGGCCATCACCGGATTCACCTTGCCGGGCATGATGGACGAGCCCGGCTGGAGCGAGGGCAGATGAATCTCGTTGAACCCGGTGTTCGGACCCGAGGAAAGCAGACGAAGATCGTTGGAGATGCGGATGAGCTCGAGCGACAGGTTGCGCAGCGCGCCGCTCACCTGCGCCATCGGGGCCTGGGACTGCATCGCCCAGCGCAGGTCTTCGGCAGGGAAGAGGGCCTGCTCGGCGATCCGCGCTAAATTTGTAACCGCCAGCGTTCTGTATTGCGGATGCGTGTTGAGCCCGGTGCCCACCGCCGATCCGCCGAGACCCAGCTCGCGCAGGCTGTCCGACGCGTCGCGCAGCGCTTCGCTGGCTTTGCGCAGGGCCACGCCGTAGGCGGTGAATTCGTGTCCCAGACGCAGGGGCACCGCATCCTGCATGTGCGTGCGGCCGGCTTTCACGATGCCGCTGAACTCTTCGCCCTTGTGGGTGAAGGCATCGGCGAGGGCATCCAGTTCCGGATAAAGGGTTTCGAGACCCAGCAGCGCGGCAACGCGCATCGCGGTCGGGAAGACGTCGTTCGTCGACTGGCCGTAGTTCACGTGATCGTTGGGGTGAACTTCCGCGTACTCGCCCAGTTTGCCCCCAAGGATCTCGTTGGCGCGGTTGGCGATCACTTCGTTGGCGTTCATGTGAAAGCTGACGCCCGCGCCGGCCTGGAAGACGTCGACGACGAAATCACCATCACGCTCGCCGGCAATCACTTCCTGCGCGGCCTGGATGATCGCATCGGCGCGGCGCTCGTCCACCGTGCCCAATTCGCGATTGGCTTCGGCGGCGGCGCGCTTCACCATCCCGATGGCGCGGATGAGCAGGGGATGGGCGCGCAACCCGGAAATGGGGAAGTTCTCGACGGCTCGCGCGGTTTGCGCACCGTAGTACGCCTGTGCGGGGACGTCGACGAAACCGAGGGAGTCCTTTTCCTGCCGCTTTGCCGCCATGGGTTGGCTCCTGTTGGAGTGGATGCGGAATTCCGAGAGCCGGTACAGACCGCGGGCCGCAGGGTCAAGGGTACAGGGTTCGAGGTGCAGAAGAGCGCAAACGCTCAGGCGTGAAGTTCAGGATCGGGCGTCACGCTGCGTCCGCCGATCGCGACATACAGCCCCGCCGCCACAATGATCGCTCCACCGACAGCCATCCACACGGTCGGTTTGTTGTGCCAGATGAACCAGGCCACGACGGCGCCCACCGGAAGCTGGGTGTAGTGGTACTGCGAGACGGTCGCGGCAGGCGCGTGCTTGACCGCCTGGAAGAAGCACCAGCTGCCCAGCGCGCAAAAGAATCCCATCGCGCAGAGCGCGCCGGTCACGCGCAGGCTCATCGGCGAGAAGCGCCAGAGCATCATGCCGAAGCCGACGATGGCCATCAGCACGCCGGAGACAAAGGTCAGGCTTTCCGGCGATTCGGTCTGGGTGAGGCGGCGCGACATGACGATGCTCAGCGAGAAGCAGGCGACGCAGAGCGCGCAGGCGGCGTAGCCGATACCGTCGCCCTGGCGCGCGTGTCCAAAGGGATCGACGGCGACGACCACACCCGCGAATCCGCAGACGATGGCCGCGACTTTGCGGGCCTCGAGCCGCTCGCCAAGGAGCCAGGCCGACTCGAGCGTGACGGCGAGCGGAGCGAGGAAGATGAGGATGTAGAAGAGCGGCAGAGTAAGATGGCGCAGCGCGATGACGACGCCGAAGTTGTTGCCGAGGTCGAGCAGGGCGCGCACGAACTGGCGCGGGACGTCGTGTGGCAGCAGATTGCGGGCGGTTCCGCGGAAGAGGCCGTGGAGGAGGAGGAATCCGGCCATCCAGAAGCCGAGGAAGGCGATGACCTGCCACGGCGGCTGGCCGCTTTGACCGACGAGCTTGATGGTGGTGTCGGTAAAGACCCACAGTGTGAAGGCCGCGAGGGCGAGGCCGATGGCTTCCAGTTCGGAGATGGATTTCTTCATGGGGCTTCGGGGAATCCCACATCTGCAAATGTGGCGCAGATGTGGGGCACCCTGCGATTCGACTCAGGCCAGGATGGGCACGCCGGCGAATTCGCTTTGGATTTTCGCCTTCCACTCACGCGGGCCGGTTTCATGGACCGACGTGCCCCTGGCGTCGACGGCCACGGTAACGGGCATGTCTTCAACTTCGAACTCGTAGATCGCTTCCATGCCGAGATCTTCAAATGCCAAGACCTTCGCGGCGCGAATCGCCTTCGAGACGAGATAGGCCGCGCCGCCGACGGCCATGAGGTAGACGGCCTGGTTGTCGCGGATGGCTTCGATGGCCGCGGGGCCGCGCTCGGCCTTACCCACCATGCCGAGAAGGCCGGTCTGCTCGAGCATCTGGCGCGTGAACTTGTCCATGCGGGTCGCGGTGGTCGGGCCGGCGGGGCCCATCACTTCTTCCCGCACCGGGTCGACGGGGCCGACGTAATAGATGAATCGGTTGGTGAAGTCGACGGGGAGTTTTTCGCCGCGGTTGAGCATGTCGGTCATGCGCTTGTGCGCGGCGTCGCGCCCCGTTAGCAGCTTGCCGCTCAGCAACACCACGTCGCCAGGCTTCCACGTCGCGACTTCGGCACGCGTGATGGTGTCGAGATTCACGCGCCTGGCCTGGGAGACGTCGTAGGTGAGCTCCGGCCAGTCTTTTAGCGACGGCGGATCGAGCTTCGTGACGCCGCTGCCATCGAGGACGAAATGCGCGTGACGCGTGGCCGCGCAGTTGGGAATCATCGCTACGGGCAGATTGGCTGCATGCGTCGGGTAGTCGCGAATCTTCACGTCGAGCACCGTGGTCAGGCCGCCGAGTCCCTGCGCACCGATGCCGAGCTTGTTCACCTTCTCGTAGATCTCCACGCGCAACTCTTCGATGCGGTTCTTCGGGCCGCGCTCGAGCAGGTCGCGCATGTCGATGGGATCCATCAGAGATTCTTTGGCGAGCAGCATCGCTTTTTCTGCCGTTCCCCCGATGCCGATGCCGAGCATGCCCGGCGGGCACCAGCCCGCGCCCATGGTGGGGACAGTCTTGATGACCCAGTCGACGACGGAGTCGGAGGGGTTCAGCATCGCGAATTTCGATTTCGCCTCGCTGCCGCCGCCTTTGGCCGCCACCGTTACTTCCACTTCGCCGCCGCGCACCAGTTCCACGCTGACCACGGCCGGGGTGTTGTCTTTCGTATTCTTCCGCGCGCCCGCGGGATCGGCGAGGATGGAGGCGCGCAGCGTGTTGTCGGAATTGAGATAGGCGCGGCGGACACCCTCATCGCACATTTGCTGCACGGTCATCGTCGCGTCCCATCGGACGTCCATGCCGATCTTCAGAAAAACGGTCACGATGCCGGTGTCCTGGCAGATCGGCCGGTGACCCTCGGCGCACATGCGCGAGTTGATCAGAATCTGGGCGATCGCATCTTTCGCCGCCGGCGACTGCTCGCGCTCGTAGGCGCGGGCGAGCGAGGTGATGTAGTCGACCGGATGGTAGTAGCTGATGTACTGGAGCGCGTCGGCCACGCTCTGAATGAAGTCTTCCTGCCTGATGGTTGCCATCGGATTCGTCCTGTCTCCAGTTTAATGAACCGCGCTGTTGGATGGCATGGGTTGTACACGTTGTTCAGGAGCGGCCCGCATTTGGCCGCATCCGCTCCAGCATTTCTCGCAGAAACAACTCCGCGTTGCGCAAAGCTTCGCGGCGTCCATCCAAACGGCTGAGCACCAGGGCGCCTTCGAGCGCGGCGACGATGGTATCGGCCACTCGGGCCGGATCCGCATCGCGGCGGATCGCTCCCTCCGCCATGCCTTCGGTCACGAGTGCAGCCAGCCTGCTGCGCCAGTCCGCAAACGCTTTGCGAACCAGACGTCGAAGCGCGGCGTTGCCGTCGTCGGCATCGACCGCGGTATTCAGCAGAGGGCATCCTCCGGCAATCGGGGATGGCTCCTCCACAAAGCGGCGGACGATCGCCTTGAGCTTGTCCACGGCGTCGCCCGCCTCATCCACGCCATCCGTTCGCGTCTTGACGGCCCGCTCCAGCGACCACGCGAACACCGCCGTGGCCAGATCCTCTTTGCTCGGGAAGTGCCGATACACGCCGCCCTTCTCGAGGCCCGTCGCGTCGAGAACATCCTGTATCGAGCATCCGGCAAAGCCTCGTTGATTGAAGAGCGGAGCCGCCTGCTCAATGATGCGCTGCCGTGTCTGGTCGCCTTTGCTCATTTTCCCGCCCGCCCTTCTCATTTTCCCGCAAAAAAAGACGAATCGGTCTCTTTTTTTACGAATCTGATGTCCCATGGGACCGATCGGTCTCTTATTTCAGCATTGAAGGGATCTGCATGGCGGCTGCCGCCCAAACTCTACCGCGCTCTTCGCCGCCTGCTCTTGCTCCCGTTCCGCGGCCTGCCAGGCACAGGCGGGTCGTCAATCCATGGGTGATCGCGCTCACCGTGACCCTGGCGACATTCATGGAATTGCTGGACACGTCGATCGCCAACGTGTCGCTGCCGTATATTGCCGGCGGGCTGGGCCGCTCCTACGACGAAGTCACGTGGATCCTGACGACGTATCTGGTGGCGAACGCCGTCGTATTGCCGATGTCGGCGTGGCTTTCGCGCGTCTTCGGCCGCAAACGATACTACATGGCCTGCGTCGCGCTGTTCACTGTGACTTCTTTTTTGTGTGGAATCGCGCCCAGCCTCAATCTCATGCTGCTGGCGCGCGTCCTGCAGGGCATCGGCGGAGGGGGTCTCGCCCCGGTGGAGCAGGCCATCCTGGTCGATACGTTCCCCGCTCACAAGCGGGCCTCGGCCTTTGCGCTTTACACGGTGGCCATTGTTACCGCTCCCGCCATCGGGCCGGTGCTGGGCGGATGGATCACCGACAATTTCAACTGGCGCTGGGTCTTTTTGATCAACATTCCCATCGGAATTCTGTCCCTGATCCTGACGGGACGCCTGGTGAGCGATCCGCCGGAGTTTGAGGAAGAGCGCAAATCAGCTCGCTCCGGCGGCCGGCTGAACATCGATGGAGTCGGCATCGCACTGGTCGGGCTCGGATCGGCGGCGCTCGAAGTTCTGCTGGACCGCGGCCAGATCGACGACTGGTTTGGCTCTCCGTTCATCTGCTGGATGTTCGCCCTCGGCGTCGGCTGCCTGGCCACCGCGATCGTGTGGGAACTGCGGCAGCGCGACCCCATCATCGACCTGCGCCTGCTGGGCAATCGCAACTTTGCCATCGCTTGCCTGCTCTATTTTGTGTTCGGCTTCGGGCTGTTCGGATCCACGACGATGATTCCGCAGCTGCTGCAGTCGCTCTATGGCTATCGGGCCATCGATGCGGGGCTGGTGCTCGGGCCCGGAGCCTTCGTGATTACGCTGCTGGCGCCGGTGGGCGCGCAGCTGGTGCAGCGCGGAGTGATCCACCCCCGCGTGCTGCTCATGGGAGCCATGGTGGTGGTCGGCCTCTCATTTCTGCATTACAGCCACTTCAATCTCGACACCGACTACAGCCACTACGCCTGGGCGCGCGCTTTGCAGGGCCTGGGGTACGCCTTCTTCTTCGTGCCGCTGTCGGTCATTACCTATTCGCACCTGCGCCCGGACCAGAACAACCGCGCTTCGTCGATCACCAACTTCTTTCGCAACTGGGGCGGCAGCTTCGGCGTCGCGTTCATCACCACCATGACGGAACGGCGCGGCTCGTTCCATGAGGCAACCGTCGGGACGTCTTTGCCTGCGTCCTCGCTGCCCTTCCGCAATGCGCTCCAGAACACGATCGCATGGCTCCAGGCTCGGGGAATGACCCATCCCGACGCAGTCGCGGCAGCCTCGGCGCATGTCTATCAGCAGTTCCAGGCGCAGGCGCGGCTGCTGGCCTTCATGGACTGCTTCCACGCGCTCGGCGTCGTGACCCTGGTGGCTGCGCCGCTGGTTCTGCTCACCCGGCGCTTCCGGGTTTCGGGCCGCGGCGGATCGGCGCATTAATCTCGCGCCGAATCGGGGCGGCAAAAGATTTGCCGGATTTCCTCTAAGATGGACGGCGCGTCTCGACAGGAGGTCCCCATGCCTGCGGTTTCGTTTGCGGCCAGCATCCGGCCGCTCTTCCGGGAGATGGATATCGAGCATATGAAAGGGTTCGGCGTCGAGCTCGACGACTATGCGTGGATGGCGAAGCCCGACCATGCCGCCAGCGTGCTGGCGACGGTGAAGCCGCAGAACGGGCAGGAGCCGTCGATGCCGCCCGGCGGTCCCTATTGGACCGCTGAGCAGATTGCTCTCTTCGAGCAATGGCAGAAAGACGGCTACCAGCCCTGAGGCTCGGGACGGCAGGAAGTTGACGCCTGTCGAACTTCCCGTTTGTCGCGGCACCCGTGCGCCCGTTATTCTTG
This sequence comes from Acidobacteriaceae bacterium, assembly GCA_035503555.1. Lineage (GTDB taxonomy): Bacteria > Acidobacteriota > Terriglobia > Terriglobales > Acidobacteriaceae > Palsa-343. The sequence continues at coordinate 7,962 of DATJTG010000259.1, read as the reverse complement.
CTTCCACCTTCCCCAAACCTGCTGAACGAAGCGAGAACGGATGCCGCCCATTCGATTTGTCCGGATTCTGGTCATCGCCGGTGTGTGTGCGGCTGCGTGCGCTTTCGCCGCGGCGCAGCAAACCTCTGCCGCAGTGCCGCAGGCGCCGGAGCTTCGGGCACAGATCGGCGTCATGCAATACCAGTGGTCGATGACCGGGTTCCTCGTCATCGCCGTGGTCAACTTCTGCATTGCGGTGGCCTGCTTCGCGCTCTGGTGGAACGCGCGGGCCTTCCCGGCCTTCCGCACGCTGGGCCTCTACCTGCTCTGTCTGTCCGGCGTTTTCTTTATCGATTACTTCAGCACAAAGCCCACGAGCAGCTGGGAATGGTTTGCCATGATTCCCGACACCGCCGCTTACACCGAGCTGTACGCTGATGCGCTGCACATCTCCAAGCGCCGATGGATCATTCCTGTTCGGCTTGTCTACGCGGCTCTGTTCGTTCTCGGCCTTTTCGGTACGAGAGTCGACATTGAGCATCTCGGCTTCATCGTTTCCTCGGCCGTAACTCTGGTGCTGCTGGTGATCGGATTCTCCCAGGCGCGGGGGCTCGATCGCGGGATCGCCGTGGCCCTCACCTTTGGATGGATTCAGCGGCTGCCGCTCTTTCGCGAACTCCGCCCCTACGTTCCCATCAGCTTTATGTTCCATGGCTGGCGCTTCAACTGGGGGCCGCTGCTGCTCCCGTTCTACGCGGGCATCGTGCTCACGCTCTTCATCCGCGAACTGAGCGCGGATCGCCGCGAAAAGGAGCGGCTGGCCGGCGAGCTGGAGGCGGGACGCGCGGTGCAGCAGGTTTTGCTGGGAGCGGCGATTCCGCAGATTCCCGGGCTGCGGATCGAGTCGGTCTACAAGCCGGCCGGCGAGGTGGGCGGCGATTTCTACCTGGTGCTGCCGAAGGAAAACGGCAGCGCGGTGATCGCGGTCGGCGACGTGAGTGGCAAAGGTCTGCGCGCGGCGATGACGGTTTCGGCGGTACTGGGCGCGCTGCATGCGATCCTCGACGAGCGGCCGGCCGAAATCCTCGCCGCGCTCAATCGCAGTCTTGAAGGGCGGCTGCACGGCGGGTTTGTGACGTGCTGCCTGGCGCGCATCGATCCGGGCGGGGCGGTTACCGTCGCGAATGCCGGACACCCGTCGCCGTATCGCAAGGGCCATGAGGTGGAACTGCCGGCGGGTCTGCCGCTCGGCCTGACCGCTGCGCCGGAGTACACGGAGACGAGCTTTGTTCTCCTGCCTGGCGAGTCGCTGACGTTCGTCTCCGATGGAGTGGTCGAAGCGCGCAGCGCGCAGGGGGACCTCTTCGGATTCGACCGAACCCGGGCCATCAGCATGCAGTCGGCGGAAGCGATAGCGGAGACGGCGCAATCCTTCGGGCAGGAAGACGACATCACGGTGCTGACGCTGGCGCTGCAGCCGGCCTGAGCCCACAATTTCCAGGTCAGGGCCTTACTCTCGCCGCAGGGTCGTGCTGGGATCCAGCAGGCTCGCCCGCCGCCCCGGAATTGCGACGGCAGCCAGAGCAGCGATGGCGAGCAGCACCAGCGCTGCTCCAAGCACCGGGGGAGATGCGGAGCCGGCATGATAAAACTCCGCGCGCAGCCAAAAGCCCGTGAGGATTGCGCCGACCAGGCCCAGCCCGAGTCCCGCCACGATCCATCGCGATTCCTGGCGGATCAGAAGCGCCAGGATTGCCGATCGCTGCGAGCCCAGCGCCAGCCGGATGCCGATCTCGCGCTCGCGCAGAGAAACTTCGTAGGCGAGCAGGGCATAGGTTCCCAGGGTCGCCAGCCCCAGCGCCAGCAATCCAAAGGCGGCCACCACCCACATGACGAATCGGCGCATCGCAATCGCGTGAGCCATCAGCTCGGGCATGCTTTCCACATAGCGAACCGTGAGCGCGGGATTGCTGCGCAGCATGCGGCGCACCGTCTCATCCAACAGGCTCGGGTCACCCGCCGTGCGCAGAAAGATCGTCATCGACGCGTCCGGTCCGTCCTCCTCCGGCAGATAAAGATTCGGCACCGGCGCGCGGTCGAGCGAATAGCTGTGCACGTCGCCGACTTCGCCGACAACTGTCGCCCACCCTTTTAAATCGCCGGTGAAAATGCGATGGCCGATCGGATTCTCTCGAGGCCATTCCTGCTGGGCGAGGGCGCGATTCACGATCGCGACATGATTGCGCCCATCGTCCGCATCGTTGAATGCGCGGCCGCGCAGCAGCGCCTGGCTGACGGTCTCAAAGTAGTTCGGCGTCACCAGAAAAACGTCCGGAGCGTTCACATTCACGTGACGGCAGTCGTCCGGATGCGCATCGGAGCAGAAATCGTAGCGGTTGATCCGTCCGCCCAGCGGCTTGTCGTTGGCCGCGGCCACTTCTTCAACGCCGGGGACGCCGCGCATCGCGGTCATCGTCTCGCGCAGCCTCTCCAGCGTAATCGCCGGATCGGCGGTTGCGCTGCGCACGGGCCCGCGGAGATCGGTGCTGGCGAAGAGCAGATGATCCGGATCAAAGCCCAGCGGCTGACGCAGCAGGATCACGACCGACGACACCATCCACCCCGAAGCGGCGACCAGCACGAAGGCCAGTGCGATCTGCGCCGCCACCAGCACGCGGCCCACCCGCCGCAATCCATGCGGCGCGGAACTGGTGCCTGCACCGCTCGATCGCAGATCCTCCGCCAACGCAAGCCGGCGGCTTCGTGCAGCCGGCAGCAACGTCAGCACGATCGCGATGGTCGCCGACGCGGCTGAGGCGAGCAACGCCACGGGCAAATCCACGCGCGCTTCATTCAGCCGTGGCAGGTGGAGAAATCGGTTTCGGCTGGCCCACTGCACGAGCAAGTTCGCCAATAGAATGCCCAGCATCGATCCCAGCGCGACCAGGGTGGCGTTCTCCGTGAGCATTTGCCGGAAGAGTCGCAGCGGCCAGGCGCCCAGCATCGTACGCAGCGCGAATTCTGAGCGCCGCCGCGTGCTGCGCGCCAGCACCAGATTCGTGAGGTTCGCGCACGCAATCAGCAGCAGCATCCCGCAGGCCGCCAGCGTAGCCAGCAGTTCGGAGCGAGTCTCGGCTCCGCTGACAAAGTCGTTCAACGCCCCCATCATGGGCGCGGAAGCCGGCGGATAGTACTGCGGGTAAGCATCGGCAAGGTTCTTTTGGGTTCTCGCAACTTCAGCGAGCGCGGCCGCAATCGTCACCCCGGGCTTCAGTCGCGCGATCCCATGAAAAGCGTTATCGCCCCGGCTGGCAGCTTTGTTCGAAGGATCGCACCCGATCGGTGTGAGGATCGAGGGCCCGTCCAGCGCATCCATGTCCTCCAGCGTGGCGCTGGGCGCGAGGACGCCGATGACGGCATACGTTCGATAGTCCAGCCGGATCGTGCGGCCGTCGAGCGCACCGCCGCCGCCCATTCTCCGCCAATAGCCGTCGGTGACGATTGCCTGACTGAAGCAATCGGCTTCGTTGCCCGATTGGGTGAAATCCTGGCCGAGCCGCAGCGGCATGCCGATCGTGCCGAGAAAACTCTGCGACACCAGCAGCGCATTGGCGTGGCCGACACCGGCCGTCGACTCGATCCGCGGCGCCCATCCGGTGTAGGCCGCGATCGATTCGAAGGCCCCGCTGCCTTTCTGCCAGTCGGCCAGCGTCGGCATGCTCGCGAGGCGCCACGGTTTGACCCCAACCGCGACCAGTCGGTCCGAATGCGCAAAGGGCAGGGGCTTCAGGATCACGGCATACACGATGCTGTACATCGCCGTGGTTATCCCAATCCCGGCGGCGATCATGAGTAGCGCCATGACGGTGAAGGCTGGAGAGCGCCGGAGTTGCCGCAGTCCGAACCGCACGTCCTGCGCCAGGCGCCCGATGCCGGCGCCTGCACGGTCGTCGCGAACCGCCTGCTTCAGGGCCTCCACGCCGCCCATCTCTGCCAGGGCTCTGCGTTTTGCCTCGGCGTGTGGCAGCCCGCCAGCCGTCTTCTCATCGGCCAGCATTTCGGCGCAGGCGCGGACCTCGGCTTCGAGATCGGCTTCCGCTCGCTGCCGGTGGGTCAGGTTCCTCGCTGTTGCCCACTTCCGCAACCACCAACTCATACCCTCTCCTATCGAATGTCGATACGAATATGCGCGACCCTCCTGCAGAATGTCAATACCAGAGCCCGGCCGCTGAATCCATTTGCTGGAGAGACACCGGCGCCGCAGCGCGAATCGCCAGATTTTCCAAGGGGTTTGCCCAGTGAAATGTTGGAGCTATCTTTTAGCCTGTGTGGGGCACCCGCTCGCCGCATCTCTGATTCGCCGTATCCATCGTCTAAGCTAGAGGCATGGAAGCGGAGACCTTTGACGTCCTGGTGATCGGCGCCGGGCCTACGGGTATGGCCTGCGCCATCGAGGCGCAAAGGGCGGGCTTCCGCTCGGTCCTGGTAGACAAGGGCTGCCTCTGCAACTCGCTGTTCCACTACCCGGCGCACATGACTTTCTTCACCACGTCGGAGTTGCTCGAGATCGGGGACATCCCGTTTCCCAGTCCGAACGCCAAGCCGACGCGCAATGAGGCGCTGGAGTACTACCGCAAGGTCGCCCAGCACTACAAGCTCGACGTCCGGGCGTATCACCGGGTGGAAAGCGTAAGTGGCGAGGACCTGAGTTTCACGGTCACGACCCGCGATCCCTACGATCGGGTGCAATCGTTCACTACGCGGAAAGTGGTGGTCGCCACCGGCTACTACGATCTGCCGAACCTGATGAACATTCCCGGCGAGGATCTGCCGAAGGTTCGCCACTACTACAACGATCCGCATCCCTACTATGGCCTGGACGTGCTGGTGATCGGGGGCAAGAACTCGGCGGCGATCGCGGCCCTGGAGTTGTGGCGGCACGGCGCGCGGGTCACGCTCACGCATCGCGGGCCGGCCATGCACCGCCATGTGAAGTACTGGATTCTCCCCGACATCGAGAACCGCATCAAAAACGGTGAGATCGCTGCCCATTTCAACACCTCGGTATCCCGTATCGATCCCGACACCATCACCCTCGCAACGCCACAAGGTCCGCTCGTGCTGCCCAATGACGCTGTTCTCGCGATGACCGGCTACCGCCCCGACTTCGATTTTCTGTCCGCGCTGGGCGTGCAGATCGAAGGCGAATACCGCTGCCCGGTCTGCGATCCGCGCTCGCTTGAAAGCAATATTCCCGGGATTTATCTCGCCGGCGTCATCATTGCCGGCGACCGTACCAACGAAATATTTATTGAGAATGGCCGCTTTCATGGCCGCCAGATCGCAGAGGACCTGAAGCAGAAGCTGCAGTCGCGCGAGTCTGCGCTGGCTGAAGCCTGACCGGCGACGGGTGAAAACCTGCCGCAGTCCCGTCGCCTCGGGCGCAACCAACCGGTGCCGTACTGACGATGAAGATTTCCAAACCCAACACGATGCGGGGGCAGCTCATGGCCGCCCTGGTGCTGTTTGAGGTCATCGTCGTGGCCGTCTTCGGATGGATCGTCGTGCACCAGCAGGGGAGGGAGCTGAGCCAGCGGCTGGTGCGCAGGCTCGAGAACCAGGCGTCGCTGGCCGCGGATATGGGCACGCAGGCCCTCGAAGACAGTCATCCCGAGGAACTGCAGCGGGTTGTGCAGAGCGTAGCGAAAGCGCCGAGCGTCACGGCGGCGCAGATTACCGACATTACCGGCAGGACCCAGGCCAGTACCGACCCTACGATCCTCGGCAAGCTGGTCCTCTCCAACACGGAGAAGAAGTTTCTGGGCGCGCTGAAGAGCCCCGAGATCTTCATCTCAAAGCCGGGCGTCTGGGAGGCGGTTGCGCCGATCCGCGAGCACGGCCAGCTTCGGTATCTGGTGTGGATCTACCCCAACGGGCACCAGGACAAAGAGGATCTTCGCGGGCTGGTGCGCGTCACGCTGCTGTGGGCCGCGTTCGTGCTGGTCGCATGCACGGCGATTGCGGAAATCCTGACGCGGTCGATTACGAGCCAGCTCGGCCTGCTCACGGGGGCGACCCGGCGGCTGGGCTTCAATCTTGAGGACACAGGCGAGTTTCCGCTGCCGGTGAAATCGGCGACCGAGGCCGCAGATCTGACGATTGCGTTCAATCGCATGGTAGCGGCAATGCACGAACAGCGGGCGGGCCTGAACGAGACGCTGGCACTGCTGGACTCGATGCTGGCCAACGCGCCGATCGGATTTGCATTTTTCGATCGCAAGTACCGGTTCGTTCGCGTCAATCAGTTTCTGGCGGACATGAACGGTTACTCCTTCGCGCTGCACCTGGGCCGCAGCGTGGACGGCATTCTTGCGCCGGCGGCGGCAGCGAAGCTGGAACAAACGATCGAAACGGTATTCAGCTCCGGCGAGCCGATCCGCAACCTCGAACTCGCGTGGGAGAGCGAGCCCGGGCGGTGGCGGAGCTGGCTGGCCCATCTGTATCCGGTGCGCACCGATCCGGATACGACGCGGTGGGTGGGCGCCATTCTCGTTGACACCACGGAGCAGAAACGTGCCGAAGAGGCGCTCCGCCGCACGGAGAAACTGGCCGCGGCGGGACGGCTGGCCGCTTCGGTCGCGCACGAGATCAACAATCCGCTGGAGGCGGTCACGAATCTTCTGTATCTCATCCGCGAAGAGCACCTCGAGCTTCCCGTTGCGCGCTACGCAGAGATGGCTGCGTCTGAGGTTGCGCGGATCTCGGCCATCACGCAGCAGACGCTGCGCTTCTACCGCCAGTCGACGCTGCCCGCGCAGGCGAACGTGCGCGAGCTGCTCGACTCCGTGCTGACGCTGCATGCCGGGCGCATTGGCACCCTGCAGGTGGATCTGGTGCGCGAGTACGAACAGGATTTGCCGCTGTTCTGCTTTGCGGGCGAATTGCGACAGCTTTTCGCCAATCTGGTGACGAACGCGCTGGACGCGATGACGCCGGGCGGCGGACGTTTGATCGTGCGCGCGCGTTCAACCGGTGAAAATGGCCATTCGGGCGTTCGCGTCTCCGTGGCCGATACGGGCAGCGGGATTTCCGCGGACGCGCGACGGCACATCTTCGAACCGTTTTTTACGACGAAAGAGGCGACGGGAACCGGACTCGGACTGTGGGTGAGCGAGCAGATCATCCGCAAGCATCACGGGAGCGTGAAGCTGCGCAGCCGTGCCGCGGGGACGAGCGAGTATGACGCGCGCACGGGGACGGTCTTCAGCGTCTTCTTTCCGTCCGAGGGCATCGACATCGAAGAAGTGAATGCCGACGCGCAGCACGAGCAGGTGGCCTTCCGCTCGATGGAAGTGAAGAACTAGCGGGAAGCAACCAGCTGCAAGCGAAAAGCTCCAGGCGAGAAGCTGCCGACTACCAGCTGCCGCTACGGCCTGTTTACTCGTCCCAGCCGATGTGGATGCCCTTTGGCGTGATCGTGACCGAGGGTGGTTTCTGTCGCGTCAGCAGGCGGATGGTCTGAAATCCGCCGGTCAGGGCGAGCAGCGCGCCCGAGCCGACGAGAAGGCCGAGCTTACTGGTCGGCTCAGGATCGGCGATCGCTAAAAGCACCAGAGCTGCGCCGAAGAGCGTCATGCCGGACGAGATGCCAACCGCCGTCCATTCGCGCCGGGTGAGGCCCCCGGTTGCGCCCATCTGGAGAAGATTTTGGGTGGCCGGATCTACGCCGAGTCCAGCATCGTCGATGAGGTCGACCTGGGCGCGCTCGCGATAGGCTCTGGTGAGGCGCGGAAGCCAGTCCTTTTCCGACGTGCGGATGGCGAGCGTGCCGGCGAGCTGGGTGGTTGGGTCCGGGGAATCGGCCATGGAGAACCAGTGTAGTGCGCCTGGCCGAGAAGGGCCGGGCGCGAGGCCTGGAAGCCTCGCGCCGGCGGCTGGGGTAAAGAGCGAGCGGTTACGTCCGGACCTCTACGGTCGATCCGG
>DATJTG010000258.1:0-49121 GCA_035503555.1 Acidobacteriaceae bacterium | reverse complement strand
ACGGGCGGCCAAAGTTGAGCCATTGATTGCACTGAGGTATGAATAGGCGGATCTGTGAAGCGTTGGAGGACGATCTCACTGAAAGATCTGGTTCGCGTTCACGCCTTCGGCCTGCGCGATCCGCGCCACACTCGCTCCCGGCTCCAGACTCAGTTCAACAATCCGCCGCTTCTCTGCAATCGTCCGCCGTACGGGCGCAGCAGGACCATGCGGCCCGACTGAAAGAGAAGGGGAAGGAACACGCCGACCAAGGGTATGTGTTTCGGGACGCCGGGCGCGATCCGCAGCACAACTACCGCCGCTGGTTCAATGAGGCGCTGACCGAAGCCAAGATCAAGGACTACTCCTGGCATTGCAACCGTCATACCTTTGCAAGTAGGCTGGTTATGGCGGGAGTTGATCTTCGCACGGTGGCCGAACTGATGGGACACAGCAGTATCCAGATGACGATGCGTTACGCGCACCTCGCGCCGCAGCACAATCGCGCCTCCGTGGACCGGCTCGTGCCTGTTTCGGAGCCTCGCAGGACTAGAAAAGCCGCGAAACGCGAGAGTGAACTGGTCACTCAATCGGTCACCAGCAAAATGACGCCCTCGCAAGAAGGTGCGAAGATTCGAAATAAACAGCTTAAAATAAATGACTTATAACAAGTGGCCCCGTAGCTCAGGTGGATAGAGCAGCAGTTTCCTAAACTGCGTGTCGGAAGTTCGAATCTTCCCGGGGTCACCATGCTCTCCACCGCAAGTTCCCCCGGCTCCGCGCCGGTAGCGAAGAGTTCCGGCCTTCCCATCAGCGCCCGGGTCCGGCGTGAATGACGACGAGGAGGATAGTCGTCACCGCGACTGCGGCCAGAATCAGGGCCAGCAGGAATCCACCGATGATCCACTGCACAGCACGCTGTTGATCGGGACGCGGTCGAGTAATGCCGAACGTGTTGATGAACGCCTCCGTAAGCCACGCCAGAAGCTTCATAAGAAGTGCCCGCCAGATTGCTGAGTCACACCGAAGGCTCGCCTTCCGCTATCGTGAGCGCGCGATGGAATCAAGAAGTCCATTGAGAAAGTCGATCGACTCGGGCGCCGAGTAGCGCCGCGCAATCTCAAGCGCTTCGTCGATCACCACCGGCTGCGGCGTGCCCGGGAACCCGATGAGCTCCGCGACCGCAAGGCGCAGCACGTTGCGGTCAACCGCGGGCATCCGGTTCACGCGCCAGTTCTTCGAGTGCTGTTCGAGCAGCGCATCGATTTCCGCTTCGCGAGCGGTTGCCACGCCGAACAAATCCTCGGCGAAGCCGCGCGTCGACTCGTCGATCTCTTCGCGCGCCTGCCAGAACGTTTTGCGCACTTCATCGGGCGTCTGGCGGCCGACGTCGGCCTGAAACAGCATCTGCATGGCCAGTTCCCGCGATTTGCGGCGTTTGCCCACGAGCGTCATGCGGACCGCCCTGTCTGGCCGCTGCCCATCGCCTGCGCGGTATCGGGCTCGTTCGCGAGCTTGCGATGGAGAGATGCCATTTCGATGGCCGCCGCGGCCGCCTCGAATCCCTTATTGCCGCTCTTCAAACCGGCGCGATCGAGAGCCTGCTCGAGCGTCTCGCAGGTCAGCACGCCGAAGGAGTGCGGGATGCCGGTCTCCTGCTGCGATTGCCCGATGCCGCGTGCCACTTCGTTGTAGATCGCCTCGTAATGCGCGGTGTCTCCGCGAAGCAGGCATCCCAGCGCAACGATCGCGTCGAATTTCTTCGATTCGGCCAGTGGGCGCGCCGCTCCGGGAATCTCCCACGAGCCAGGCACACGAACGATTTCGATATCGCTGCGATGCGCGCCGCTGCGCAGCAGAGCATCGAGCGAGCCCTGAAGCAGACGATCCGTAATGACGGCATTCCAGCGCGCAACGACGACGGCGAAGCGCATGCCTTCGGCGCTCAGGTCGCCTTCGATCGCGACGGGCTTGCCGCGCAGCGGATCCTGGTGCTCCCAAAACGCCACCTTGAACCCGGGCGCAGGCTCAGCCGTGAAGAGGCGAGACTTCCAGTGGGTATCCTCGATTTCCGTCAGGTGAGTTTTCGCGGCATCGGCTACGCCGTTTTTCTCCAGCCACTTCCGCGCGATTTGGTGCACCGCGTCGAGGGCTGTGACTTCCACCAGCAATGCCGTGTTCAGCGTCGGCAGATCGCCGTCTACAAATTCCAGATTGCCCAGCGGCGCCAGAAACGGGCGGCCGCGGCTCGCAGAGCCCGGCCGGCGGGGCGGCTCATCCCATCCGCGCCCAGGCTCGAAACCCAGCGCGGAAAAGAAGCTCACCAGCGCATCGAACTGCGCCGGCGAGGGCGCCGGGTGAATGAAGGTCAGGCCTTTGATCATAGTTACAGGGTACAGGGTGCAGCGAACAGGGTACAGGCTGCGGTGACGGGCTCTCCCGGATGGGAAACGCATCACGGCCACAAACAAAAGCGCCGCCCGTGTTTGGGCAGCGCTTTCGTTGAGCCGACCGTGAATCAGTTTGCTTTATGCGCCCCGATTCTCATGCCGTAGAACGATTTCCGCACGAAGAACATCGACACGATGAAGAATCCGATCGACAGCAGCAGCGCCATGCGGTGATTGTTGGCACTGAGTGTCACGGCCAGTTCGACGGCCAGAAGTCCGAAGAGGGTCGTGAACTTGATGACCGGGTTCATGGCCACAGACGAAGTGTCCTTGAACGGATCGCCCACCGTATCGCCGACCACGGTTGCGTCGTGCAGAGGCGTGCCCTTCTGCTTCAGTTCGACTTCCACGATCTTCTTGGCGTTGTCCCACGCGCCGCCGGCATTGGCCATGAAGATGGCCTGATACAGACCGAAGATCGCGATCGAGATCAGATAGCCGATAAAGAAAAACGGCTCGAAGAACGCAAACGCCAGCGTTGCGAAGAACACGGCCAGGAAGATGGTAAACATGCCCTTCTGCGCGTATTGCGTGCAGATCTCGACCACCTTCTTGCTGTCACTGACCGATGCCTTCTCCACGCCTTCGAGTTTGATGTTGGCCTTGATGAACTCGACTGCGCGGTAGGCGCCGGTGGTGACTGCCTGCGTGGATGCGCCAGTGAACCAGTAGATCATGGCGCCGCCGGTGATCAGGCCGAGCATGAAGGGTGCGTGCAGCAATGACAGATTCTGCACCCCATGGGTCAGTCCGTCGGTAAGCGCCATAATGATCGAGAAGATCATCGTGGTTGCGCCCACCACAGCGGTGCCGATCAGCACCGGCTTGGCAGAGGCCTTGAAGGTATTGCCGCATCCGTCGTTGGCTTCCAGCAGGTGCTTGGCGCGCTCGAATTTCACGTCGAAGTTGTAGTCCTTTTTCAACTCAGCCTCGATGTTCGGAACGTTCTCGATCAGCGAAAGCTCATAGACGGACTGAGCGTTGTCCGTGACCGGACCATACGAGTCCACGGCGATCGTGACCGGGCCCATACCGAGGAATCCAAATGCGACGAGCCCGAAGGCGAAGACCGCCGGAGCCAGCATCAGTTCCGCCATCGATGAGCCGGTCGTGAAGTAATAGCCCAGCCCCATCAGGGCGACCATGCACAGTCCCAGCCAGTAGGCGGAGAAGTTGCCCGCCACGAATCCGGAGAGGATGCCCAGCGACGCTCCGCCCTCCTGCGCCGAGGTGACGACTTCCTTCACGTGGCTGGATTCGGTGGAGGTAAAGACCTTCACCAGTTCCGGAATGACGGCCCCTGCCAAAGTTCCACAGGAAATGATCGAAGCCAGCTTCCACCAGATCGTCCCGTCGCCGAGACCAGGGATCATCAGGTACGACACGATATAGGTAAGGACGATGGAAATGATGGAGGTGATCCACACCAGCGAGGTCAGTGGCGCCTCAAAGTTCATGTCGTCCGACTTACTGTACTTCGCGTGAGCGATCGCGCTATTGAGGAAGTACGCAATGGCGCTGGAGACCAGCATGGCCACGCGCATGACGAAGATCCAGACCAGCAGTTGCACCTGGGTGGTCGGACTCTTGACGGCAAGCAGGATGAACGTGATCAGCGCGACGCCGGTCACGCCATACGTCTCGAAGCCGTCGGCGCTGGGGCCAACCGAATCGCCTGCATTGTCGCCCGTGCAGTCGGCGATCACGCCCGGGTTGCGCGCATCGTCCTCTTTGATCTTGAAGACGATCTTCATCAGGTCGGAGCCGATGTCGGCGATCTTGGTGAAGATGCCGCCGGCGATGCGGAGCGCCGCAGCGCCCAGCGATTCACCGATCGCGAAGCCGATGAAGCAGGGGCCCGCGTAGTTGCCCGGCACGAACAGCAGGATGAACAGCATGATGAGCAGCTCAACCGAGATGAGCAACATGCCGATGCTCATGCCGGCCTTGAGGGGAATTGCATACACCGGATAGGGCTTGCCGCGAAGCCCGGCGAAAGCTGTCCGCGAATTGGCGAAGGTGTTTACGCGAATGCCGAACCAGGCCACGCCGTAGCTGCCGAGAATGCCGACGACGCTGAATCCAAGAATGATCGGCAAGGTTGTGCCAACGGGATGCACCGGCGCGAGATAGCCAAAATAGAGACCGATGATGATGGCGATGAAGACCCACAGCATGAAGATGAACTTGGCCTGCGTGAACAGATAGGTCTTGCAGGTTTCGTAAATCAGCTCGGAAATTTCGCGCATGGAGCGATGCACGGGCAGGTTCTTCAGCTGCGTGTAGATCACGAGACCGAAGAGAAGGCCGCCTACGCAGAACAGGAGACCGATCATCAGCAGAGAATGCCCGTTCATGCCGAGAAAACTAACTGACGACAGGTCGGGAAGCTGCAGGTTGGCTTCGCCGCCGCCCGTATGTTCCGTTTGGCCAAAGGCGAAGGTGGGAAGCAGCAGGCCGGCGAGGACCGCTACGGTTTTGCACTGCCTTTTGAGGAATGTCTTTGCGTACGTGTACAAGCCTGGTGTGCCGGCAGCGGCGCCGGACACTTTGCGGATGAACAGCCGCACAACGATGAGCGAGAGAACGCTCGCAATCACGACAACCAATACCGAAGCGTTTACCGACACATACCCTCCCTTGCGATTGTGGTGCGTCTTCCGTGGGCGGCCTTCTGAGCGCACTCAGGAACCGTCGCGGCGGGAACTCCCGACGATAGCAGCTACACGAATGACCCACTGTGATGGCAGACACACGCACTCCGTAAGCGATCCCGATTTGGGATAGCCGTGGGGGGAATACGCTGCCACCGCAGCATTCTCAGGCCCAGTACGCAGATTTGGGAAGAGGAAAATAAGAAAAATCCAGCGAACACGCCGTGCCGGGGATGATTCTTTTGCTGCGGGCGGCCTGTGCCGTTCTGGCCCGGCAGGTCTCAGGTAAGGTGGTGATGCGCGTGTCCGCACCTGTTCCGCCGCAGGAGTCCGCATGTCCGGTTCATCGTTTGAAAGCCGCAGAGAGTTTTTCCGTCGCGCCGGAGCAGGAGTGACCGGCGCAGCGCTCGGCGTTGCCGTGGGCACGGCCACGCCGGTTGCCGCGCAGCCCGCGGAGCGCGGCGGCAGCGCGTTTTCCGTTCGCGATTTCGGCGCGAAGGGCGATGGGCAGGCCATCGATACGGCGGCCGTGAACCGCGCCATCGAAGCGGCAGCTCAGGCCGGTGGAGGCACGGTCCTGTTTCCAGCCGGCACCTACGCCTGCTTCTCCATTCACCTGGCGAACAACATCGAGCTGCATCTGGAGCGCGGCGCGACGCTCCTTGCAGCCGAGGGCGCGCAGTACGATGCGGCCGAGCCGAACACGCCGTGGGAGGCCTACCAGGACTTCGGCCACAACCACTGGCATAACTCCCTGATCTGGGGCGAGGGCCTGCACGATGTGTCGATCACCGGCGCCGGGTTGATCTACGGCAAGGGATTGAGCCGCGGATGGGGCGCAGGACCCAAAGCCGAAGATCCGGGCGTGGGCAACAAGGCGATCGCGCTGAAGAACTGCCGCAACGTGCTGCTGCGCGACTTCAGCATTCTGCAGGGCGGCCACTTCGGCATCCTCGCAACCGGCGTCGACAACCTCACCTTCGACAACCTCGTGATCGATACCAACCGCGACGGCATGGACATCGATTGTTGCCGCAACGTGCGCGTGACGAACTGCACGGTCAACTCGCCGTGGGACGACGGCATTTGCCTGAAAAGCTCCTACGGCCTCGGCTACGCGCGCGCGACCGAGAACGTGACCATCGCCAACTGCTACGTCTCCGGCTACTGGGTGCTGGGATCGGTGATCGACGGAACGTGGAAGAAGTACGGCCCAGGCGACCACATTTACGGCACGGGGCGCATCAAGTTCGGGACCGAGTCGAACGGCGGCTTCATCAACATCGCCGTATCGAACTGCGTGTTCGAGGGCTGCCAGGGGCTCGCGCTGGAAACGGTCGACGGCGCGCTGCTCGAAGACGTGTCGATCACGAACATCACCATGCGCAACATTATTACGTCTCCCATCTTTCTGCGGCTGGGCGCGCGGCTGCGTGGGCCGAAGGAGTCGACGAAGGTGGGAACGCTGCGACGCGTGAAGATCAGCAACATCGTGTGCTGGAACGCGGAAGCGAAGATCTGCTCGGTGATCAGCGGCATCCCGGACGCGCCGATTGAAGACCTCAGCATTCACGATGTGCTGATCGTCTCGAAGGGCGGTGGAACCGCGGAGCAGGCGGCCGGCCTGCTTCCCGAGAGCGAGAAGAAGTATCCCGAGCCGGACATGTTTGGCGCGACGCCGGCCTATGGGTTCTTTGTGCGGCACGTGAAGGGGCTGTCGATGAGCAACATTCAGCTTCGAACGGAGGACCCCGACGCGCGGCCGGCGATCGTGCTCGACAACGTTGACGGGGCGCGGTTCTTCAACATCCAGGCCGAGACTTCCGGCGCGCCGGTGTTCTCGCTGCGCAAGGCGGAGAACTTCGCGATCCGGTACAGCGAGCCAGTGGAGGATGGCAGCATGGCGCGGGCGGAGAACGTCACATTACCGAATCGCAAGTGATGCCGGCTCCGGGCCTCGATATCGGCCGGTGTTCTGGCCGAGTTTTACCGCGTTCGTGGAGCGGGCGCTTGCCAACAAGCGTGCCGATCCAAATCTGACTTCTGAGGTCAAAGTTTCAGCGGTCGCCGGGTTCATTGTCGTAGCCGGGTTTCCTGCGATGCGGTTCATCCGGCGGCGACGGATGCGGTGATCCTGGCCGCTCCTGCGCTTGATTGAATAAGAGGGGTTTGCTGCGCGGCACCGATCCGGGTCATCGCCGGCGTTGCCGCCCGGATAGCTGCGAACCCGGTTCGCTGGAAGACCCATGCGCCTCGGGAAATCCGCTACGCTCGAAGTCTGATCGAGATTTTGGAGGACCTATGCATCGCCAGCTCAAGGGAACTGTCCGGTTCGCCTGGACGATGACCATGCCCCATTGCCTTCGCGTCCTGGTCGGCGCGTTGACGATTCTCACATTCTCCAGCCTGGCTTTTTCGCAAATGGGCCGCAGCGGACTGAGCGGCATCGTTACCGATTCCACCGGCCGTCTGTTGCCACAGACGCACATCACCGCGGTTGAAAACTCAACCGCCCTCCATCGCGAAACCGTCTCGGATGAAACCGGCAGCTACAGCCTTCCCGAATTGCCGGTGGGAGTGTACACGGTCACCTTCGAGCATGACGGTTTCGAGACGCTTCAGTTTGTCGATGTCGAGTCGGACGTCGGCCGAACCCACACCCTCGATGCAACCCTCAAAGTCTCGGGTGGCGAAGAGCGCATCGCGGTAACGCGCGCCTCCGCGCTGATGGACCATAACACCAGCGCTGTAACGGGGCTGATCGAGAAAACCCAGGCGGATGAATTGCCGCTGAATGGCCGCGACTGGTCGGCTTTGACCGCCTACGTGCCCGGCGCGATTGATACCGGCGGCAGCAACCAGCGCACGGTTCGCTTTGCCGGACGCGGCCTCGACGACAGCAACTTCAGCTACGACGGCGTCGATGCCACGAACATTGTGAATCAGACCCAGCGCCAGTGGGTGCGGCTTGCCATCCCGCTCGACGCCATCGACGAGTTCCGTGTCGATTCGCTCCTGGCACCCGCGGATGAAGGCGCCACCGGCGGCGCGCAGCTCGACGTCAGCTCCCCCTCGGGCACCAACCGCTTTCACGGGCGCCTCTTCGAGTACCTGCGAAACGACATCTTTGACGCCCCCCTGCCGGAATGGGCCTCCAACGGAGAAACGCAGCAACCGCTTCGCCTGAATCAGTTCGGAGCATCGGCGGGCGGTCCCATCGTGCGCGACAAAACATTCTTCTTCCTCGCTTCCGAAGCTTACCGGCAGAACTGGGGCTATCCCGTCAGCGCGGACGTGCCCAGCCCCGCTTTCCGCCAGACCGTCTCCGGTACCTCGCCCGTGTACGGCATCATGAAGGGATTCCCAGGAGCCGGCCCAAAAACCTTTCTGACCAGCGGCCTGTATGCGGACCCCAACATCGACCTGCTGACCTGCGCCTGCACCCAGGTCGTCAACGAGGGGTCGGCGATGGTGCGGCTCGATCAGCACTTCTCCGCAAAGACTACGGCTTTCCTGCGCTTCAACTACGACCGCTCTGTCGATACGCAACCGCTTTCGGCAACCGCAACCGACCTGCAGCAGAAGGTCTCGGCGCCCATCAATGGCGCCCTGGAGTTGCTGCACGTTTTCAGTCCCAGCCTCGTGAACGAGGTCATGGCAGGCTTTAATCGTTCCACCGACAACCAGTACAACTTCAGCAATTCCGGAATCCTCTATCAGGTTGCGGTATCGGGAGGGCCCGGGCCGGGATTTGCAACGGAGAACTACACCTACTCCAGCATCTACGTGGGCAACTCGTTCTCCGGTCTCGATAACCTGACCTGGACGCACAACCGCCATACGATCCGGACCGGATTTCAGTTCCGCCACATACAAATGAACCAGGAATACGGTGAGCACGGCAAGCTCACCTTCTCGTCCATCGAAGATCTTGCCAACAATTTGGTGAAAAAAGCGGCTCTGACCGGTGCGCTGCCCGTCAACCATCTGCGCAAAAACGATTATTTCCTCTACGCGCAGGACGAGTACAAGTGGCGCACCGGTCTGGTGTTCAACCTGGGCCTGCGCTACACCATCTTCGACCTGTTTACCGAGGAGAATGGCCTGGCCAACCCCTTCGATTTCGCCACCTGCGGACCGCAGGGATTCTGCGGCGTCGGCGCCAGCTTCGGCAATCAGAACTTTGGCGATGTCGATCCCCGCGTCGCCTTCGCATGGACGCCCGTGCGGGACGGCAAAACCGTGGTTCGGGGTGGATTCGGAACGTATCACGAGGACGGTCAGCTCGACGATCAGAACCTTCCCGCCAAAAACGAAGTCCCCTCCTACTCGCTGACGAACCTCTCGCTTCCCGGCGATTTTCCATCCGCCGATCGAATCCCCTACGGCGCCGGCACCCTTTCACCCAACGCCGAGCAGCGGGATCGCAGGGATTCCTATGTTGAGCAGTGGAGCGCCTCAATTCAGCAGGAGCTTCCCGCAAGCTTCGTAGGCACGATCTCGTATCTGGGAAGTCATGGCGTCCATCTGCTGGAGACCAATGTCGTGAACCTGTACGAGGCTCCGGGTTATTCGACCCTGCAGTATCCCGCCTTTGCGCCCGCCATTGGCTGGCGCGGCTCGGCTGGCATGAGCACGTATAACGGTCTCTCCGTGGCGATGCGGCGCGCGTTCTCGCACGGCCTCCTGGTGACTGCCAATTACATGTGGTCGCACGAAATCGATGACGGCTCGAACGGCAGCGGCGATGGCGACGAGGTGAATCCGCAGAACCCGCTGTGCCAGATCTGCGATACGGCGAGCGGCGCGTGGGATGCCCGGCATGTGGCCAACGGCAATCTCGTCTATCAGCTGCCCTTCGGGACGGGAAAGCCGCTGCTGAACCAGCATGGAATTGCAAACGCTCTTGCGGGCAACTGGCAATTGAGCACCAGCGCGCTGGCCCGCACCGGATTCCCGGTGAATGTCCTCATGCCCTCGAGCTACATCGCACCCGATGGAGCCTCCGGCACAGAGCGCCCTGATCGGGTGCCCGGCGTCTCGCTCAGACCGCCGGGGGGCCGCCGCGTTGCCCAGTGGATCAATCCCGCCGCCTTCGCCTATCCGGCCGCGCCATCCGGATTCGGCACCGCGCCCCGCGACCTCCTGGCCGGGCCCGGCACCTGGCAGACCGACTTGAGCGCCGACAAGACATTTCTGTTGTCGGAGGAGCGGCGGCTGGAGTTCCGGTCGGAGTTCTATAACGTCTTCAATCATCCCCAGTTGGGGGCGCCCAATGCCATCT
Organism: Acidobacteriaceae bacterium; assembly: GCA_035503555.1. Lineage (GTDB taxonomy): Bacteria > Acidobacteriota > Terriglobia > Terriglobales > Acidobacteriaceae > Palsa-343. Next base: position 38,754 of record DATJTG010000258.1, on the reverse strand, counting down.
GCAACGGCCTTACATCGCCGGGAACCGTCGGCTGTGGATCCGGATTCGCGGAGATCACCAGCACCGTGAACACCGCTGTTTCTCCGGTAACACCGGTGGGGTCTGGAACCCCGCGCGCCATACAGTTCGCATTGCGGCTTGAATTCTGATTTCAGGACAGAAAGTCGGGGCGTTACCCGGCCTTAAAACATCTCCGGGGCTCTCGAGCCTTCAGGCCCTGCTGACGATGCTCTTCAGAAGCTGAACCGCCCCCCCACCGTCGGCGCAAAGTTGCTGTTATGCAGATACGGCACGCCCGGACCGTGCGGAATCGCAATCGCCACCCCGCCCGTCACAAACGAATATGCCAGCCCGGCAAATCCGTCGAATCGCTTCGTGAAGTGATGGTCCGTGTACAGCGATCCCTCGTTCAGTTCTCCCGCGCACGAGCTGCGGAATCCCGCGGCCACCGTGCAGGTCTTCGGATAACGGAAGTCGTTCTGCACCTGCCCGTACCACGCGAACGTCACGTCGGTCTTGCTGTCGTACGCGTATTTCAACCCCGTCCACCAGATCTGCACCAGCTTCTCCGAATCGAGATTGTTGTCCTCCACCCCGCTCATGAGGTATCCGCCCTGGTCCGTCGCGCCCACGCCCAGCGGCTTCGCCGGGTTGTTCTGCCAGATGTATTCGTAACCGGCAAAGGTCTTAAAGCGCTCCCACGCATACCTGGCCGTGGCCATCACCGCATTGTTGTCGGTCACGATCCCATAGAGCGTGTTCGCCGTGCTGATCAGATTGTTGTCCGCGGCGACCGGATTCGGCCCCGAAATTGGATTCGTGTTGATGCTGTCCGTCGTCGACTGGTACGACTGCGTCACGCTCGCCGGCCCCAGCAGCGGATTGACCACGCTGATCGCCTGGTTGTAATGCTGATAGACCAGATCGGCAAAGGCCTTGTGCAGGTTGCCGCCCACGTTGAAGCCCCACGCCGTGTTGTGCGGCTGCACCGGCGTGCATGTCGTCGCCGTCCAGTTCGACGCGGTCGAGTAGCACCCGCCCACGCCGTCGGCGAACTTGCCCATCGCGGCGAAGTGCACCGGGCCATGGATGATGCGATACTTCACCGCGTCGTCCCAGCGCGTGTCCTCCGTGTCGCCGCCGGCCGCCGTCGTGCCGTTGTACCCGATGTACGAGAACGCATAGCCGCCGGCCACGGGATCGTACTGCAGCATCGTGTCCGTGCCCAAAGCGCGCTGGCGGCCGAAGGTCAGGGTTCCGTACAGCGGCGACGCAATGCCCCCGTAGTATTCGTCGTTCAGCGGTTGGCCCGCGCGCGCCCCGTCAATCGCCTCGGCGTAGTCAGCTCGGGGTAGCCCGTTGTCGTCAATGTCCGTCCGTGACGCGTTCGAGAGCTGCCCCGACTGCGGATTGATGCCCGTCGAAGCGTTGAACACGACCGCCCAGCCATGCCCAATCTCTTCCCTGCCCCGCAACCCCAGGCCCGTCTGCGAAAGGTTATCCGGCTCCACCAGGAACCGCGAGCCCCTGGCATTGCGGTTCACCAGCGACGAGCCTTCATAGTTGTACGCGCTTTGCGGCAACCCGTGGCTCACCCAGCCCACCCCAACGTCGTACGCACCGTAGAAGGTGATCCCATGCCACGTCAGCGCATCCGGATTCGTCGAAGCCGCAGGAGCCGTCTCCCGCGTCTGCCCCTCGCCGTAGCCTGCTGTTCCGGCAAAATTCATCGCGGCGGGCGATATCCCGGCAGCCAGTTTCACGGGGAAATCCGTCGCAATCAGCAGCGAACTCTTCGGCCCGCTCGTCGCTCCATTCCTTCCCTCGCTCGCCGGGCTTGCGGCCGGCTGGGGTGCGGTCAGCGAATCCTCTGCCGTCGCCGCCACCGACGGATCGGCGCCGTGCGCAGCCTGCGCCATCGCACCTGCGGGCGTCGCGACCACCACGGCGGCAGCCAGCACCGCCGCAGCGCTCGACAGAGTTATTCCAAATGGCAATTGCAGATTGCGCAGGAAAGAAGGGATCACGTTGCCTCCGGCAAAGGTGGCCCTCTTCGCGGGTTGCTGCATGGCAATGCGACAGGGCGGTTGGGGAAATAGCCGCTTCAATACGATTTAAATCGAGAACTATGGAGAAAAATAATCGTATCACTCCCCGGCCGTGGAATGTCGGGGCACCGGTCGTCCATGGCTCACCGTCCTCCGTTCACTCTCCACGGTTCCCTGATTGCGGAGAATCAGCGCTCCAGCCGCACGTCCCCGCCTCCTCACGCGCCGTTACCAACGTCATGCTCGAACACGCAAAAACACTTGCTTCCGTCATCACGGCCGCCTACCCTAAAAACAAGGCAAGCCCTGTTCCTCGGAGCAGGGCTTTTTCTTTGAACCCGCCCAGGCGGGGCATCCGGCAGATCTTTGAAATTCAGGAGGACCGCGAAGGTCAGCGATGGACGCTGATCTGTCGCCTGTCGCTGGGTTTTGGCCGTTGCAGCAGGACACGGCCTTTGCTCCTGCCGAACGGTCCTGGAAACAAGTGGGCTTTAGCTTTGAGGAGGCGTTTTCGCTGGCGGCGCACCGCCAGCGGCCGGTTCTGGGTCTCCATGCCCCGGAAGGGTGCGTTCAAGGCACTCGGCCAACTACCTTGTTTCCATCGCACCGGGCTCCCAGCCGCCTTTGAGGGCCTCTGAGATCTACCCTGTTTTCTGTTAGGCAGCCTTCAAGGGCCTTGAAAGAATTCCGCACTTAACTGGAAACACGGTACTGAGCCGGACCCTTATCCCTCAAAAAAGAATTTCGAAGGCTGAGCCGGCTACTCGGCCCCCCAGACATACGCCCCCGCCTGCGGCAGACCGAAATGCGCGAGCACCCGGTCGACGAAGTGTTTCGCCATCTCTGCTGAGTCCACCGGTTTCGCGTAGAACGCCGGCATCACGGGGAAGATCGTCGCCCCCGCATCCGCCGCCAGGCCCATGTTCCGGATGTGGATCCTGTTGAAGGGCGTCTCGCGCAGGCACAGGATCAGCGGCCTCCGTTCCTTCAGGCATACATCGGCGGCCCGCTCGATCAGGTTGCCGGCCATGCCGTTGGCGATGCGGCCCAGCGTGCCCATGCTGCACGGCAGAACGATCATGCCGCTCGATGAGTGGCTGCCGCTGGCAATCGCCGCGCCCACGTCGTTCTCGGTGTGCTGCGTGATTTTGGAGGAGGTACGGCCGAGGAGCTTCTCCACGAGCCCGTTGCGGCCGGAGATGTTCAGTTCTTCGGCTATCACGCGCAGCGAGTTTTCCGATGCGACGAAGTGCACGCGCTCGACGCGATCGTCGGCATCCAGCGCATGCAGCAGCGCCTTGCCGAAGACGGCGCCGCTGGCTCCTGTGATCGCGACAGTGACGTTCATGGCTTGCTTACCCCAGCACCCGCAGGAAGATTGCATCGACGTTGCCGAGCTGGCGCTGGAGATCGAACGTCCGCGCCAGTTTCTCCGCGCTCAGCTTACCGGTGATTGCAGGATCGGCGCCCACCAGGTCGCGAAAGACCAGGTCGTTTTGCCACGCGTTCATGGCATGCTTCTGCACCAGGCGATAGGCGTCCTCGCGCAGCATCCCGGCCTCGGCCAGATCGAGCAGCAGCTGCCCCGAGAAGATCAGCCCGCCCGTCGACTCCAGGTTCTTCGTCATGCGTGCCGGATAGACCATGAGCTTTTCGATCAGGTCCGCCGTCTTCGCCAGCAGATAGTCGGCGAGGATCGTCGAGTCGGGCAGGATCACGCGCTCGACCGAGGAATGGGAAATATCGCGCTCGTGCCAGAGCGCGACGTTCTCGAACGCGGCCTGCGCGTTGGCCCTCACCACGCGGGCCAGGCCGGAGATCTGCTCCGCCGTGATGGGATTCCGCTTGTGCGGCATCGCCGACGAGCCCTTCTGCTTCTCAGAGAAGTACTCCTCGGCCTCGCGCACCTCCGTCCGCTGCAGATGCCGGACCTCGGTGGCGATCTTGTCGAGCGTGGCCGTGAGCACTGCCAGCGTGGCGATGTAGTGCGCATGGCGGTCGCGCTGGATCACCTGGGTCGCAATCGGCGCCGGCTCCAGACCCAGCTTCGCGCAGATGCGCTCTTCCTGGTCGGGACGCAGATGGCCGAAGGTGCCGACGGCGCCGGAGAGCTTGCCCACGCGCATCTGCTCGGCGGCGGCGGTAAGGCGCTCGAGGTTGCGGCGCATCTCCGCGTACCAGTTGAGCAGTTTCAGCCCGAAGGTCGTGGGCTCGGCGTGCATGCCGTGGGTGCGGCCGATGGTCGGAGTCGTTTTGAATTCGAGTGCGCGCTTTTTCAGCACGGCCATCAACTTCTCGATGTCTTCGCGGAGCAGCGCCGAGGCGGACTTGATTTGCAGCGCCTGCGCAGTGTCGACCACGTCGTTGGAGGTGAGCCCGTAGTGCAGCCAGCGCGACTCCGGCCCAACATGTTCGGCGACGGCAGTGGTGAAGGCGATGACATCGTGCTTCACTTCCGCCTCGATCTCGCGGATCCGCTCCACGTCGATCCTGCCGCGCTCGCGAATCGCCCGCGCCGCCTCGGCGGGAACCATGCCGTCGTCGGCAAGCACCTCGCTGGCCGTGGTTTCCACCTCGAGCCAGGCGCGGTACTTCGCCTCATCGGTCCAGATGCGGCCCATCGCGGCCCGCGTATAGCGTGGAATCAAGACAAATGTCCTCCGGAGAACTCCTCATTTTATCGTTATCCGCGGCAGCGCCCGGGGATGGTTATGGTGCGTCCAACATCGCGCGCGCGCATCGCATCCACGATGTATAACCTCGCATTGGGCGCGCTGTTCGCCTGACGCGCTCAGGAAAGGGGTCTCAGATATGTCCGATATCGTAACCGTTGCGAGTTTTGTTGAGCCGCTGGAAGCAGAAATGGCGAAACTTCGCCTGGAGTCCGCGGGGATCGAGGTGTTTCTCTCCGGAGAGAACGCACGCATTCTGGAGCCCGGCCTCGGGCCGCTGCAGCTCCAGGTGAGTACCGAGGACGAGGCCGACGCGCGGGCGATCCTGGCGGATCCCGGCGCCCCGGAGGGCGAGGCGGACGCTCAAATGTCGTAGCACGATATATCGTGCTACGATAATTCCATGATGTTCGCGGACTCGTCAGCCATCTCATCCGTCACCAGTCACCTGCAAAGACCCTCCACTTCCGGCGAACCGGCTCCCCTGACGCGCGCCCAGATGCGGCGGCTGGCGGAGTTTCGATTCCAGCTCAGAAAGTTCCTGCACTTCTCCAGCCTCGCCGCCGGCGCCGTCGGTCTGCGCTCCCAGCAATATCAGCTGCTGCAGTGTGTATGGGGCATGCCGGAGGAGCTGGATCCCACGATCGCCAATGTGGCTGCGCGCATGCTGCTGAAGCACAACAGCGCTGTGGAACTGGTGGATCGCACCATCGAGCAGGGCCTGCTGCGCCGCTGCCCTGATCCCACCGATCACCGCCGCATCCTGCTGCGGATGACGCCGCATGGCGAGCAATTGCTGGCCTCCCTGGCCGCCTGGCACGTACGAGAGCTCGAGGAAACCGGGCCGGAGCTGATCCGCGCGCTGCGCCGCGTGCTGCTCACCCCGCAAAGCCAGGGCGACGGGCACAACGGCGATCGCCGTCCGAGCCGCACCAATGGCCGCCCCAAGCCGCACGGTTCCCGCTAGGCCGGTCGGCCTCGGGGTCATCCATCCAAAGATGGAGGCAAAAAACGATCTTTCTCCCCACGACAGATTTCGGGGGAATTTCTATTCTGGGTTTGCTACGGAAAAGATTTAAGTGCCTCCTCTGAATCCCCGGTCTTCGACACACCGGGGATTTTTCTTGCCTGCAAAACGCCGCTTCAGTTCGCGGCAGGTTCCTGAACCGGCTGGGGCAGCGGCGCGATAATACCCAGGCGCTCGTAGATCGGCCGCATCTCTTTGCGGATGGCGCGGAGCCGGGTAAAGAACCAGCAGCCTCCCGCAATGCAGCAGGATCCGGTGACCATCACCGTCCGCGGAGCGCCAATCCACTGGGCCATGGAGCCGGCCAGCAAGCTGCCAAAAGGCGCCATCCCAACGAAAGCCGCCGTGTAGTAGCTCATCACCCGGCCGCGCTTGTCCTCGGGCGCAAGCGTCTGAATGATGGTGTTGCTTGCGGTCAGCCCCTGCAACATACCGAACCCGGTAAAGAGCATCAGCGCCAGCGATAGCCAGAGCCAGTGCGAAAATCCGAAAAGCACGAGGCTGGCGCCGAAAACGATGGCCGAGATGGGGATCATCTTCGTGAGCCCGCGCACCGAGCGACGGAGAACCAGCGAAAGCGCGGAAACCAGCGCGCCCGCGCCGGCCGCACCCATGAGAAAGCCGAGCGTGTGCGCGCCGCCGTGGAGGACATTTCCGGCGAAGACCGGCATGAGCACCATGTAGGGCATGCCCATCAGGCTGACCAGCGCGAACAGCAGGAGAATCGTGCGAATGGGCGTGAAGCTCGAAACGTAGGACCACCCCTCGCGCAATTCTCCGAACATCGACGCTGCTTTCGTGCGCAGGCCGGCGACCTTCACCCGCATCATCAGCAACGAAATAATGACGGCAATGTAGCTGACGCCGTCGATGAGAAAGCACCAGCCCTCGCTGCTGGCGGCAATCACCAGGCCCGCAAGCGAGGGGCCGACGAGGCGGGCAACGTTGACCATCGACGAGTTGATGGCGATGGCGTTGGAGAGGTCGGCGCGGTCGTCGACCATCTGCACCATGAACGATTGGCGCCCCGGCATGTCGAACGCGTTGATGAATCCCTGGAAGACGCTGAGCGCCAGGATTTCGCCGATCGTAATGCGGTGCGAAAGCGCTAAAACGGCCAGCAGCAGCGACTGCACCATGGCCAGCGTTTGCGTCCAGATAAGAACCTGCCGGCGATCGACTCGGTCTACAAAGACCCCGGCAAAGGGCGCGACGAGAAATGTCGGAATCTGGCCGGCAAAGCTGACCGTGCCCAGCAGCAGGGCATTGTGCGTAAGGCGGTAGACCAGCCACGCGGTCGCGATGCGGGTCATCCACGTGCCGACCAGCGAAATGGTCTGCCCTCCAAAAAACAGCCGGAAGTTGCGATGCCGCAGAGCGCGCCAGGCGTGAGAAAAACCGGAGGCTCGTGCGGCGTCGGCCGGTACCGGTGCCGGCGAAGCGCCTTCCGGTTGGCGCTCTGCGCGCGGCTCCGTCATGCAGTCAGATGTTTCCTGAGGAATTCGAGCGATCGCTCGCGCGCGAGCTTCGCCGCGTCGGCGTTGTAGCTTGCACGGTCGTTGCAGTTGAAGCCGTGGCCGGCGTCGTACCAGAAGATCGGAATCTCGGGGTGCGCCGACGCCACTTTGCTGTCGATCTCGGCTTTCGGAATGTGCGCATCCTGCAGGCCGAAGTGCAGCATGACCGGAGCCTTCGGTGATTCCGCCGCATAACCGATAATCTGGCCGCCGTAGTAACCCACCGCGGCGTCCGGATCGAGCCTTGCGGCAGCCAGCCAGGCCATGGATCCACCGAGGCAATAGCCGATGACGCCGGCTTTCTCCCCCGTCGTCCGGCGCGCGTAGTCGAGAGCGATAGCGACGTCTCTCACACGATCGTCGGGCCTGCCCTGACGGACTAATGCCATCCCCTTCTGCAGATCTTCCTGGCTGTAGCCCAGCTCCACCCCGCGCTGGACGCGATCGAAGAGAACGGGCGCAACGGCGAGGAATCCATCCTTCGCCCATCCATCGGTGACTGAGCGGATGTGGCTGTTCACGCCGAAGGCTTCCTGCACCACGACCAGGCCCGCAACGGGCGCGCCCGCGGGACGCGCAACATACGCGTCGAGTTCGTGCCCGTCATCGGCCCGCAGCTTTACATGTTCACCCATACGCTCTCCTCTGCATGTCCTGCTCGGCTGATTGTTGGATGCGCGACGCCCGACCGCTGGTGCAGCACTACGGCTGCGCTGTGTCGTCGCGGCGAATGGCCCAGTAGCTGTTGCGCGCAACCACGCGGGCGCCGTAATCCTGCGTGAGCTTGACTTGAATCGCGTGCAGCCCGGGCGTCAGATCCGAAGGGTGAAAGCTGAGGATGTATCGATTGCGAGCGTGGCTCGCCTCTTCTTCCACGCGATTTTCGAAAGCCCTGGCGCGCGTAAACGGTGCGTATTCGCCTCCGCTGAGCGCAGCGAGGGTCTTCGGGGTATTGCGTCGCATCGCGTTCATCGTCATCAGCAGCGGCGCGAGCATGTTCAGCTCCGTGCCGCCGGCGGAATTGCCCCGGCCCCAGTCGATCAGTTCCGCCTTCGACGGCGAAAACACCAGACTGAGGACCAGCGTGTTGCTGGTGCCAATCCGTTCCACAAGTTCGGGCACATTGAAACGATGGCTGCCGTGGTCGCGCGACTCGCTGATGAGCAGCAGCACCCGGCGATGATCCCGCGGCTGCTGCTCGAGGAGATTCACCGAGTAGCCGACGGCATCGAGGATCGCCGCACCGCCGTCGCCGCCCGGCATGTTCTTCAGGTCGTGGGTGATGGAATCCGTGTCGCCGCTGAAGGGTTCAACCCACATGGGCGTAGAGTCGAACGCGACAAGCGCCACCTGGCCGTGGCCGTCGCCGATGAACGATTGCAGCAGCGGCCCAAGCTTGCGGATCTTGTCGAACTCAAGGCGAGCGTCGCGTCCCCGCTCGACGCAAACCACCAGAGACACCGGCTGCGTGTCGAGATCGTCATCGACGTGAATCTTCTGCTCGATGCCATTGTCAAAAATGGAAAAGTCCGATGGCTTCAGCCCGTAGAGCACGTCGCCATCCCGTTTCTCGACGAGCGTCGGCACCACGACCACGCTGGTACTGACGTGAAACGTCGGCGGCTCCTGGTTTGGATCGGCTGCGAAATACTGCGGCGGGCGCACCTGCGGCGTGCCGGGTACGGGCTGCGTTGCCGGCTGCTGCGTTTGCGGCGCAGCTTGTTGCTGTTGCTGCTGCGCCTGCTTTTGTGCGGCCTCGCTTTGACTCTCGGGAAACGGATTCGCCTGCTGCTCGGATTGAGGCGTTGACTGCGCCGGCTGCTGGGCGAGGCAGGCCGTTGCCGCAATCAGAATTCCGCTCCATGCCAGGCCGCGCATTGTGTCCGCTCGCTTCCCTCTCCAACGCTGCCTGGTTTGACGGACCAACGCGTGGTTGGGTTTCCGCGCGAGGACGCGATCCAGCATTAACTTTGCACCTTGCGGGTGTCGATGGCGGCGCGCTCGGCGAAAAACGCGGGCGTGGGATTGTCATCGGCATCAAAGGGCAATGGCCGATTCGGCTGGCCGTCGGTGCGGCCGTATTTCGGGCCTCGCAGCCATGTGTAGCGGTCGGTGATGCCCCAGGTAAGGGCAACGTTCACGTTCGGCTCTGCCAGCATCATCGTGAGGTAATTACGGTAGATTCCGGCGACCGCGAGATCGCGCTCTGCGACAGAGGTGGTGAGCTTGCGGTCGTTGACATCGAGTTCGGTGACGAAGACCTGGAGCCCCATGCCGTGCAACTCGCGAACAAACGTCCGCAGTCCGGCGCCAGGCAATCCGGCGCTGGCGTCCAGATGGCTCTGCACGCCAACCGCATCGATGGGAACGCCACGCGTCTTCATCCCGCGCACCAAAGCCATCACGGCGTCGCGCTTCGCGGTCTGGTCCGGCGAGTCGAGCTCGATGCCGTAATCGTTATAGGTCAGCAGAACAGTCGGATCGGCCTTGCGCGCGGCATGGAAAGCGATGTCGAGATACCCGGGGCCTATCATCTCAAGCCACGGCGACTTCCGCAGATTGTCTGCGCGGCCGCTCTTCGGATCGATGGCCTCGTTCACCACGTCCCATGACTGCAGCTTGCCGGCGTAGCGGCCCGCCACCGTGTGGATGTGCTCGGTGAGGAACTGCTGCGCGTTCTCCTTCGTCACGGTGGCCGCAAACCATGCCGGAAGCGCCTCGTGCCAGCAGAGATTGTGGCCGCGCACGCGCTGGTCGTGGGCCTGAGCGAAGGCCATGATGGCGTCCGCACCGCGAAAATCATATTTGTCAGGCGCAGGGCGCAGCGCCTGCCATTTCAGCGCGTTTTCAGGTACCAGAATGCTGCACTGCTCCGCCACCAGGCCCGCATATTGTGCGTTGCCGCTGAGCAGTTCGGGCACGACAGCGCATCCGACGAGCAGGCCGCGCGGCGTGGCATGGGAGCGGAGCGAATCGGGCCCGGTGAAACCCTGATGCTGCGGCTGTGCGTCGAGAGCTCCCGACGCCGCCATCGCCCTGGGCATTGCCGATGCCAGCCCGGCCGCGGCCAGAGTAGTCGATGCGCTCTTCAGAAAGTCCCGCCGTGAGTTCTGCTTTGCAGTCATCTTTACGCTCCACTTCCCTGCTCGCGATCCTTACTTTGGCGCTTCAGCGACTCCATCTTTCCCGTCCAGCGCAAATAGCGCAGGAGGTTCCATTTCTCACGCCACACGAAACCGAGAACATCTCCGGCGCGCAGTTCCTCCGCCTTCATGCCGGAATAGGTCTCGATGCGCCACTTGAGATATTCGCTGCGCCACGGCCGGAAGCGGTGGCCGCTGGTCGCATTCCATATGAATCGCAGCATGGCAAACATAAGGTCCTGCTCGGCCAGCGCACACGCGAGCCATGGGAATGCAGTCTCGCTGAATGGGCTGAAGCTCTGACCTTAAGTATAAAGGGGCAGGCTCGCAGGCCGCCGCGCCCTCTGACATCAGGACCGCGCCACTGGAGCGCTGAATGGGCGCCGCCCGCTCGCAATTCTTGCAGCTTTGACGCTCGCGTGTGTGCGTATGAGGCGCCCGTCGACTGATCCCGAACGATAACTCAAAAATATTCCGTAACTCGCTTGCTTTTTGTCACAGAGCATGGCACATTATCAACTGCACAGGAGAACGCCCGATGCGATCCATAACGCATAACTCGATCGAAAGGCTAGCGAAGCCAGTCGGCTCCGATAGCTGCCGGGCGTGGTATCTCAATTTCCGGTAACCTCAGCCGGCAAACTCCTGCGCACTCGTAAAAACAACAGAATCGCCGCTGAGTGGCGAAGAAGGCAGTTCCTTCGACTCGACAATCGACCACGTACTGCCTTCGTTTGATCCCTCAGCGATGATCTGGCGCCGGTGGCTACAGAAGAGAGCTACTTCCTGCCAACGAAGCGCCGGGACAGGATACCCGGCAAGCCAGGAAGACGGCGGGACGGGGGCTTAACCCTGCATTGCAAGGTTCCGCAACCGGAATGGCTCTGAACTCTCTTCGATCATTCCCCGGTGCTGCAACTTCGCGCGCGTCCACCTCTTTGGCCGGTGGCGCAGGCAACAGATACTTCGCCTGGTAAGCCGGTGGTCGCGGGTTCGAATCCCGCCACGGGAGCGATCTCGTGTAGCTCAGCTGGATAGAGCACCGTTGTGCTGTTGTCGACTTATTCCCCGGCCACTTACCTCCGGTTTTGCCGGATAGAAAGGCTTGCCATGGGCAAGATATCGATGAAGGGAGCAACTCCGCTGGGCTCGGCGCCGCTCTGCCGCACGTGCAGCAACGGGCACATCATGAGCGGCTATCGGGAGTCGGAGATGATGGTCGTCTGCCGGGCCACCTATCCCGAGATTCAGGTGCCGTTCGTCGTGCGCGAATGCTCGGGCTACAACGACAAGGCTAAGCCGGACTGGAAGGAAATGAAGAAGCTCGCGATCCACGTCGCTCCGCCGATCCGGACGAGCAGGAAGATCGGCTTTGGCGAGACGGCAGTCTGTATCGATGCCGACGACGAGGACGACGACTTCGACGACAGCTAACGTCGCGCCGGTGGCGCAGACAACGGATACTTCGCCTTGAGCGCGGGTGACGCAGGTTCGAATCCTGCCGTGAACGGAAGTTCACGTCGTCCAGCGGTCAGGACACCTCAAAGACCGTCGTCGCTGATTCCCCGGCGTCTCGATTTTACGAGCAACGCTTTCAACAGAAACCCTGCGCCGCCGGTGGCGCAGATTGCGGGTACTTCAAACGGTAGAGCGCCGCATTATGCGGAGACCGCAGGTTCGATTCCTGCCATGCGCGCAAGCGCATGTAGCTCGTCCGCGGTCGCTCATTCCCCGGCGGCGCTGCATTTCACGAAAGGAGCAGAAGCATGGCACGACTGAACATTCTGAAGCTGGGGCACCTGGCACAGCCGCGCACGCACGAAGGGGCGCCGGCGCGCGCGATCAGCGCAGAGCTGGCCCTGCGGCGCAGCGTCCTCGCCTGCCTGCTGTGGGAGAACCAGTTCTACGAGGACGGCGTGGAGATCGCCGGCCGCATCCGCGAGCTGGTGCCGAAGGTTGCCGCGGAGAAGGTAGCAGCGCTGGCCGTGGAGGCACGCGCGGCGATGAAGCTGCGTCACGCGCCGCTGCTGCTGGTACGCGAGATGGCGCGTCACGCGACGCATCGCGAGCGGGTGGCTGAGACGCTCGCGCGCGTGATCCAGCGCGCCGATGAGCTGGCAGAGTTTGTCGCGATTTACTGGGCCGATGGGCGCGCGCCGCTCTCCGGCCAGGTAAAGAAGGGGCTCGCCGCGGCATTTCCGCGCTTCGACGAGTATGCGCTGGCGAAGTACGACCGCGCCGGCGTGGTGCGTCTGCGCGACGTGCTGTTTCTGTGTCACGCAAAGCCGCGCGACGCAGAGCAGGCTGCGGTGTGGAAGCGCCTGATCGACGGCGCGCTGGCGACGCCGGACACGTGGGAGGTGGCGCTCTCCGCGGGTGGCGACAAGCGCGCCAGCTGGGAGCGTCTGCTCGCGGAGCGCAAGCTGGGCGCGCTGGCGCTGCTGCGCAACCTTCGCAACATGAAGGATGCCGCGGTGGACGAGTCGCTCGTGCTCAGCGCACTGGCGGCCATGAGGACGGATCGCGTTCTGCCCTTCCGCTTTCTCGCGGCGGCGCGCTATGCGCCGCAGTGGGAAGATGCGCTGGAGCAGGCGATGTTCCGCTCGGTGGCGGGTCGCGAAAAGCTGCCCGGCCGCACGGTGCTGCTGGTGGACGTATCCGGCAGCATGGTGGCGCAGCTCTCCCGCCGTTCGGAGATGCTGCGCACGGATGCGGCGTACGGCCTGGCGGTGCTGCTGCGCGAGATTGCGGAGACGGTGAGCGTATACACCTTCTCCGACAAGCTGGCGCGGGCGCCGGCGCGGCGCGGCTTTGCTCTGCGCGACGCGCTCGACCAGAGCCAGCCGCACAGCGGCACTCTGCTGGGTGAGGCGCTGAACCGGATCGACGAGACGTACGACCGGCTCATCGTGATCACCGACGAGCAGACGCACGATCGCGTGCCCGCGCCTCGCGGCCGCGGCTACGTGATCAACGTAGCCAGCTACCGCAACGGCGTTGGCTACGGCCCGTGGACGCACATCGACGGCTGGAGTGAGACGGTTGTCGAGTACATTCGCGAGCTGGAGCGGGTCGAGGTCAGCTAACCGGGACCGGCGGGGAATCTTCTCCGCCGGTGTCGCTCTTTTCGGGTGCGGCCGAGCAGCTTTGCATCGAAGCTCGAACGCCGGCTGACGTGGCCTTGTTATTTGCGTTCATTCCACAGGAAATTCCGCGCGCCGTTGTTCCAAATAACGTCGCACGGCCGGATCGGCAGCGAGTCCGATCGCGATTTCCAGGGCCTGGCGCGCCTCCTGCGCGTGGCCCGATCGCCGCAGCAATTCTGCCCGTGCCGCCCAGTAGGGCTGATACTCCGCCAGGCGCGCGTCGTTAGCGGGCAGCGGCATCGCGGCGATTCCCGCTGCGGGCCCGCGCAGTTCGCCGAGGGCCAGCGCTCGATTGATGGCAACGACAGGCGAATACGTCAGAGCCAGCAGCGCGTCGTAGAGATGCACGACAGCATCCCAGTTTGCCTTGCCCGTGCGACATCGTTCGACGTGAGCCGACTGGATGGCGGCTTCGAGCTGATAGCGCCCCACCGATGCGGCCTTGCTCGCGCCAACCAGCAGCGATTCGGCGCGCCGGATCATGGCGAGATCCCACAGGTCCTGATTCTGTTGCGCCAGCGGAACGTACTCGCCCTCGGCGCTGCGGCGTGCCGGACGCCGCGCCTGCGAGTGCAGCATGAGCGCGAGGAGCCCGAGAGCTTCCGGTTCACCGGGCAGCAGCTCGTTCACCAGTTCGGCCAGAAACAGGGCCTCGCCGGTGAGGTCGCTGCGCGCTGCATCGTTGCCGAGGGGATCGCTCCAGCCCTCGGTGAATGCGGCATAGATGGCTTCGAGCACGGCCGCCAGGCGTTCCGGCATTTCAGCGCGCTCCGGCACGCGAAACGGAATTCCGGCCTGGCGAATCTTTTGCTTGGCGCGCACCAGGCGCTTGCCCATGGCTTCAGGCGATACAAGAAATGCCGAGGCGATGGCCTTCGCATCGAGTCCGAGAATCGCCTGCAGCATCAGCGGCGAGCGAATGGAGGCTTCGATGGCAGGGTGAGCGCAGGCGAACATCAATGCCAGCCGTCGGTCCGGAATCTGCGCAGAGTCTTCCGCAGCATGGGGAAACGATGGCAGCGTCTCAAGCTCGGCATGGTCGTCGATCCGCGCATTGCGGCGAATATTGTCGATCGATTTTCGGCGCGCGACTGTGAGCAGCCATGCTTCGGGATTTGCAGGACAACCCTGCTGCGGCCACGTTTCGAGGGCCGCAGCAAAGGCTTCTGAAAGCGCATCTTCAGCGCCGGCTACATCGCCGGTGCGGGCAGCGAGAAAGGCGACGAGTTTTCCGTAGCTGCGGCGGACGACCATTTCGGCCACAACTTTGGTCTCGGCTTCGCCTTCTCTCACTGCTGCATTCAGCGGCACGCGGAGCCTACCTTGGGTCGGTCCAGAGAGCGCGCACCTCCACAATGCCGTGGCTGGCGCCCGGGTTTCGCTTCGCCCAGGAAAGCGCGGCATCCAGATCCGGTACGTCAATCAGATAGTAGCCGGCTAGTTGCTCCTTGGTGTCCGCGTAGGGACCATCGAGAACCTGCGTCTTACCGTCGGCAACGGTCACACGCGTGGCCGAGCCGCTGGGGGCCAGTCGATTGCCGCCCTTCAACGCTCCCGCTGCGCTCAGCGCCTCGGTATAAGCCGCATAGGCGGCGACACCGCGCTCCTGCTCGGCTTTCGACATCCGGGTCCAGCCGCTCTCATCCGCGTACAACATCAGTAGATATTGCATTGTTCTTCCTCCGTCATGAATTGGGCGGCTCTTCCCTCCGCCACTACCATGACGCGCGGCCAACCCTCGCTTTGGACAGCCGCGCAGAAAATTTCTAATGGCGGAAATGACGCATGCCGGTAAAGACCATTGCGAGGCCGAGGCGGTCGGCCGCGGCAATCACCTCGTTGTCGCGCACCGATCCGCCGGGCTGGATGACGGCCGTTGCGCCAGCCTGCGCCACCGTTTCCAATCCGTCGGGAAAGGGAAAGAACGCGTCGGAGGCGGCCACACAACCGGCGAGCGGCTGCACAGCCTTCATCGCGCCGAATTTCGCAGCGTCGACGCGGCTCATCTGCCCCGCGCCGACGCCGATGGTTTGGCCGTTCCGCGCATAAACGACGGCGTTTGACTTCACGTGCTTGCAGACTTTCCAGGCAAAGCTGAGCGAGGCCAGCTCTTCGGGCGTGGGCTTGCGCTGGGTCACGATCTTTAAGTCGCCGGCAGCGACGCGGCCGCGATCGGCGTCCTGCAGCAGAAGGCCGCCGGAAACCTGCTTCACCACGCGCGCGGTGTTCGCGGGCTTGACGACGACGAGGCGGAGATTCTTTTTCGCCGCAAAGCGAGCACGCGCTTCGGCAGTGAAACCGGGAGCGGCAATGGCTTCGACGAAGAGCGCAGCCATCTCCTCGGCGGCGGGGCCGTCGATTTCGCGATTGACGCCGATCACTCCGCCGAACGCGGAAACGGGATCGGAGGTCAGGGCCTTCCTGTAGGCCTCAAGTACGTCAACGCCAGTCGCGGCTCCGCAGGGGTTGGTGTGCTTGATGATGGCCACCATGGGCTCGTCGAATTCCTGGGCCAGGTCCCAGCACGCATCGAGGTCGACGAGGTTGTTATAGCTCAGCTCCTTGCCCTGGAGTTGCTCGGCCCCGGCAATGCCCGTGCCTGAGCCGTCGGCGTAGAGCGCAGCGCGCTGATGGGGATTTTCGCCGTAACGGAGAGACTGGACCAGCGGATAAGCGATGCGCAGAGCGGCCGGAAACTCATCGGCGAACGCGGCTGTCTGATGCGCGTCATCGGTCGAAGCCATCCGCTCAAGCGTATTGGCAATCGCGGTGTCGTAAGCGGCAGTTGCGGCAAAGGCCTTCTGCGCGAGCTTCCAGCGCGTGGCGAGGGTGAGGGCGCCGGCGTGCGCCTTCAATTCTTCGGCGAGGGCGGGATAGTCGGCAGGCGCCGTGACGATGGCGACGTCTTCAAAATTCTTGGCGGCCGAACGAACCATCGACGGTCCGCCGATATCGATGTTCTCGATGATTTCGGCTGCGCTCACGCCAGGTTTCGCGGCAGTCTTCTCGAAGGCGTAGAGATTGACCACGACCATGTCGATGGGCTCGATGCCATGAGCGGCGGCCTGAGCCCGATGCTCCGCGTCGCTGCGGCGATGCAGAATGCCGCCATGCACCTTCGGGTGGAGCGTCTTCACGCGGCCGTCGAGCATCTCAGGAAAGCCGGTGAGATCGGCGATATCGCGCACTCCAAGGCCTGCTTCGCGCAGGGTACGCGCAGTGCCCCCGGTCGATACCAGTTCCACGCCGAAGCCCGCCAGTTGCCGCGCAAAATCCACCAGGCCGGTCTTGTCCGTCACGCTCAGCAGCGCACGGGCGATCTTCTTTTCTCCGCTCAATTCTCTTCTCCGGATTGCAGCATTGCAGATGGGCTGAAGTTGCTTTGTGCCCTCACAGGAATTTTAACGAGGCGCGCGCGAGGCTGCTGAGATCCGGTTCGCTGCGGTGTACGCTTCGCAACCTTTGCTCGCGACCGGCGCGCGGGCGCGAATTGGCCGACCGTGCCGGGTCTGGCAAGCGCGCATCCGGGAATTGTTTGTCACGATGGTCCGGGAACGATAGGGTAAGAACATGGACTCACGCGGCGGCGCACCTCAACCGGAAATCTTACCGCCCGGACCAGTGCCCGGAGCCGGGACGCCGCAGAGCCCGCAGGGATGGTATCCGCCCCCGGACACGGCATACCGCCCGCCGCAACCGCAGCGCCGGCGCCACTGGGCGCATGCGCCGGCGACGTACTGGCTGGTGGGGATCAATCTCGCGGTCTATCTGTACACGCTCTATCAGAGCGGCTCGATCATGGGCCCCACGTTCAGCGACCCGTCGTCGTTTCGCCTGCTCTGCAACGGCGGCCTTGTCCTGCACGATGGCGAATGGTGGCGGATCGTTACGTCGATCTTTGTGCACTTTGGATGGATCCACATCGGCGCGAATATGTGGTGCCTCTGGAATCTCGGCCTGCTGGGGGAGCCCCTGTTGGGCGAATTCGGCATGTTTGCCGCGTATTTGTTAACGGGAGTCGCCGGAAATCTGGTCAGCGTGACCTTTCACCCCGCTTTCTACGATCAGCCCGGCGGGATTCTCAGCGCAGGCGCATCGGGCGCGGTGTTTGGCATCGCAGGTGTGCTGCTGATGCTGCTGCGCTCGCCGCTGCTCCCGATTCCGCAAAGCGACCTGAAGAAGCTGCGGCGCAGCGTATGGCAATTTGCTCTGATCAACTTTGTGATCGACGCCGGCCTGTGGGTCGCCCACACCGCCATACAGATCGACAATACGGCGCACCTCGGCGGCTTCCTCAGCGGCATCGCGCTGGGGCTCCCGCTGGTGCCGCGGATCGGCGCGCCGCGCACCACGTTTCTGCGCAGGCGAGCGACCGCCATCGGCGTCGCCGCGTTCATCCTGCTGCTGATCGCGTGGGGACTGCGGGCAGCCTACGCACCCACCGGAGCATAGAACGCCCCGAGCGCGTGCCTGGACTCATGCCTTATGGAAAACTCTGCAGCTCGCCGCGCTGGGGTGGCGCGGCGCCATGGGGCCGGAAATCTACCGAGCGGCCGTGGTCGCGAACTTCTTGACCATCGCGAGGAGCAGCTTGCGGTCGCTGTCGTTCAGGTTGGTGGAGTAGCGGCGAATCTGCGTCAGGAAGCGGAGTTCGTCGTCAGAGAGCTTTTGCGACTGGAGCTGGCGGCCCAGCGTATCCTCAGCAAACAATTGCGCCAGCGGGAGTTCCAACGCGCCGGCGATCTTGGCCAGCGTATCCAGCGACGGAACCGTGTGCCCGTTTTCCACCCGCGACAAATAGCAGCGAAGCAAACCTGTGCGTTTTTCGATATCCCCCTGCGACAGGCCTTTTTGCAACCGGTAACCCCGAATCGTCGTTCCAATTTTCATACGTGTTGCTCGTGTTTCTGCACTTTCTCCATGCACTCCAAGGCAGGAATTTTTGTATTATTGGCTGCATAGTTAACACGTTCGCGAAGGCCTCCGCAACAACTATTTTCAAAAACTTGGTAACCGGCGCTCAAACTAAAGGTACTTGAGCCACGCCGAGCCAGGTTACTCCAGCGACAGCAACGAGGGTAAATTTCCGCTGGCTTTTCTATCTGCCCCATGATTGAAAAGGGGTTTCACGTTCGTCCTGCACGAACAATAGAATTACTAAAGTAATCCACACCCGGCCATTCGGAGAGACTTGCGCGGCTTCTCTACCGCATCGTGGGCCGCAGATGGTCGGACAAAAAATGCTCGTACCGGGCCCTCGCATCCTCGGTGTCTGCCGGCCGGTATCCGGTTTTGTTGCTCGGGTTCTCAAACGCATGGCCGGCGTCGGGATAGATCTTCACGTCCACCGGCTTTCCCAGGGACTGCATGGCGGCGGCAAACGCGTGCACATCGTCGGGCGTAATTCCCTGGTCGAGCCCGCCGAAATTACCCAGCACCGCGGCATGAATCTCCTCCAGCGCGGCATGGTCGGTCGGGAGCGAACCGTAATTAATCACCACGGCGTTCAAATTTGGATCGGCTATCGCGAGCTGCGCCGCATACCCCCCGCCCATGCACCAGCCGATCGCGCCAATGCGCTGCGGATCGACGTCGGACTGTTGCGCCAGCCAGGCGGCGGCGGCGGTGAGCGAGCGCACGCCGCGGTCCTGGGGCAAGCCGCGCATCAGCTCATGCGCAGTCTCCGCGTCCGTGGCGACCTTGCCTCGATAGAGATCCACAGCCACCGCAACATAGCCCTCGGCGGCGAACTGCTGCGCCTGCTGCTTCACCCAGTCATTCAGCCCCCACCACTCGTGAATCACGATGAGCCCGGGATGTTTGCCGGAACCTCGGGCCAATGGCCCTGTCGGCTGATAGACCAGCGCTCTGACAGTCTCGCTGCCGCTCGGGATCGAAACCTCCTGCCCGCTCTGGGCAAAAAGAGGCATGGACGACGGGGCAAGGCAGATCGACAAAAGGCAAACCGGAATAATCAATCGGCGCTTCATGGCACCTCCGCGCGCAAATCCTTACCTGTATCGCAGAAAACCGCGATGCGAGCAAGCATTCAGGGGAGAATCTGCGGGGGAGGAACATCCGTAGTTTCGTGATTTGCCATCGCACAAGGGAAGCGATTCGATTGGGGGGCCCGGTCGTGCGGCAAATCAGGATCAGCCCGAGCCTGGAGGCAGGCGCATCCCCGCAGGTTAACGCACGTTCCAGGGGCAGCAAACGCCACGGACGCCGTCGTCGTCGGCCGTGGCGGCGGCGGTGGCGGGAGTTTCGGGCCCTCGCATCGATCGTGGGCCGAGAACTGATTCGAACGCGTGTCCTCGACGTGGGGGCGGGACTGGCCTTCTGGTCGATGCTGTCCCTGGTTCCGCTGCTGATGACGGTCGTGGCGTTCCTGTCGCTGCTGCGGCTTCCTGGCCTCGCCGTGGAGTTGCTCGGCGTTCTGGCGATGCTGGTGCCGCCCAACTCGCTCAACATGGTGGTGAAAATGGTGGGCGCGCTGTTGACGCCGCACCGGGGTGCTTTCTCTTTCGGCCTGTTGAGCTATATCTGGTCGGCGACCGGAGGATTTACCTCGCTGATTGCGGCGCTCGACATCGCCTACGACGTGAAGCGGGAGCGCTCGTGGCTGCGGGACCGGCTGCAAGCTGTGATCCTCACGTTCACGAGCGGCGCCCTGCTCACCGTATCCATGTTCGCCCTGTTCGCCGGACCCCATTTCGCGCATTACCTGGGCGAATTCATCGCGATGCCCCCAATCCTGGAAAAACTGTGGCCGGTCATCCGGATTGCTGCGGTATTTGTGTGCTTCGTTCTTGGCCTCGAGCTGGTGTACTTCCTCGGGCCCAACGTGCGCCAGCGCTTCCGCTCAACGTTGCCCGGAGCGGTATTTGCCATTGCCGTGTGGTTCGTCGGATCGGCGATTCTCAGCTTTTATCTCCGCCACTTCTCCGGCTACTCAAAACTCTACGGCGGAATGGGAGCTGTAATCGGGTTAATGTTCTGGACCTACCTGATGGCGCTGGCGATTCTGACCGGAGCGGAGCTTAGCGCGGAACTGGCGAAGCGCCGGGACAAGCTGCTGCGCTCCGACGACAACGCCGTTCATAAGGAGAGGCCTTCGAGAGGACGGAAGGCCGCCTGATCCGTGCTATCGGCGACTGCGGCTGTGCAGGAAAGGGAGGCCGCTTACTGAGGCGCTCCCACCTCGGTGGTGGCCGGCGCCGGCACATCCGTTGGCTGCCTGGCGGCAAAGTAGCTGCTGTCGAGCAGATTGCGATAAAAAATTCCGGTCAGCTCAGCCGCCTTGGGCCCGAACGTAGGCCGTCCGCCCTCGAGAAAGAAGACCGCAACGATGCGCCCGTATTGCGTGTCGGCGTAGGAAGCAAACCAGCCGAAGCGCGTGCCCTCATCGGAGCAGGTGCCCGTCTTGCCCAGCACGGGAAACTCGTTGAAATTGGCGCGCAGCGATCGCGCGGTGCCGTAGCGAACCGCGGCGTCCATACCGTCCTGAATCTCAGGAAGGATCGGACCGATGTTCAGCGTGCGCTTAATGCGCGGCTGGAAGTTCAGAACCTCATTGGGAGTGGTTGGATGCTGAAGGTAATAAAGAGTTCCGCCGTTGGCGATCGCGGCCACAAGCGCTCCCAGTTGGAGCGGCGTCATCGAAACGCCCTCGCCAAACGAGCACATGCGGCCGACGCCGCCTTCACTTTCCGGGATCGGCGCGTCGGGATAAAGACCGGGTTTCTCGCCGGGAATGTCGTAGCCGGCCAGTTCGCCGAGACCGAACTCCGTCGCATAGTGCCGTACGCGTTCAAAACCGAGCCTGCGGCCCAGCGTCTCGAAGTAAAGATTGTTCGAGTGCGCCAGCGCTTCGGTGAGGTTCAGATGATAGTTTCCGCCCAGGTTGACCGGCGTGTCTTTGGTGATGATGCCTTCTTCCAGGGCTGCCAGCGCCACCGAAAGCTTGATGGTCGAGCATGGCTCGGCGCCGCTGGAAAGCGCGAGCTTCTGGTTCACCATGGCGAGAATGCGGCCGTTGGAAGGATCGATCGCCACCACCGTTCCGTTCATGTCTCCCAGAGCGTTGATGGCTGCCTGGCGGACCACAGGATCTTCACCGGTCGTGACGTCGCCCACGGTCACATCGCTGTCGGCAAAGGAACTGGCGGTGAATCGCTCGTAGTAGCGGTGATGCAGGCTGGCGCGGCGCAGATGCGCGGTCGTGCCGCCGTGCACCGTCGTCACAGTATGGACGGCCACCACATGCGTCCTGGTGACGCGCTCGCTGTGCTGCAGCGAAGCAATATGACGCCGGGTCGCCGCCGACTCGTGAATCCGCGTTCGCGTGTGATGAACGGGGTGGTGGGTCGTCGTGGTTGTCGAAGATCCGGTGGCGGACGCCGCGTGGAGCGGCAACTGCGCGCTGAGCGCAGCCACGAAGAGAGGGATTAGAACGCGCTTCATCAGGAGAATCTCTTCCTCAAAAATCCAGACACCCTGCTCCCATCGTGCCGCAGAAAACCGCCTGGTGGTGCATTGCCATGCTTACTGCCGATTCCCACCGTTCCCAAATCGGCACATCGTGCACCGCCTGGGACCGACGCGTTTCCTGCTATCCAACCAACTAATTGAACCCGCGACTCGCGGGCGAGTCGCTTGCAATGTATGTGCCTGGATGGCGGACAGAAACGCTGGGTTCACTATAACCGGAAACCATTGCCCATCAAGTACATTTTTACATGCAACGAATGGTACTTTTCAGTGATCCCTGCTACAGACCGCCTTTTCTCATAAATGCTGGAATATCCAGATCTTCCGCCGGTTCAGGCTCAAAAAGTGGGGCTGGCGACTCTCTATAAACCTCAGGCTTCGGCTCCTCCGCGGCCACGGCGACGGTGACCGCCTCTTCGTGGTCGGCGGCTGGCTCCAGCTCGGCCCGAAAGAACCCCGGTTCCGTTCGGAGCGGCTCCGGAGCGAAGGCCGAAATGACCTCCTGAGCCGTCACCGGGACAAAAACCGGGGGATGCGGGTTGAAAAGCGCGGGAACCTCGATATCCTCGTCTTCGCTGGCGAAGCGCGGAACCACCGGACGCACCTCAATCGGAAGCGCCGCAAGGTCAGGCCGCATCGCGGCGGTCAGCATGTGTTCGCGCCGCTCCGCCGACCCCTGTTTGAAACCCGTGGCAATGACCGTGATCTTGACTTCGTCTTCCATGTTCTCGTCGAGAACTGCGCCGAAAATGATGTTCGCGTCTTCGTGCGCCGCGCTCTGAATCAGCGTCGAGGCCTGATTCACTTCCGTCAGCTTCAGCGTGCTGGAGCCGGTGATGTTGATGAGGATGCCGCGCGCCCCATCGATCGCGCCGGACTCGAGAAGCGGCGACGCCATTGCCGCCTGCGCGGCTTCCACCGCCCGCGTGGGACCACTGCGCACCGCCGTACCCATGACGGCATAGCCCATGCCGGCCATCGTGGTCTTCACGTCGGCGAAATCGCGATTGATGATCCCCGGGATCGTGATGATGTCGGAGATCCCCTGCACGCCCTGCCGCAGCACGTCGTCGGCAATGCGGAAGGACTCGAAGAACCCGGCGTCCTTCGCGACGGCCAGCAGCTTTTCGTTCGGGATCACGATCATCGTGTCGACGCTCTCCAGCAGTTCCTGCATCCCGCGCTCAGCCTGCATCATGCGCCGCTTGCCCTCGAAGGCGAACGGACGCGTGACCACGGCCACGGTGAGCGCGCCCATTTCGCTGGCCAGCGACGCGATCACCGGAGCGGCGCCAGTGCCCGTTCCGCCTCCGAGGCCGGCGGTGACGAAAACCATGTCCGCGCCCTCGAGAGCCTCGATGATCTTCTCGGAGTCTTCGAGCGCGGCGCGGCGGCCGACGTCAGGATTGGCGCCCGCACCCAGCCCGCTGGTGAGTTTGACGCCGAGCTGAATCTTCACCGGAGCGTGAGACAGTTGCAGCGCCTGCCGGTCGGTATTCGCGGCAATGAATTCGACGCCCTCCATATTCGCGGCGATCATCCGGTTCACCGCATTGCCGCCCCCGCCGCCCACGCCGATGACCTTGATCTTCGCGCCGCGCGGAAGCTCTTCGAGATACTGAATGCGAATTTCTTGTGGCTGGTTCATCGGCTTCTTCTCCTTCACTCCCTGGGGTGATTCCTTCTGCTGTCTGCTGCTCGTTTTCGTTCAAACCCTGCTTCACACGCTGCCCGCGAAAATCGCGCGCAGCTTGGCGCGAAGGCCGGCATTCTCGGCGGCGCGCGTCACGCTCGTCCGGTGCGCATATAAAAGGCACCCCGTCAGCACTGCGTATTCCGGCGAAGCCAGTTCCGCCGGCATCTGCGAAAGCGGCACCGGGGACGCGATGCGTGCCGGCACGCGCAGCAGGCTCTCCGCGGTATCCAGCAGGCCCGGCAGGCGCGATGCGGCGCCGGTCAGAACGCATCCGGCTCCGAGAGCCTCGAGCACTCCGCCCTGGCGCAGATTGTCGCGCAGCATCTGAAACATCTCTCTGGCTCGCGGCTCGAGAATCTCCGCGATCATGCGCTGGCGCACCACGCGCGGCTCGTACCCCGGCAGTCCGGTCACCTCCACTTCATTCATCTGCGGAATCGCTGTGACCACGGAATGCCCGTAATTGATCTTCAGCCAGTCGGCTTCCGGCGCCGTGGCATGCAGGCCGACGGCAAGATCGTTGGTGAAGTGATCGCCGCCGATGGGCACCACGGAGGTGTGCGCAACCGATCCCTCGAAGTAGACGACCAATTCCGAAGTCGACGCGCCGATGTCGAGCAGGCACGAGCCCAGCTCGCGCTCGTCAGCGGAAAGCGTTCCCTCCGCGGCGGCGATTCCCTCGAAGACCGTATCCGTGACTTCAAGTCCAGCCTTGTTGCAGCAGGTGATGATGCTTTGCTGCGCGCTGGCGGAGCTGGTGGCGATGTGCAGATTCACCTCAAGCCGATTCCCCACCATGCCCACGGGATCGTGGATGCCCGGCTGCTCGTCAAGAATGAATTGCTGCGGCAGCAGATGCAGAACTTCGCGATCCGACGGCAGGGAGATGGACCGGGCGCGATCGACGGCGGCGCGCACATCCTCTTTGGTGATTTCGCGCAGGCGCGTGCCCAGGCTGATGCCTCCACGGCTGTTGACGCCGCGAATGTGCGGTCCGCCGACGGCGACGATGCAGCGCTCGATGGTCGTATCCGCGCGGTCTTCCGCCATCACCGCTGCGGCGTTGATGGCTTCGGCCGCCGGGCGCAGATCGGCGATGAGCCCTTTGCGCATGCCCGCGGCATTGGCTACGCCGTGACCGCGGTAGCGCAGGGCGCCATCGTGAATCTCTGCGATCAGGACGCGCACTTTGGCGCTGCCCGCATCGAGCACCGCAAGGATATTCTCCGGCTGCTGGCTCATCGCGCCCCCTGGCTCGAGTGCTTCGCCGGATGCGGTTTGGCGATCGGCTTCTTCGCTTTCGCGGCGATCTTCTTTTTCGCCGGAGGCGCGGGTTTCGGGGATGCGGCGGCCGGCGCGCTCGGAGCGGCCGCCTGTTCGGGATCGGGCGCCATCTTCAGCACCACTTCATGCTCATAGCGCAGGTCGACTGCGGCAAGACGCGGATACTGCGCGCGCCACTGCGCGATGTGCGACTCGTAGTTGCGCCAGCGCGCGAGAAAGTCTTCCTGCCCAAATTGCAGCTGAACCTCAGTATCTTTGTCAGCGACGGCAGTGCGAACATCTTCAGGGTCCGAGAGATCGACTTCACTGAGCCGGGCGGAAAAGTGCTCTCCGCTGGAATCAAGCTCGCCGACAAAGCGCTGATACACCTGCATGCGCGCGCCGCGTACCGACAGCGGATCGCCGGGATTGATCCCGCTTACCACCGGAAAGGAATAGTGCTTCTCGGCCATCTCCTGCGGAGTCATGTCGAGAATCACGCCGGCCGCGTCGACGAGTTGAATCCTGCCATGCACCTGCACGAAGGCGACGGGCACGCGCTCGGTGACCGAGACGCGCAGTTGATTGGGCAGCACGCGCATCACCGTCGCGTGCTCCACCCAGGAGAAGCGCTCGAGCTGCGCGCGGCGGGTGGCCAAAGGAACCAGCAGGAGATTGCGTCCGATGTCACTGCCAAAGACGGAAAGCAAATCGTCGCGAGTCAACTGGCTGTTGCCGACGGTTTGAATCGACGCCGGAGACTCGATGCGGAAATGGGGATCGTGATCGAGGAAGCTGCGTGCGGCCAGGTACATGCCGGCCCCGGCAGCGATCACAACCAGAGCGCCCGCCCCTAGCAGGACTTTGCCCCAGCGGGTCTTCGCCCAGGGCGGGAGCCATCCATTGCGAACCGGGACGCGGCGACGGGTGCGCAGGAATGGCTCGTCGGCGCCGTCGTCAGCCGCGGCGGCTGCGCGAGAGTTGCGCGGAGAGCGGGCGGCGACCTCCTGGTCCGCCCCGGGACGATAGACATCCGTCCGCGGCTCCTCCAGAAGCGTCGCGCCTTCCCTGTTTGCGCTGGTTTTAGCCACGCCTGAGCAAGGTCGTGAGAATCGCCCTCTTGACTATACCGTGCAGTTCCCTGTGAATCGCCGGGCAATTCCCCCGGGGTATCCAATCAGGGAACAGTCCGGAAGTTCCTGGCGCATTCGGGTTCCCGTCGCCCCTTCCCGCGCAATTCGAAAATGACCGCGCGAATTGAACGGTCTGTCATCTGCATCCCGTTCTCCACACCTGCAATTCACATTTGTGCAATCACCCCGTAACGCAACGTTTACGCAGAGTTCATAGGGTTGAGACAAGTTCTGTACCCAAAAAGCTCCCCCGGTCCCCTTTTGCAGTTCCAGAAAACTTTGGAGGCTAATCTGTGACTCATCCGAGCCTGTGCCAGCGTGCGTCTGGCCATGTTTCCCGTCGACAATTGTTCCTGCGAACCGGTCTCTGCCTGTTCGCGTGCCTCATCGCTCTCGTCGCAGGCGCCGGCTCTCTCTCTGCCCAAACCGCCACCGGTACCATCTCCGGCTCGGTCGTCGATCCCGCCGGGCGCGCCGTGCAGGGTGCAGCGGTCGCTGCCACGGTCGATTCCGTCGTCAAAGCAAATGCCGTCACCGGCGCCGACGGTCGATTCAACCTCCAGGGCATTCCTGCCGGCACCTATACCATCGTGATTTCGGCTCCCGGATTCTCGACGAACGTCCACGACAACGTGGCGGTGACAGCGGGCAGCGCTGCCACCGTTTCCGCATCCATGGCACTCGCGTCGGTATCGGAAGAAGTGACCGTCGAGGCGACCGCGGATCCGTCGCTGGCGTCGCGGCTGTCTCCGGTGAAGTCGGTGCTCGATGCCGGATCGGCCCGGACTGAAATCACCAGCGACTACGTCACCGAGTTCACCTCGCCCGTCACGGACTTCGCCGACATTACCCAGGCTGCACCGGGCACGGTGAGCTACAGCACGAACGGCGTCGGCCTCGGCCAGGCCAAGATCTATTTCCGCGGATTCGTCGACGACGACTACACGATGACGTGGGACGGGATTCCGTTCGAGGACGCGAACGATCCCAGCCACCACTCCTGGGCCTACGTCCCGGCTCCCGCCATCGGCTATGTGGACTTCGACCGCAGCCCCGGCACCGCTTCCGACAT
The DNA here is from genome assembly GCA_035503555.1 of Acidobacteriaceae bacterium. Classification (GTDB taxonomy): domain Bacteria; phylum Acidobacteriota; class Terriglobia; order Terriglobales; family Acidobacteriaceae; genus Palsa-343. Next base: position 11,547 of record DATJTG010000258.1, on the reverse strand, counting down.
GGGGCCGGCCAACTACGGCGGCTCGATCCACATGTTCTCGCCCGAACTGCCGCCTGACCAGAACATGCGCGTGTCCGAGTCCTATGGTTCGTTCAACACCAACGAGATTCTGGGCGAATTCAACTCCGGTTCATTCGGCGGACCGAACAAGAAAGCCAACTTCTGGTTTGAAGGCCATCATATGAACTCGGATGGCTACCAGACCTACAACTATCAGTACCGCACCGCGGCCAGCACGAAGTTCACGTACAAGTTCTCCGACAAGACGTATCTCTCGCTGATCGGAACGGTCGTGATAGCCGACGCCAACACGCCGAACAACGACGCGACCCGTGCCCAGCTCGCCCAATACGGCGATAACTTCCTGATGCAGAACAACCAGTTCAACGCGGACGGCTCGTATAACGGGCTGTATTACCAGTACTACCTCTACCACGTGCCGACCGACTTCGAGATTGTCACGTTTACGAAGGACTGGGGCCGCGGCTGGCACCTGGAAACGAAGCCCTACACCTACTCGTACTCGAACCACCAGCACTACAACAACACCCAGGACACCGGCTCAGTCGCATCGCCCGCGGTGAGCGCCACCAGCGCCATCGACAAAATGAACCAGTACAACCGCGTTGGCGAGATCACGAAGGTGAGCTGGGCGACGCGGTGGGGCGTGTTCCGCACCGGCGCCTGGTATGAGTACACGCCGACGAACCGCTACCAGATCAAGAGCGATCCGCGCACGTGGGAAGACTCGGACCTGATCAAGAATCGCAAGTTCCACGAGAACTTTGACATCAACACGTTCCAGCCGTTTGCCGAATATCAGCTGGTCGCCATTCCGCGCTGGACGATCACGGTCGGCGTAAAGGATGCCTACTTCAACATGTGGCTGAAGCAGTGGGCCGACGGCAAAGTTGTCGGGCCGCTCACCTGCCCCAGTGGCGCCACAACAGCAACCTGCAACGCCTTCGTCACCCACGATGCCGGCTATAACAACGTTCTTCCCTCGGTGGAGGCCAACTTCCGCATCCGCAACGACTGGTCGGTGTATGGCCAGTACGGACGCGGCAGCATCATTCCCTTCAGCGCAGTCTTCGACGTGACCGGCGCCAGGTGGCGGTTACGCCGCCTCCTACCGTCGCCACCACCTATCAGGGCGGCACGGTTGTAAAGCTGAATCGCGTGAGCATGGATTACGACGTGTACCACATCCACTTTGTGAATCAGTACTCGAGCTACACGCCCAGTTCCGGGCCCAACGCGGGCTTTACCTACTACTACGCCACGCCGCCCTCAGACACGAACGGCCTGGAAGGCGAAGGGAACATCGCGCTCAGCCACGGACTCGCGCTGTTCCTCAACGGCACGCTTGGCTCGGCGAAGTATGAGGCGGCAGCGGCGCAGGCGGCCACGGCGACCGAACCGGCGACCGCGGCCAGCCCGGCTGCGTGGGTCGCTTTGGCTCCTCACGACACCGAAAGCCTCGGCCTTACCTATCAGGACAAGGGCTGGGATTTCGGCTTCTTCAACAAGCGCGTGGGCAGCCGCTGGGAAGACGACGGCGCGTACCACCAGACGGTTCCGCTCGATCCGTTCTGGATGAACAATCTGTTCCTGAACTACACCATCCGCAACAGCTCGAAGTTCGATCAGTCGAAGATCAAACTGAGCTTCAACAACCTGCTCGATCTTCACAATGTGGTCGATATCGGCGCGGCGAATGGCGTGAACTCGAACCTGCAGCTTTACACGCCGGATCCGGGCGACACGATGGAACTGCTGCCGGGCCGCAGCGTGATGGTCACCTTCCAGATGGGCTTCTCGCCCAAAGGACGGTAGCGAACCAGCCGCTTCGCTCTCTCTGTCCAAATGGCCGTGCCGGGTTCATTCCCGACACGGCCTTCTCTCTCTCGCGAACAATCCTCACCGAAGCATAGGGCGACCCTATCGAGGCCGCTTCGTGAACAGCGGCGCGCCCCAGGCGCTGATCGCCAGAAGCGCTCCGAACAGAATCACGGCATCAATGCTCGAGCGGCCCTCATGCGTCCAGTAGGCCTGCGGATCGAGATTGAGCCACAGCGCGAATTCGTCAAGCGTGAGCGCGGCGCCCATCCCGAACAGGATTGAAATGAGACGGCTCACGAAGATGGAGCCCGGGGTTCCTCCGTTCCCGCATTCCGCCAGCAGCAGATAGCCCGTGATCAGCAGCAGCAGAATGCCCCACACCAGATGGTGGATGTGCCGGCCGCCCATCATCACCCACCCAAACGGCCCGATGTGATGGGTGATGGACATCACCAGAAGCCGAACGAAGAGAAACGTCACGAAGAAGCTGATCGAAGCCACAAACATCCGGCGGCGCGGCCGGTCAGGAATGCGCTCGTGCAGAATGCGCCCCGCTCGCGTAAGGTGCAGAAAAAAGAGCATCGCCGCAGCGGCGACTACAATGAAAATCAATAGAATCAGCGCCCCGGTCCAGTGCATAGGTATCAATTTCTAACACAGCCGGCCCTCTATAATCAGACTGGGACACTTTTCCCCAACGGGCTGGAACGAATCCATTGAGCGACGAGATCATCATCCGCGGCGCGCGGACCCACAACCTGAAAAACATCGACTGCGCGATCCCGAACGGAAAGCTCACGGTGGTCTCCGGCGTTTCCGGGTCGGGAAAATCTTCGCTCGCGTTCGACACCATCTACGCCGAGGGCCAGCGCCGCTACGTCGAGTCGCTCTCGGCCTACGCGCGGCAGTTTCTGGAGCGGATCGAGAAGCCGGATGTGGACCTGATCGACGGCCTCGCCCCAGCCATCGCCATTAAGCAGAAGAACTCGACGCGCAATCCGCGCTCGACCGTCGCCACGGCCACGGAAATCTACGACTACATGCGGCTGCTGTGGGCGCGCTGCGGCCAGGTGCACTGCATCGTGTGCGGCGGCATCGTGCGCCGCGACACCGTCGACGAGATTGCTGCGGCGATTCTCGCACTGGGCGACGGTACGCGGCTGCATGCGATTTTCCCTGTCCACGCGCACGCTGCACCCGCAGCTACCCCGGCGGGTAGCGATGCAGAAAAGCCGGCGAAACCGGCGCGCAAAACAAAGAAGGCGACGGCGGCCGCGGAGACCGCCAAAGCTTCGACGGCCATTTCCGACGCTCTGCGCGACCGCCTCGCCGATCTCCGGCGGCGCGGATTCAACCGGCTCTATCAGAACGGGAATATCTACGAGTTTTCGACGCCGGAATCGCTGCTGGAGATCGATTTCTCGCAGCCGGTATTCGTCCTCGTCGACCGGATTGCCGTCTCCGCAGAGAATCGCGCTCGCATTGTCGATGCTGCGGAGATTGGCTACCGCGAGTCGGGCGAAATTTTGTACGAAGTGGTGGCCGCACGAGCGGACGGGGATGCGCCGCAGGAGCCGAAACGGCTGCGGTTCTCCGCGGCGTTTGAATGCAAGACCTGCCACCGGCAATATCGCGAGCCGGAGCCGAGCCTGTTTTCTTTCAATAATCCCTACGGGGCGTGCCCGCGTTGCCAGGGATTTGGCAACACCATCGACTTCGACCTCGACCTCATCATTCCCGACAAGGCGAAGACTCTGGACGAAGGCGCGATCGATCCCTGGAACCGGCCGAAGTACCGCACCTACCTGACGGACCTGCGCAAGGCAGCGCGGCAAAACGGGATCCCGCTGGATGTTGCGTGGTGGGACCTGACGCCGGAGCAGCAGTCGTTCGTGCTTGACGGCCGCGGCTCGTTTCTCGGCGTTCATGGATTCTTCCAGTATCTCGAGCGAAAAAAGTACAAGCTGCACGTGCGCGTGATGCTTTCGAAGTATCGCGGTTACGCGCTCTGCCCGGACTGCAAAGGCCAGCGGCTGCGCGCGGAGGCGCGCGCGGTTCGGATCGGCGGCGATGGTGTGCCGGGGACAGGCAAGAATATCTGCGACGCCGCCGCGCTTACGATTGCCACGGCCAGGCATTTCTTCTCGTCGCTGACGCTCACGCCGATGCAGGAGGAGATCGCCGGCAGTATCCTCCACGAGATCCGCCAGCGGCTGAAATTCCTCGACGCCGTGGGGCTCGATTACCTCACCCTCGACCGCCTGGCCTCGACGCTCTCCGGCGGCGAATCGCAGCGCATCCAGCTGGCAACGTCGCTGGGTTCGCGGCTGGTCGGCGCGCTCTACGTGCTTGACGAGCCGTCGATCGGCCTGCATCCGCGCGATACGGCGCGACTGATCCACATCCTCGACGACCTGCGCGACCTCGGCAACACGATCCTGGTCGTCGAGCATGATCCCGATGTGCTGCGCGCCGCGGATTATCTGCTCGATCTCGGTCCCGGCGCAGGAGAGTTTGGCGGCAAAGTGCTCGCCGCCGGTCCTGTCGACGAAGTCGCGCACAATCCGGCCTCGATCACCGGCAAATATTTGAGCGGGCAGCTGACGATCCCCGTCCCCTCGCGCCGGAATCCGCCGGGATCGGCGAAGGAGTGGCTGCGCCTGCGCGGGGCGCGCGCTCACAACCTGCGCGGTCTCGACGTCGATATTCCATTGAACCTCCTGGTGGCCATCACCGGCGTGTCTGGATCGGGCAAATCGACGCTCGTGCACGAAGTGCTTTACAAAGCGGTGGCGCACCGGCTGGGGCGGACCGAGGGCGGCGACCCGTCCGCGGTCTACAAGGACCTGAAGGGCGTGGAGCGGCTGAACGACATCGTGCTCGTCGATCAGACGCCGATTGGGCGAACGCCGCGATCGAATCCCGTTACGTACATCAAGGCGTTCGACGCCATCCGCGAGCTGTTTGCCGCGCAGTCCGAAGCGCAGCGGCGCGGCTATGCTGCAGGACACTTCTCGTTCAACGTCCCCGGCGGGCGCTGCGACGTTTGCGAAGGCGATGGCACGGTGACCGTCGAGATGCAGTTCCTCGCCGATGTGGAACTGCCGTGCGAAGAATGCAGCGGCAGCCGCTACAAAGCCAGCACGCTCGAGATCCACTACAAGAACAAAAACATCCACGACGTCCTGCAGATGACGGTGCGCGAGGCACTGCGCTTCTTCGCCGGCCATCCGAAGATCGTCGACAAGCTGGCCGTGCTGGAAGAGATCGGGCTCGGCTATGTGCGCCTGGGCCAGTCGGCGACGACGCTCTCCGGTGGCGAGGCGCAGCGCGTGAAGCTGGCGGCACATCTGGCGGCAACGCGCTCGGAAAGCCGTTCCGCATCGAACGGCGACGGCAAGCGTGGCGGGGGGAGCCGGATCCTCTACATCCTCGATGAGCCGACCACCGGTCTGCACTTCGACGACGTGGGCAAGCTGCTCGTCGCTTTCCGCAAACTGATCGATTCCGGCGGATCGCTCCTGGTCATCGAGCACAACCTCGATGTGATTAAGTCGGCCGACTGGGTGATCGATCTCGGTCCCGAGGGCGGCTCGGCCGGCGGACAGGTGGTGGCGACGGGCACGCCTGAGGAGATCATGCGTGACCGGCGCTCGCACACCGGCGAATGGCTGAAGCACGTACTGAACGGCCATGTCCCGGCGTCCATCGAATCGCCCACAGAAAGCGAAGTACTTTCGTGAAGATCTCCTGGCGCGCGGCTCGCGGCCTCCGGCTTCTGGCGTTTTGTGCTCTTGGTGCTGTGCTCGGCCCCGCGCTTGTGGCGCAAGCGACGCTGCCTCCGGGCACTACGGATCCTGACGCGCAGGCGCAGACGCAGGAGTCGGACCCCATGGCAGGCATTGAGTCGGCGATCGAGGCGAAGAACTACGTCGCCGCCACCAGCCAGCTCGATGTCTGGCTTTCGGCGCATCCCAACGACGCCCGTGCCCTCTTTGACCGCGGCTATGTGGCCGACGCGCAGAACCAGACGGCTGACGCTGAATCCTGGTACCGCAAGGCGATTGACGCCGATCCGAAGCAATTCGAGGCTCGCCTCGCCCTCGGCATGCTGCTCGCGGCCAAAGGTGACGACGCCGACAGCCAGGCCGCGAAGGAGCAATTGCAGGCCGCTTTGCAACTGCAGCCCAACCCTCCGAATCCAGCGGCTGTGGCGCAGGCCGATCGCGCCCTGGCGCGGCTGCTGCGGTCCTCCGATCCCACGGGAGCCCGCGATGCGCTCGTCGCCGCGCTGCGCCTTACACCGGAGACCGAGGCCGACACGCTGCTGGCGGCCGAGATCGCCGAGGCCGCCGGGAACAACGATCTGGCCGAAGAGGCGTACCGCAAGGTACTGAACGAGGATCCGAATTCGTCAGCGGCAACGGCGGGGCTGGCGCATGTCTATATGGCAGCCAAAAGGTACAGCGATGCCCAGCCGCTGGTCGAAGCCGCCCTCGGCCGCGATCCTGACGACCCGGCTCTGAACGCCCAGCTTGCGGCGATTCTGAGCGCCGAAGGCAAACATGACGAGGCCCTGGCGCGGCTGCGGAAGCTTCACCAACTGGAGCCTGCCAGCGCGTCCGTCACGGGAATGCTGGCCGATGCGGAATTCCAGGCAGGCAATCTGGACCAGGCCGATGCACTGTTCGTGCAGCTGCTGGCAAGTCAGCCCAACGATGCCTCCCTGCTGGACGCCCACGGGCAGGTACTTATCCGGCAGCAACGGTATGCCGACGCCGTAGCGGCGTTTCGCAAGGCGACTGCGGCGAAGCCCGACGATATCGACGCCTGGTCGGGTATCGCGTTCGCCGACTCGGAGCTTCACCAGTATCAGGACGAACTGACCGCGCTTTCCATGCGATCAAAATTCGCACCGGAAAATCCATCCACGCTTTTCCTGTGGGCAACGGCTTTCGATAATCTCCATCAAACGAAGCAAGCGGTGGACGCTTACCATCGATTTCTCGCCGCCGACCAGGGAAAATTTCCAGACCAGGAATGGCAGGCTAAGCACCGGCTTGTCGCTCTCGAAAAGTAGCGGGTGCTCACGCAACATCACGCAGATGGCACCGCGTGGTGAGTGATCGGGCTCTGGGCTGTTGCCCGGGAAATGCCGGGACGGCCCTGTCATTTCCTTGTCACCAGGGGCCGATTCCAGTGGCGCAGGTCGCGGGACCTGCGGTATTGTGAGGGATCGCAGCTCCCCGGAGGTGCGTCATGCGGTTTGTCGCTGTCGTCGCCGCTGTCCTTCTTCCGGCCTCTCTCGCCTGGGCTCACGGCGTAGATGACCGCGTACCCGACGCGCGCTCGCTCGCCGATCTTCAGGCCAAAGCTGCCGCAGCATCCCCGAACGAGCAACCTTACCTCTATGCGGAACTGGTCCACTCCATGACCGAACTGGCCACCGCGCAGTTCCAGTCCGGCGACACGCGCACGGCATCGCAGACGCTGAAGACGGCGCAGGGTTACGCCTCCCGGATTCAGATGGGCCTGCTGCACGACGCTCGCAAACTGAAGGACGCGGAAATCCTCATTCGCCATACGGCTTTCCGGCTTCACGAACTGCTGACCGGCGCCTCCATCGACGACCGCCCCACGCTCGAAGCCACGATCCAGCAGCTCAACCAGGTGCAGTCGGAAATGATGATGCAGGTGTTTCATCACTGACGGATGGGCGCCTGAGGGAAAAATCAATTTTCGGGCGCACCGGAACCGCTGCAAATTCCGGTCTTTTCCCTCGACGATCCACACCATTTGAACAGCCCGGGGCGGCACGTCGCACAGTATTCATGGGGCGATAACAAAGTGCGGTGCAAGTGATACCGAAAGTGACCGCATTTTTTCGCTTCCTCTTCCCCATTGCCACGCCGGGTGGGTCTTCCTATTCTGACGTGGCGTTTCAAACCAGCGAGTTTCCAAACGCCATTGACGGCCCCGGGTCCTGAAGCGATTTTCCTCGGTGAAAACCGGCTCTCAGTCAGCCCCCGGAAGTCTGTGGCTCAAGCGGGAAACTCGTTGTAAGAAGCGTTCGCTTTCGCCTTTTACTGACAATCTGATCGGAGCGGTATCGCAGCCATGCCGGCGCGACCCGTCGCCCGCTATTGTTCCGGGAGTCGCTCCGGAAACCGCGCGGGCCGGGATCCATCGCCGGCGATATGCCCTGCCGTTCCCCCGCGTCCCGCGCCTTTGCGGGAAGCCCTTTCGTGCCTGGATTGCAATCCCGGCATGCTGTCTTCCCATGGGCCGGGATGCGGGCCACCTCGAACCTGCTGCCTGGCGCACGCCCGCCTAAAGTGTGCCCTCGCCGCCGTATGGGCGCTCGCGCCGTTTCCGGGAGAAGCATGAGACCGAAAAAAGTCATCCTTTGCGTCGACGACAACGAACAAATTCTTTCCGTCCGTAAATTCCTGCTGGAAACCCGCGGCTACCGGGTAGTGAGCGCGCGCTCCGGCGAAGAAGCAGTCGAGAGATTCCGCCAGGGCGGAATCGACCTCGTCCTCGGCGACCTGGTCATGCCGCAGATGGACGGCAACGAGATGGTCCGCCGGATGAAGGAAATTTCCCCTGAAGTCCCCATGATCCTCATCAGCGGCAGCGTTCGCGCCTTCGAGCGCGCCAACCGCGCCGATGCCTTCCTGCCCAAGGGAGCCTGCACGCCGATCGAAATGCTGGAGCGAATCCGCGTCATGATCGCCCGTAAGCGGGGTCCCAGAAAGCTGCTCCGCCCGGTCTTCGCCGACGCCGAGGCGTTCGCCACCGCAGCCCAGCCTGTGGCCTCGTAGTTCCATTTGCGCGGGCGGCGAGTCTGCCCGCCAGGCCCTCGTCCACTGCGCCCTGCATTTACAATCGCAGAGTGGAATCGATGATTCGCGCCGAGAACCTCGGCAAAGTCTACCGAACCGGCAGACTGGAAGTTCCGGCGCTTCGCGACGCGACGTTTTCCGTCGAGCCGGGTGAGTTTGTCGCCATCGTCGGCCCCTCCGGCAGCGGCAAATCCACCCTGTTTTACCTCCTTGGCGGCCTCACGCGAGCCAGTTCGGGACGTGTGCTCATCGGCGGCGTCGACTTCTCGTCTCTTGGAGACGCCGAGCGCACCAAAATGCGCCGCGCCCGCATAGGTTTCATCTTTCAGAAATTCAATCTGCTGCCGACGCTCACGGCCCGCGCCAACATCGAGATCGCTTACGAGATTGCCGGCCGGCCGGAGCCGATGGATGAGCAGCTTTTCACGCGGCTCACCGAGTTGCTGCGCATTGCGGGCCGGCTCGATCATCGCCCCTCGGAGCTTTCCGGCGGCGAACAGCAGCGCGTAGCCATTGCTCGCGCCCTCATCACTCAGCCATCCATCGTCCTCGCCGACGAGCCCACTGGCAACCTCGACACGGAGAACTCCGACGCCGTGCTGGACATGCTGCGGCGGTCCAATCGCGAGTTCAGGCAGACCGTTCTGATGATCACCCACAACCCGGAAGCCGCGGCCATTGCCGACCGGATCATCCACATGCGCGACGGCCAGATTCGCGGCATCGAGGCCGGCAGAGGCTCGATCGGAAGCCATACCTGGTAATCTTTCCCTTCTTCCCGCGTCCCTAAAACGATTCATCCACAAGCCGTTATCTGTCCCGGCAGAAATATCATGCCTGTAAACAAAAATTAGTGAGGTGCATGAGATAACGAGTTAGAATTAGGCAGGGATATCAGAGCAAATTCGCGAATTTCGTAAGGCTCCTGGCATCGGTTCGTACGCGCTCCAGTCAGCGAAACCCGGATGCCGAGCGCACGTCATCCCCTGGAACCATCGCGAATTTGCCCGAGGGCCACAAGCCAAATACAAATGGGCACCAGTCTACAACCGCACGCCGAAATTTCTCCTGTCGCGCCGAACGGTTCGAATGGTTCGGCCGGAAGCATCCAGGATCTCCTGACCGAAAAGGCGAATGAGGCGACCCGTGGCCTCGATACGCGATCGGCCGTCGAGATCGCCCGCATCATCAACCAGGAAGACCAGAAGGTCGCTGCCGCGGTGAAGAAGGCGATCCCTGAGATCGCTCAGGTGATCGACCAGGTCGCGCACTCCCTCCGTGAAGGCGGGCGCCTGATCTACGTCGGCGCCGGGTCGAGCGGCCGGCTGGCGGCTCTGGACGCGTGCGAAATCCCCGCCTATTTCTCCACCAGCCCGCAGACGGTGCAGTACATCATGGCCGGCGGCCCAAAGGCGCTGGCGTCGCCCGTCGAAGTGAACGAAGATTCCGAGGAACTGGGCAAGCGGGATATTGCCCGCCGCCGTCCCAGCCGCAAAGACGTGGTGATCGGCCTCTCGGCCAGCGGGCGCACTCCGTACGTGGTCGCTGCAGTCGCCTACGCCCGGACGCTGGGCGCGAAGACCGCCTGCATCACCTGCAACTCCGGCTCGCCTCTGGCGTTGGCCGTGGAAACCGCGATCGTCGCGGAAGTCGGCCCTGAAGTCATCTCCGGCTCCACGCGGCTGAAGGCAGCGTCGGCGCAGAAGATGATCACGAACATGATCACGACGGGCGCCATGACGCGGTTGGGCTATGTGTACGAGAACCTGATGGTCAACGTACACATGCACAACTCCAAGCTGATTGAGCGCGGCATCGGCATTCTGATGCGCGCCTGCAATGTGAGCCGCGAGCAGGCCGTGGAAGTGATCAAGTCCGCCGGCCGCAGCGTCCCGGTGGCTCTGGTGATGCTGAAGGCGAACGTCGACAAGCCGGAAGCGGTCCGCAGGCTGGCCCGGGCTGAAGGCAATGTGCGCCGGGCGATTGAAGACTCCGTGATGGACGTCTAGCCGGCAGCCTCAAAAGTCTCGGAAGTTCACTTCGATATTCACGTCTTTCGGGACCGGCTGGCCATGCCTGGTCGCAGGGGTGAACCGGTACTGCAGGAGTTCCGCGACCGCGTACTCATCCGCTCCCATTCCCAATGGACGAAGGAGATAGACATCGCGCGGGACTCCATTTGTGTCGATGGTCAGTCTGACCACGGATACGCCAGTCACATGAAAGCGCTTTATCGCATCCCGAAGAAGTGAATCGGGGGCATACCTCAGGATTGGGGTTCTGATTCCGGAGTCGCTCGCTATCGATGCTGGGATATCGGCTGGATGCAGGTAGTGCCGCAGGAATGACTGCCAATAATAGGGCGCGGAGCCCGCGAGCTTGTCGTCAATACCGACCGCAAAAGCCCCGTTCAACGCTGACTCAAGCGAGTCCGGATTCTGGGGGTCGCGCGCAATGATCACGTCCAGATCGCCCGTCCCATAAGGTGACGCCGAGATGCTTTTCACATCTGGCATAAGGTCGCGTTGTAATCCGACTGGCCCTTTGTAGCGGAAGGTGAGCGCGGCGCGTCTTCCCCGAATCTCGAGTTGGGTATCGCTCAACTGAACCTGCTCCACCAGCATGGCGCTGAGCGAGAAGAAAGTCTTCTCCGCCGGGCCCGCCAGAGTCCCCTGCGGGTTGAAATTCAGTTTGTCGCCCGCGTACATTCCCCGAATCATCAGGAATGGCGCGGCCTTCAGCTTCGCTTCGATCTCCTGCTGCGTTGGCGCGGTTTGCCCGCCTGCCGCGAACCCACTGCCAAGCCCCACCAGAACAACCAACAACCAGCGAACGTTCATGCCCAACACCTTGCCACGCG
>DATJTG010000257.1:0-3572 GCA_035503555.1 Acidobacteriaceae bacterium | reverse complement strand
CGAACTACTACAACTGGGGCATCCGCTTCACCGACAGCGACAACAATGAGCATGGGCTGGCGTTCTGGTGGAACGCCAGACAGTGGGTGGACGCGGCCAATCGCGGCACCGATGAGTACTTCCTCCGGAATCTCTATGCCGCTTGTCCTCCGTCTTCACCCGGAGCCGTACTGAACGCGAGCGGCTGGTACGGATGTCCGGTGCTCACCACCGCCAATGCCGGCAGCGCCGCCCACGCCATGGCTGCAGGCGACCCGGCTCACGGAACGATCGAGGGCAGCACACCGGATCTGACGTCGGTTTCGCCCTCAGCGATCTATTCGCCTTCCCTCCCCGATTTCTCGGGGACGATCTCGAACCTGGTTGCGGTCGCCACGTCGTTCAGCTGCAGCCTTAGGCCAACCTTCACTCTGGAAGACTGCGGCACCTCAGCCACCTGCTCGTCCGCCACTCCTCTGGGCAGCGTCACGCTCGACGCCGCGAATACGATCGCGAGGGGTGCAGCCTCGGGAACCCTGACCAGCGGGCATTTTCTGGCATGGAGGGTCACCGCCGGAAGCTGCACCTCGTTGCAGATTCAGGCCAGCGCGACCTACTGACGGTTCCTCTTACGCGCCCGCGAACTGGCAGGCGGCACGGTAGGATTCGAGCGCCAGCGGCGAAAACTCGGGCGGCGCTTCGGTCGTGCGCCAGCCCTGCGGATCCACGAATCGGCCCGGATCGAAGCGCCAGGTGTTGTGTCCGTGGCGAACATAGACGAAGAGGCCGGGGTCGTCGACGCGCTGCACGCGGTGACGACGCTGCGTGAACTGGCGAATGAGGGCGGCGTCCTCGGCAAGGTTGGCCTCGGGATACCGAACGCCTTCGCGCAGCAGCGACTTGCGAAACATCAGCGTGCCGCCGTGAATATCGCCGACGAACATGCGATGGTGCAGGTCGCCGGTGAGGGTCCAGAAGCGCGCCGCGGGCATTTCCAGCAGATGCGTGTTGACCAGGCCGGTGACGTCGCAGCTTCCGGCGATCAGCGGCGCGGCCTGCTCGGCGAGCCGGCGCGGACCGTACCAGTCGTCGTCGTCCCAGTGGGCGATCAGCTCGCCCTGAGCGAGATCGCAGGCCAGGTTGCGCTTGGCCCCGATGCTCATGCGCCGGGCGACACGCACGTAGCGGATGCCAGGCCGTCCTTCGAGGAGATCGCCCACTGCGTCAGGGCCGTCGTCGATGACGACCAGTTCCCTGCTGGGATAGGTCTGCGCGTCGAAGCACGCGAGGGTAAGACCGAGGAACGCGCGCCGGTTGCGCGTGGGCATGATGCAGGAGATGAGCGGCTGCGGAGGCGCGGACTCGGCAATGGGTTCAGCTTCGACCGGCTCGACGAGCGCACGGATTTTCTCGAACGGTTCCGGCGACCAATAGGGACCGGTAGTTGTCTTGGGGCTGGTATTGGCCGCGTGGATGGAACCGATGGTCAGCGCCGGATCGTCGAGATCGAGGCGATCGGCGACGGGAATACGCGCGATAAAGCGCACGTCTTCGCCGATATGAGACGGCTCGAAGCGGCAGCGCTCCCACGCAGCACGCGTATAGAAGAGCCCGCCCAACCAGGCCTTGCCCGGCGCGCGATAGGTATAGCGGAAGGCCTCCTCGCGCTCGCGCTGCAGGTAGTACATGGTTGTGGTGCCGCTCACCTGCCAGTGCGTGCCGCGCATTGCCTGGAGCTGCGTGCGAATGCGGCTCGGTGCGTACCAGTCGTCGTCGTCCCAGTGCGCGATCCACGCGCCGCGGGCCTGCTCGCAGGCGAAATTGCGCTTGACGCCGACATTCGATTTGCCCTCGAGGCGGAAGTAACGGATGCGCGGGTCGGGCGGAATAAGATCCGCGACGGGATCGGGGCCGTCGTCCACGACGATCAGCTCGAGGCGCGGATAATCCTGCGCCGCGAAACAGGCCAGAGCCGCGGGGATAAAGTTGCGGCGACTGCAGGTGGGCATGATACAGCTCACCAGCTCCGGCTCGGGCTGAAGCTCCCGCACATCGGGCGCCGGAAGTTCCCGCGCGGCAACCATCTGCTCGGGCTGCTGCTGATCGAGACGGATCTGAATCAGCCCAGGCGGCGCAAAGTTGGGGCAGGCGTCGCCGCGGCAGTGCTCGCGGTAGGCGGACTTCCCTCCCCCGAGACGGCGCCCACAAAATTTGTCCTGATAGCGGGCTTTGCCGGCCTCGAGGATGCTGGCGGCCTCTGCGGTCCATGAGGGAGCGGGTAGCTCGGGGGCGCGTTCGACGTAGGCGCCGCAGGTCCAGACGCCGAGGAAACCCGCGCGGTGCGCGCGGATGTTGTAATCCATCTCCCAGCAGACGCCGGCGGAATAGACCTCATCCGCCAGACCGATGGCTTCGACTACCTCGCGGCGCACGGCGTAGCAGAAGTCGGCGAGGCTGTGCAGCGGGCGCAGGCTGCGGCGCGCCGCTCCATAGCGCCGTTCGATGGCGCGAGCGGCCGAGGCACGATCGAATTCAGGCTGCGCCGGGTACAATTCGGCGCCCGGCATCAGGCACTGCTCATTCCAGCAGCGATTGGTGGAGGGTCCGGTGAGGCCGCAGCGCGGAACGCGCGTGAACGTGGCGAGCAGCCGCCCGAGCCAGCCCGGAGCTGGCACGGCTCCGCATTCGAAGAGGATGTAAACCTCCGCCTGGATGGAGCGCGTGAGCCGATTGAAGCAGGCGGCGTTGCCTTCGCGCTCGCACAGCATCGCCACCAGACCGGAATCGCGCGCGAGAGCCGCCTCCTGTTCCTCCGGCAGTCCATGGTGCAGCAGCACAAGGCGCGCCTCCGCCGCGGTTTGGCGCAGCGCGGCGACCGTGCGCTCCAGCAGAAAGGGATCTCCCCGTAAGGGAATGCCGATCGCGATGGAGGCGTCACGATTCATCGTGTCCGAGTCGCATGGGTGCGCCCGCTGCTCCTATCCCGCAGTCGGAGGGGGAAGCCGGGTTTCGATGCTCTTGACCTGATTCGCAAGGTCAGTAACCGTGCTCAGCTGAGTCTGTAGTTGCTGTGTCGTGGTGGTGAGCGCAGCGATTTGCTGATCGCGCTGGGCCAGTTCGCTGGCCTGCGAAGTCTGCAGGGTGTTCAGCTGATTTTGCAGCGTGCTGACCAGCGTCTGGAGCGACTGAATATTCTGCAGCGCCGGCTGCTCCGCAGTTTCGAGCGTGGCGACGCGGGTCTGAAGCTGTTCCGCAGCCTGATTGGTGGTGTTGATCTGCGTTTCGACGGTCGCCTGATTGGTCTGAACTGTCGTGCTGAGCTGATCGACCGCCGGCGGAGTGGGAACGTAGTAGCGCACCGTGTTGCTGGAATCGACGACCAGTGTGACCGACGATCCCGCCGGCACGGCAGACGGCGCCGTCACGTAGTCGCCCACATTCTGCGCGAAGGTGGAGGGGTCGTAGGCCTCGGTGGCTGCAACGCGAAGCCCGGCATTCTGCAGAGCGCTCGTCGCCTGACTGACCGGCATGCCGTTGACCTGAGAGACAGAAACGGCGGCTGCGGCGGGTTGGCTGAACTGGCTGACGAACGA
>DATJTG010000256.1:0-9491 GCA_035503555.1 Acidobacteriaceae bacterium | reverse complement strand
GCCGATCAGGAGGCCGTCGACGCCGTCCATCGCGAGCTTCCGCACATCGCCGCAGCCATCGAAGCCATTGCCGAGCGGCTTTCCGACGGCGGACGCCTCTTCTATCTCGGAGCGGGAACCTCCGGCCGGCTCGGCGTGCTCGACGCCTCCGAGTGCCCGCCCACCTACAACACGCCTCCCAGCTTGGTGCAGGGCATCATCGCCGGCGGAGACGTCGCCCTCCGCGTCTCGGTCGAGCGCGCCGAAGACAATCCCGCCCAGGGCCGCGCCGATCTTGAGGCTCACGGATTCTCCGCCCGCGACGCCCTCGTCGGCATCGCGGCCAGCGGCCGCACCCCCTATGTCCTCGGCGGCATCGAGTTCGCCCGCTCCCTCGGCGCGCTCACCGTCAGCCTTGCCTGCGTGCCCGATTCGCCCATCGCCGCTGCCGCCGAGCTGGCCATCACCCCGGTCACCGGTCCCGAAATCGTCACGGGTTCCACGCGCATGAAGGCGGGCACTGCCACCAAGCTGGTCCTCAACATGCTCTCCACCGGCGTCTTCATCCGCCTCGGCTACGTCTACGGCAACCTCATGGTGAACGTGCAGCCGACCAACACCAAGCTCGCCGACCGCGCCGCCCGCATCGTCGCGTCCGTCACGGGAGCGTCCTGTGAAGAGGCGGAGCAGCTTCTTGCAGAGGCAGGATCGGTGAAGGCTGCCATCGTAATGCATCGCCTCGGTCTCGACCGTGCTCAGGCTGAAGCCCGCCTCGCTGCGGCACAAGGACGGCTGCGGGAAGCCCTGAGCGAGCGAGGACCTGTCAGCGAAAAACTTTCGGCAGGAAGCATTTAGCGAAATACTGTTAGCCGGGAGTGCTCGGCAGAATGCTCTTCGCTCAACGTTTCCAGCTGAAACTCCCTCGCTATGCGCCTTTCGCCAACAGCTTCTCGCTAAACGTCTTTCGCTAACAGTTTCTCCTTTTTTGCATCCATGAAAGCCACTACCTTCGAATTCCGCTTCCGCTTCGTCATCATTCTCGCCATCTACGCTCTGGGCTTCTGGGCGCCGTGGACGCGCCTTATCTCCGGCCAGGCTCCAATCTTTGGTGCGCCCACCAGTGCCTGGCTCGCCGTATCCGTGTGGCTTACCCGCGTGCACCTGCTGCCGCTCGACAAGGCCACGCTCCTCGTCACCGCTCTTGCGGTCCTGCTGGTCTGTGTGGGAGCGGTCCTGCGCGTCTGGGGCTCCGCATACCTCGGCTCGTCGATCGTCCATTCCGGCACGATGCACGGCGACGCGGTCATGGCCGGAGGGCCCTATCGCTTCGTGCGCAATCCGCTGTATATCGGATCCGTGCTGCCCGCGCTCGGCATTGCGATCCTTATGCCGCCCTGGGGAGCGGTCTTCTTCCTCGTCGCTTTGCCCCTGTTTTACTTCCGGCTGATTCTCGGAGAAGAAGCTTACCTCGCGGAGCGCCTCGGCGCGCCCTATCAGGATTATCGCCAGAGAGTCCCGCGCCTCATCCCCAGCCTGCGTCCGCGCATCGCCGGCGCGGCCGCGCGCCCCAGCTGGCTCGAAGGCCTGCTCGGAGAGATCTTCGTCGTCGGCGCAGCCGTGTGCATGGCTGCGCTGGCGTGGCGCTACCAGCCCGAGCTGCTCGATCGCTGCTTGCTGGTGTGCCTGGGGTTGTCGCTCATCGCCCGCGCGCTGATGCCGAAGAAGCAGGGGTCAGAGACCAGGGGCTAGAGACCAGGGGCTTCCATTGCGCTGGTCTCTCATCAGCTTCTGGCCTCCAGGCCCGGGCATCGCATCAGGACATCTGTCCCGGCTTTTGAACGTCTTCTTCTTCGGGATCAGTGTGGGCGGTGTGCCCGTGCGTCGCCCAAAGCAGGCTCGCGAGAAAGATCCCGGTAAAGAGCAGCAGCAGGCCTATCGTATTCGGCGTAGTGACCATGACATTCCTCTTAGTCAGAGAGAACGTCATAGCGCGCCGCGCGTTGCCCATGCGAGCCAGGGCCGGGCAACGTTTCGCGCCGCAGAATTTGGCTCTGGCCGTTTCGCAGGAACCCCTAACCGCCGGTTCCTGGCCGCAATCCGGCCGTCAGTGATCCTTCGCCACCACGCCCAGATCCTCGTTGTCGGCATCCGCCGTGTGACCGTGGGTCGCCCACGTAATGCAGACCACAAAGATCGCCAGGAACAGCACGATCGCGCCTGGTACCGCCATCCAGTCGGCCATATCGGCTCCTCCGGCTGCATTCTGCGCGCAATTCTGCGTGGCGGCGCCGGATTTCACTCTCACGAGCGACCGGAAGTAACGTGCTCCCTCCGGTATTCTTTCTGTATTGCACGACGCGTAAGTAACTTTCGTGCTAACCTTGGCATCCTAATGCGCACGAGCGAGTGAGCAGACCACGTCGGGGATCGAAAATGCCCTCGGCTCCCGTGTCCCGCTTCGATCAAAGCGGCTTAGCTCGGAGGCCACAGACCACAGGAATGGCTCATTCGCCCCTGATCCCACCGCACTGCACGTCAACGTCCGGAATGGGAGGGACACGCCGTGAATCGCTGCTCGATGCTGTTCGCACTGGCCTTGTTGTCCGCCGTCACCTTCACCGCCCTGGCACGCGCCCAGGATTCCCCTGATCCGCTCGGAAGCCACACCGCCAGCATCTTTGCCGAGTTCTCCGCCGCCGATGTCGGCCAGGGCGACGGCGCTCTGCTTGGGGGCACCGGCGGGGCCAACCTGCAGCGTGGCTTGCTCGGACTCGTGCTGCGGGGTACCGTCGCGCCTGGTAACCAGAATGTTCACATCTACCAGGCAGTTCTCGGTCCGCGCTTCGCGCTCGACCTGCCCGTGCTTCAGCCATTCGTGGAAGCCGGCGGCGGCATGGGGCGCGCCGTCAATAACAATACGTTCAGCGGTCCAGGCTGGGGCGCAGCCTGGCAGGTAGCTGCGGGCGTGGAGCATGATCTCGGGCCGCACCTGACCTGGCGCATTGCTGAAGCAGCTTATGGCCACATCTACGCCGCCGGCGGCATCTCGCCAGCCATCGTCAGCACCGGCCTGCGTTTGAATCTCTGGTAGCTGGTGGCGGGTAGCCAGGCCCAAGAACCGGCTATCCGTGCCAATCGAGCCTGGCCAGCGCCTCGCGCGCCGCGTTCACCGTCTGCTGGATATCGGCGCCGGTGTGCGCTGTGCTCAGGAATGCCGCTTCAAACTGCGACGGCGGCAGCCACACCCCTGCTTCCAGCATGGCTTTGTGGAACGTCGCAAACCTCTTCGTGTCCGACTGCGCCGCGCTCGCGTAATCCGTCACCGCGCCTTCAGTGAAGAACCACGTCCACATGGCGCCCACGCGATTCGTCGTAACTGCGACGCCCGCGGTCTCGGCCGCCTGTGCGACACCGTTCGCCAGATTCGCGCTCATCCGTTCGAGCCCCGGGTACACCTCGTTCCGGTGGTCGCGCAGATACGTTAGCATCGCCAAGGCCGCCGCCATGGCCAGCGGATTCCCGCTCAGCGTCCCCGCCTGGTAGACCGGGCCCAGCGGTGAAAGCTGGTCCATGATCTCTGCCCGCCCGCCGAATGCGCCGCACGGCAGGCCGCCGCCCAGGATCTTCCCCATGGTCGTCAGATCCGGCCGGATGCCATACAACTCCTGCGCGCCGCCCATCGCCACGCGAAAGCCCGTCATCACCTCGTCGAAGATGAGCAGCGCGCCGTGCTTCTCGGTGATCGCGCGCAGTGCCTCCAGATAACCCTTCGCTGGCGGAATGCACCCCGCATTCCCCACGACCGGCTCCACAATCACGCAGGCAATCTCGTGCTTCGCGAACGCCGCTTCCACTGCGGCCGCGTTGTTGTAGGGCAGCGCCAGCGTAAAGTGCACCGCTTCTTCGAGAACCCCCGCTGAGCCCGGTATCCCGAAGGTCGCCACGCCTGATCCGGCCCTGACCAGCAGCCCGTCGGCGTGTCCGTGATAGCAGCCTTCGAACTTGATGATGTACTTCCGTCCAGTGAACGCCCGCGCAACGCGGATCGCCGACATCGTGGCCTCGGTACCGCTGCTTACGAAGCGCAGCTTCTCGATCGAGGGAAACGCCGCCACCACCAGATCCGCCAGATCGGCCTCGGCTGCCGTCGACGCGCCGAAGCTCGGGCTGCGCCGCGCCGCCTGCTCAATCGCCTCCACCACCGGAGGGAACGCGTGCCCCAGGATCATCGGCCCCCACGAACCGAAGTAGTCGATGTACCGGTTGCCGTCCGCGTCCCACAAGTACGCGCCCTCGGCGCGCTCCACAAATGGAGGCTCGCCGCCCACCGCGCGAAACGCCCGCACCGGCGAATTCACGCCACCGGGGAAGTACTTCTCCGCGCGCTGCTGCAACTCCTGCGACCGGCTTCTTTTCATCGCCTTTCACTCCGTTCAGGTTAAGGGTCTCAACTTACAGGTTACAGTCTGTAACCTGAGCCCTGTACCGTGTCACTTGGCGTTCCACAACGCCCCCATCGCGGGTCGCATCCAACTGCTGTCTCCCTGTAAAATGCCCGGTCACCCTCTGTCACGTTGAAACCATGGAAGGAATCTGACTCAGAATGAAGAACAAAGTGCGCAAGGCGGTTTTCCCCGCCGCGGGATTTGGCACGCGCTTTTTGCCAGCTACCAAATCGATTCCCAAAGAGATGCTGGCGCTGGTCGACAAGCCCATCATCCAATACGGCGTGGAAGAAGCCCTGGCTGCTGGCTGCGACCAGATCGTCATCGTCACCGGCCGCGGCAAATCCGCCATTGAAGATCACTTCGACATCAGCTACGAGCTCGAGGCCACCCTCGAAAAGCGTGGAAAGTCTGACCTGCTCGCCGTCAGCCGTCAGGTTTCGCAGATGGTGCAGGTTTCTTACATCCGCCAAAAGGAGCCCATCGGTCTTGGCCACGCCGTGCTCATGGCCCGCGATCTGGTCGGCGACGAGCCCTTTGCGGTCATCCTCCCCGACGACGTCATCGACGCCAACCCGCCGTGCCTGAAGCAGATGGTCGACGTCTTCAACGATGTGCAGGCGTCGGTGCTGGCCACTCAGGTCATCGACGGACCGGCGATCTCAGCCTATGGGGTGCTCGATGGATCGCCGGTCAGCGGCAAGCCGCGACTCTTTGACGTCAGCGGGCTGGTGGAGAAGCCCAAGCCTGCCGAAGCTCCGTCGAAGAACGCCATCATTGGCCGCTATATCCTCACGCCGAAGATCTTCGACCTGCTCGAGCACACCCACCTCGGCGCGGGGGGCGAACTGCAGCTCACCGACGGCATCAAGGGCCTGCTGGAGCACGAAAAGGTCTACGGATATAGCTTTGAAGGCACCCGTTACGACGCCGGCGACAAGCTGGGCATGCTGAAGGCGACGGTCGACTTTGCCCTGAAGCGCGAAGACCTCGGGCCGAAGTTCCGTGAGCATTTGAAAACGGTGAAGCTCTGACGACAGCCGGTCGCTCCTGGCTGGCAGCCCTGAAAGGATCCTACCGCCTGCCAGCTATAAGCTCCTGGGTACGAGTTCTCAAGTGCCCTTCACCGCCTCTTCCCTTTTGTAAGGAGACAAGGCCGAAAACCAAAGTAGTCCCCCGGGCGAACAATCGAGTTGCACGTCAAGACGCCGCAACAAAGCTGGCGTGATTCGAAGACGGACCTTGTAACCTCAACTAGTGAGAAAAGCCTGCTGTCGCGGCGAGCTTTTCTCTATCCGAGGCCTTCCAGACAGCACAATCTGCGAATCTCGTGTTGCGGCACATTGAGCCGCGGGCACCCCAGTCCGGCAGACTCAAAAAATCGACGTCGCTCGATCAACAGAATCAACCAGATTGCCAAGATGTCAGCGTCCGGTTTTCCACGAGTGTTGGAACACGCGATAAGACTGTCGCAATCATTGGAAACAATGCAGGTTCGGTGTCGGCCGGACGACCTGCCCATGGAATCAAATACATGCGCGTTTCAACCGCCGATCGGATGCTCAACACGCAGCTTTGCCGCTCCCCAAAGGATTCCCTTTTTCCCGGCTGCGTGCCTGCGCTCCCCATTCACCGGCAGTCCAAGGCCTTCTGATTCCGTGGCATCGCGCCCCGCGGGAGGCCTGTGTTCCAATGGAGAGAGACATGTCTTCGGCTCGAAACATCCCCATTTCCCGCCGCCTGAAAGCCGTCTCGCGCAAGGTGCGCGAAATCGGCCTGGTGGCCCACGCGCTGGTCTCCACGCGCCACGCCGTGATGGCCCAGATTGTGCCCATGCGGCGCTGCAATCTCTCCTGCGCGTACTGCAACGAGTACGATGACGTCTCGAAGCCGGTGCCGCTCGACGAGATGATCCGGCGCATCGACCACCTGGCACGGCTGGGAACGAGCATCATCACGATCTCGGGCGGCGAGCCGCTGCTCCACCCCGATCTGGACGCGATCATCGCGCGCATCCGGCATCACGGGCGCATGGCGGGCATGATCACGAACGGCTACCTGCTGGTGCCCGAGCGGATTCAGCGGCTGAACAAGGCCGGGCTCGACCACCTGCAAATCTCCATCGACAACGTACAGCCGGACGAGATCTCGAAGAAGAGCCTGAAGGTTCTGGATAAGAAGCTGGAGTTTCTGTCGGAGTATGCCGACTTCCACGTGAACATCAATTCGGTGGTGGGCGGGGGCATCAAGCATCCGCAGGATGCGCTGACGATCGGGCGACGCGCGCTGGGGCTGGGGTTCACGTCGACGATTGGGATCATCCACGACGGCGATGGGCAGCTGAAACCGCTGGGCGACGAAGAGCGCGTCGTTTGGCAGGAAATGCGCTCGTGGAAGAAGAAGAACTACTCGCGCTTCAACCACTTCCAGACGAACATCGCCAATGGGCAGCCGAACGATTGGCGCTGCCGGGCGGGCTCGCGGTTCCTCTACATCTGCGAGAACGGCCTCGTGCACTACTGCTCGCAGCAGCGCGGCTTTCCGGGCGTGCCGCTGGCCGAGTACACGCGCAAGGACCTCGAACGGGAATTCCTGACCGAGAAGGGCTGCGCGCCGAACTGCACCGTGAGCTGCGTGCACCAGATTTCGTTCATCGATTTCTGGCGCGCTCCGCAGAAGTCGACGACCACGCCGGGGTCGGCCGAGGGGCTGGTCAACATCCGAATGTAGTTCCAGTCCATCACCGGTGGTGGAAGAATGCGCCGGGCGCGTGGGTGGTGACGTCGCGGAGGATGAACTCGCGCAGAAGATTGGCGGCCGCCGCTGCGCCAATCTCGATCAGGCCGTTTTCCAGAACAAGCGAACCGCCGCGATCCGCCTGCGGATAATACAGGTTGGAAATGCCGGCTGCAGCGAAATTCGCCATGATGTGCGAATAGCAGAACTGCTGATGCCCCTCTTTGCCACCGCGGCAGAGCACGGATTGGCTCATGGCATAGGCGGCGCGCGAGCCGTTGGTGCCGGTCCCTTTGTAGAAATAGCGCGGGTCCTGGCGGAAGATAGCCGGAAAAACAGCGCTGCCGAGCAGCCGGCTGTCGACGGTGTTGGCGTAGGCCGCGGCAAAGCGCTTCCCATAGCCCTCGGGCCCTGTGCCGAATCCCGGATAGAGGCCCTGGATTTGCTCGCCACCGGCGATGGCCGCGGCTTCAGCGAAGCTGACGGGATCAACCAGGGATCGCCCGGCGAGCTGAAATTTCTGTTGGGCATCGAGCGGAGGCGCACTCCAGTCGTAGCTGGAGTAGAAATTCGGCAGAACGCCGAGAATCCGCTGGCTTTCTTCGGTGTGAACCTCCAGCTCGGCAATTTGTTCCTGACTGCCGAGGACACGAACGGTGGTGGCGCCGACCACCGGAAGAACGATTGCCGGTAGATAGCTGGTCTCTCCTGAGGCGAGCGCGATCTTCGGGGCGCTGGCGCTGCCCATGTTCGAGGCAGTCACCTTCACCGTAAAGATGCCCTCCGGCAAGCCGGAGAACGTGAACTGGCCTTCGGCGCCGGACTGGACGGTGCGCTTCAGCGGCGAGTCGGCGAGAGTCAGGGTGACCGAAGCGCCCGCGACCACGCCGCCATTGGTATCGGTTACGGTGCCGGAAATGCTCCCGGTACTCGCTGGCGCAGTCTGCGGCTGCGCGGCCTGCGCCGAGGTCGAGGAGCCGGGTGCGTCCGGCAATGCGTTGCCGGCGGTCTGCTGCGCGGACGCAGGGCGTGCAAACGCCGCGAGCGCCACGGAGGTTGCCAGCAATGGATAGACGTAGACTCCGCGCGGGGTTTTGATGTGGAAATGGCCCAATGGGGGAATCTCCTCGGGGTTTGGGCGAAAGGCGTGCCAGGCACCGAACTGCGGGTGAGACGCGAAAACGGTGTCCCGGGTCATCCTGATCGTACCCTGAATGACGCATTCTTCATCGGATCGACAGCGATCCAGACACCAAATCGAGGGGAGGCGGCGTCAAATCGCGGGGGATTTTAAGAATCACGGCACGCCGGAGGAGATGCGCGGCGTGCTGGCTATACTGGAGCACGTTCGCATTTCCCTTGTGGCCGTGCTGGGAAACCAAGATCACGAGTGCGGACACGAGGACGAACTGGCGGGCATGCTGCGGCTCGCCGGTGTGCACCGGCTCGACGGCCAGTGCTTCGAGGTGGACGGGGTCCGCTTTGCCGGCGTGGCCGCGGCGAGCAGTAGACTACGTCTCGGATCGAGACGATCGATCGGAGGCGAGGATCTATGGCAATTGCCGTGGTGCGGCTGGGCACGCCGCGAGGGCGCGGCGAGGGGCTGCGGATCGGGACGGTGCGGCGACCGCCGCGGGGCGTGCCGAAGGCGGAATTTGCGAAGCGCGACTTCTACGACCTGTGGTTGCCGGATTTGTCGCCGAGCGCGGAGCTGGTAGCGGAGATCATGCACTCGGGCGGTAGTGAGAAAGCGTGGAAGACATTTGTGCGCCGCTATCGCAGTGAAATGAAGGGGCAGTCGCATCTGCTGGATCTGCTGGCGGCCCTGTCGCACCAGACGAACTTCGCGGTGGGCTGTTATTGCGAGGATGAGAGCCGGTGCCACCGGTCGATTCTGCGGAAGCTACTCGAGGAGCGCGGAGCGGAGGTTCGCTGAACCGTTTTTACCAACCGCCTTTCAGCCAACCGGTTCATCGCTATCCGGTATTTCGCTCATCATCTCTCTCTGCTGCCTCAGGGATTTGCCTGGCGGAGCATTTGGGTGAGCTTGCTGAGCTCCTGCGGATCGGCGTCACTGACGACGAAGAAGCGCAGGCCGCCGCTGGTCCATGTTGACATGTTGAAGGACGCGCGGTTCTCGACGCCGGTGGACGATGGGAGCGCGTGCGCGATGCTGGGGATGTCGCGCACGATCAGGACCGAGATGCGGTGCTGGTGGAGGCCGAGGAGCAACTGCGCGCCGGGCTCCTGCTCGAGCCAGGCGACGCGGCCGCCGATGAGCGAGAACTCGGTGCCGGAGAATTCCGGAACGTTGAACGAGAACGGGATGCG
>DATJTG010000255.1:0-65333 GCA_035503555.1 Acidobacteriaceae bacterium | reverse complement strand
CATGCCTTTGCCCACATGGTCGCGAATGCCCCATTCCTTCGAGACATCCTCAAACGTTCCGTTCCCCTTGTTCAGGAACAGCCGGTTCGGCTGCCCCTTGTAATAGCGGGGATGGCAGTAGTCGGCGATAGGACCGAAGTGACACAGCGGCTGCGCGGCGTAGCTCCACTGCATGTAATCGACGACGAAAAGGTC
The DNA here is from genome assembly GCA_035503555.1 of Acidobacteriaceae bacterium. Lineage (GTDB taxonomy): Bacteria > Acidobacteriota > Terriglobia > Terriglobales > Acidobacteriaceae > Palsa-343. The sequence goes on along the minus strand of DATJTG010000255.1, from coordinate 65,138 downwards.
GAGCAGCCCGTCGTTATTCACATCCACCCACGCGGCCGCCTCAGCCCACAGCGGACCGTATTGCGGATCGCTGGAGTCTCCCAGGCCGGCCTTTTGCGTGACGTCGGTGAACGTCCCGTTGCAGTTGTTGTGATAGAGCGTGTTGCGGTAGACTCCGGCGACGAAGATATCCGGGCACCCGTCGTTGTCGTAATCGCCGATTGCGACGCCGATGTCGTAACCGCTGCCCGCGAGGCCCGCGGCATCGGTAACATCGGTGAACGTTCCATCGCCATTGTTGCGGAAAAGGCGGTCGCGATATTTCGGATCGTCCTTCTTCAGAGTCGCAATGTTGGCCCCGTTGGTGAAGAAGATATCCGGCTTGCCGTCGCCGTTGTAGTCGAAGACCGCCACGCCGCCCGCCATGCTTTCCGGCGCATTCCTGCCGGAAGTCTCATCGTTCTCAAGCGTGAAGGGGATCTTGTTGAGCTCGAATCGGATGGGACTGGGCGCAGACGCTGCGTGGACAAAGCCAACAGCAACCGCAGCCGGAATCAGAATGGCCGCTGCAGGCCGCAGAAATAGGTATGAGGACATGCTCCTCGAAAACTATAAAAGCGAAGGGGTGGCTTGCGCCACCCCTTGCTTAGTCGATTGCCGGGCCCGTGGATGCTGCGGGCCGGCGCGGCCTCTCTTAGAAGAAGTACCTCGCCGAGAAGGTCATCAGACGCTGACCGGTGGTGAAGAGCGGTTTGCCGGTCGTGTTGGTGTTGTTGTTGGTGGAGCCGAGCGTCGGAGCGAACTGCAGCTGCAGGTCGTTCTCGCCGTTCAGGCTGAATTGCGGGTTGGGATGGTTGACGAAGTTCTGTGCCTGAATACGAAGCTCAAGTCTCTCGCTCTCCGTGGTCGGGAAGCTCTTGAAGATGGAGAGATCGTTGTCGAGGTACCCCGGTCCGCGCATGTACGGATATTGAGCGGGACCGGCTACACCAACGGTCGTTGGCGCCTGGAAGCAGTTCGGGTTGAACCGCATCCCCGACGACAGGTGAGACTTCGGATTACAGGTTAGCAGCGGATGCACGCCGATATTGGCCGAGTATCCGAACCAGCTGGCTCCGCTGATCTGGCCCGCAGGCAACCCGTTCGGCTCGTAGAACTCCACGGCGCCGCCTGAGGTTCCCTGGTAATTCGCGTTGAAGTTGCCGCCGCTGTTTTGCTGGATCGGCGCGCCGTTCTGGTAAGTGTTCCAGCCGGAGAGCTTCCAGTCATTCACGAGCGTGGCCAATGCGCGGTTGCCATGGATCGGGCTCGGAAGGTTGTAGACATACCAGATATTGAAAATATTGGTATGGTCATAACCCAGCGGTCCGTAGTTCCCGCGGATCGAGTACGGCACGGATGCGCTGCCGTTGCCGCCGCCGTTGGAAGTATCGCCGTCCCAGATGCCCATCACCTTGCTGAACGTGTAGTTGGCCTGGAAGTTCAGCTTGGCTCCGTTCTTCCTCCACGAAGCCTGCAGCGAGTTGTACTTTTCGTACGACTGGTGAGTGAGCAGGTAAATGTCGAGATAGTTGTGCATTGGAACGAAGTCCTGCTGGGTGCAACCCGGTGCATAGTTGGGCTTCGTAGGATCGGTGTTCGGTGAAGCAGCCGAGCAGTAGTGACCGGTGATCGGGTCGGTCAGGTAAGGATCGGCCTTGAAGTAGCCGCCTGGCAGAATCCCGTCGAGGTCATTGATGTCGCTGTTGCCGCCGTTGAATTCCTCGCCTGTGGTGTGGTTGCCCACGTACGAGATCTCCACCAGCGACTGCCATTTCGTAGCCTGGTCGATGGATACGTTCCAGTCCAGAGTGTTCGGCGTACGGTCGTCGCCATACAGATCGACGCCGATCTTGCTGCCGCACCTCCAGCAATTCTCCTGAATCGTCGCGGGTGGCGTACCACCAGCTGCCTCGTTCGCATACCCCTCGAACGGATGGGGTGTGGTGAAGTTGATGATGCCGCGCGGACCGTCGGCTACGTTGTTGGTGGTCGCCTCATTGACCGATATCTGGTAGCGGTAGGAGCCGAATCCAGCTCTGAATACGGTCCTGCCGGTGCCAAACAAGTCGTAAATGAGGCCGATGCGCGGATCGGGATAGAACAGCGGCGACTTATAGCCGGAAAGCGGAATGTTCTTGTCGACCGCATTCCATACCAGGCCGGTATTGGCCGGTGCGGTCGCCGATTCCACATACTGGTTCGGGAGGCTGGCGCTCAACGCTCCGCCGCCCGGACCGGCCCAGACCTGCTGGCCGTCGGGTTCGCCGTACCACTGACCGATATGGTCGAGGCGAAGACCGAGGTTGAGGGTGAGCTGCTTGTTGGCCTTCCACGAGTCCTGCGCCCAAACCGCCCACTGGTTCATCTTGATCGTGTCGGTGGGATCGGAACTCTGCTGCTCATAGCTGGCGTTGCGTCCGAGTTCGAAATCAGTGACAACGTTACCGGTTCCGTAGGCGGACGGCCATCCGAGGTTGAATTGTCCCATGTTGCCGCAGCCGTCGTCGCAGCCGTTGGTCTGGCCGTTGTAGGGCTGTGCCCAGTAGAAACCAGCTTTGGCAGTGTGGGTGCCGATGACTTTGCTGACCGTGTCATACAACTGCGGCACGCGCGCCAGCTTGCCGAACTGCCCGCCATTGAAGGGAACGTCGAACGGCTCCTGCGCGATGTTGGAGAGCGCGAAGTTATTGCCAGTCCACGGGCCCACAATGTTGGGCATTTGCTTGGTGGTGGTGCCGAAGAGTCCGGACACACCGCCCATGCCGATCGAGCTGCGATCGGCGCCGGTGCCGCCAAACGTATTCGGGTTGATGAAGCGCGACAGCGTGAACACAGCCTCGTTGGTCGTGGTCGCGTTGAACTGGTGCGTGAAGTTAGCCAGGATCACCTGAGCGTTCACAGCGGCGGTTACCGGAGCAGGGTAAGGCAGGGTGCTCGGAGGCGCCCACCAGATCGTGATCGGATGCTGGTCGGTTTCGCTCTGATACGCGTAGGTTCCGCTCAGCTTTGTGTTGTCCGTGATGGCGTAGTCCAGTTTGCCCGTGGCTTCCCAGCGGTCCTGCGGAATGCTGGGCGCGTAGGCAAAGTTGCTCCAGGAGTCAGCAGCGCTCGGGGTGATGTTGGGAGCGCGCGTGACGGCGTAATACTTGAGCACACCCAGAATGTTGGGATCGAAGTCCGTTGTCGGGATGTGTATATTGCCGCTCGAATCCGTGGTGTAGTTCGAAGGCAGGTTGGAGCTCGGCAGGTAGTAGGCGTACTGATAGCCGCCGTTGTTGAAGGAGGCGGGCATCTGACTGTCGAAGATGCCGTTGGCCTGGTCCGATGTGGGCTGGTTGTAATACGCCACCGAGTTGGCGGGGTGCTGGATCATGTACTCGTAGCCGCCCCAGAAGAACAGCTTGTTGCGATTGTGGTTGAAGTGGGGGAAGATCACCGGGCCGCCCACGTTCCCGCCGAGGTAGTAGTAATACTCGTAAGGGTTCAGCTGAGACGACAGCGAAGCTGCGCTCTGGGTGTTGGTCGCCGAAGCCAGCGTGGAAAGATAAGCTTCCTTGTCGGCCGACTCCCACGCGTTCAGTGCGGAGTTGCGGGCATACAAGTAACCTTCACCGTGGAAGTTCTTGCCGCCCGACTTGCTGAAGGCCTCGAAGATCACCGGGCCGTAGGCGTATTCCGCGCCGTAGCTGCCCGAGAGAACCTTCACTTCCTGCACCATGTCCTGGTTGATGTTGGCGATCTGCGTGCCGGCGTTGCCCGGATCGACCAGGTTCGCGCCGTCGAGCATGTAGGCCATCGATCCATACGGCTGCGTGCCGTTGATCGAATAGTCGCCAATGGGGCCGGAGTTTGTACCGGTCACCTTGGGATTGAACGCCGATCCCTGGCTCAGACCGTTGGTGAAAGCCGCGCCGGGCATCATCTTCAGCAATTCGCCGGCATCACGGCCGCCGAGCGACATGTCTTCAATCTGCTCAGCATTCATCGTGTCGCTGATTTCCGGCGTGTCCAGCGGGACCTCGACCGTCTTATCGGCCACGACTTCCACCGTCGTGCTGGCTGCTCCGGCCTTCAGTGCGATGTTGGGCACCGTACGCGTGTCGCCCAGGTGCATCACGATCCCGGAAAGTTCCCACGTCGTGAAACCCTTGGCGCTGATCGAAATGCTGTAGGTGGCCGGCTGTACGGCCGCAAATGTGAAATATCCCGAGCCGTCGCTGACAGTCTTGCGGACGTCGCCGCTTTCGGTGTTTTTCAGAGTGATCGTCGCGCCGGGAACGACCGCGCCGGATGTGTCATAGACGGTTGCGCTCAGTGTTCCGGTGAGCTGCTGTGCATGAGCTGGGATGGCCGTGAAGAGAACCATCGCCGCGAGCAGCAGTCCGGAGAGGATGAGCATCGAGCCAGGCGCGTGTCGACACACTGACGCCAGGCGTCTGATTGAATTCATACCTGTGCCTCCTGTGAAGCGTACATAACGGAACGTGCAAATTGCTGTTGTTGTTATCCGTAAAGCCACTATTCCGGCTTCGTTCGTTTGGGCTTTATTTCTTTCAACTTAGCCCTATTCAGCATGGGTAAAAGAACCGGGCTCGAGCCCCAAAGGTGCCCTGCACCGCGATTAAACGCTTTACTTCAATGCTGACCCGAGTTTTTACGCTGCTCTTCAAACCATTGTCAATAGAAAAATGGCTTTACCTGCAAGTACCCTGTATCTGAAGGACTTGGCCAAAGTAACGTTACTCTGCGGATTCCCCGGCCTGCACCGGGATCGCAGCAATTCACGCGAAACCCGCCTCTCAAGCGTTTCAGCTCACCGGCGGCTATGTCGACTCCGCTGACGCCGTGCTACGATCACCCAGCGCTCACGCAGTCCGCTCGTCGATCTTCCTGGCAGGGGGCAGTTCCGCAGTGTTGGCTGGAATTCGTCTGGGTACCGTTTTCGCCCTTGCCACCCTGCTGGCATGGTCCGCGCAAGCCCCCGCCCAGGCTCAGCCGGACTTTAATCAGCTCGCCGCGCAGGCCAACGCTGCGCGCGACAGCGGCAACGCTGCCGGGGCCATCCGACTTTATACGCAGGCATTGGTGATTAACCCATCCTGGTCCGAAGGCTGGTGGTACCTCGGCCAGCTGCACTATGCCGCCAACGACTACGCCGAAGCGGCTGACGCGTTCACCCAATTTCTCAAGCTCGAACCCAATGCGGCTCCGGCGACGGCGCTCCGCGGCCTCTGCGAGTTCGAACTCGGCGACTACGAGCCGTCGTTACGCGACGTCCAGCGGGCGCTCGCTCTCGGAGCCGCGGACGACAGCCGCAATGCGCAGATCCTCCGCTATCACGAAGCGCTTTTACTGACGCGCCTCGGCCATTTTGAGGAAGCTCTCGGCTCATTCTCGTATTTCGCAAAGCAAAACATCTCCAGCGACGAGATTTTCGTGGCGACCGGGCTCGCGATGCTGCGTCTGCCTTTGCTGCCCGCCGACGCCAGCGCCGGCCAGCGCGACGAAGCAGCCGCAGCCGGTCACGCCGCTTTCCTGCTGATGTCCGGCGACACGCAGGCGGCGGAGGCCTTCCGCCAGTTCTTCGCGCAATACCCTGCGGCCGCCGGCGTTCACTACGCCTACGGGTATCTGCTCTATCCCACCGACCAGGACGCCGCCATCGCGGAATTCCAGCGCGAGATCGCGGTCGATCCCGCGAGCCCCATCGCCCACACCATGCTTGCCTGGGCCCTGCTTATGGAAAACGATCCCGCCGCCGCGCTGCCCGAAGCGAAGAAGGGCGCCGCGGCTGCGCCGACCCTGCCGCTCGCGCAGCTCTCGCTCGGCCGCGCGCTGCTCGAGACCGGCGACGTAAAATCCTCGATCCCCATCCTCGAATCAGCGCTGGCGCTCGATCCGCAAAATCTTGAGGTCCACCTCGCCCTCACACGGGCGTACTCTGAAGCGGGCCGCGCCGAAGACGCCCGCCGCGAGCGCCTCACTTGCCTGCACATGACGGGCAGCTCATCCAAACCCGCGCCCGCCATGGGCCAGCAGGAGGAACCTTCTGCGCATTAAGGCCGCGACGCTGATCGCTCTCGCCCTCAGCCTGGCCTGCGGGGCATCGGCCGCTGCTCAGAGCGGCGGGGGCGCGCAATCCTGCGCGGGCTGCCATCGCAGCCAAATGCCGCAGCTCACCACGCCGATGGCCCACGCGCTGGAGTCAGGGACGGCGGATCCGGTCCTCGAAGGTCATCCCGCCCTCACCTACAAAATGGGCGCGTACACCTGGACCGTCACCACTCGCAACGGTCACAGCACCTATTCCGTCACCGACGGGAAGAACACTCTCTCGCTGCCCATCTACTGGGCCTTCGGCGCGCAGGCGCAGACCTGGGTCTTCGAGCAGAACGGCAAGTTCTACGAAAGCATCGTGAGCTTCTATCCCGGCGAGAACGGGCTCGGCATCACCACGGGCGACGAGCGCCTGACGCCACAGACTCTGGAAGAGGCCATGGGCCGCGCGCTCACGCCCATGGACGTGAAGCTTTGCTTCGGCTGCCACGCCTCCGACGCAGTCACCGCGCACCAGCTCACGCTCAACTCCCTGCATCCCGGCGTCACCTGCGCGCACTGCCACGAGGGCGCGCTCGATCACGCGACGGACGCGAGCCTTGGCGACTTCAGTTCCGCTCCTCCGCGACTGCGCGACCTTTCGTCCGAGTCCATTTCCAACTTCTGCGGACAATGCCACCGCTCCTGGGAAACTGTGGTGCGCAACCGATGGCGCGGCCTGCCCGACGTGCGGTTCCAGCCTTACCGGCTCGCCAACAGCCGCTGCTTCAACGGCACCGATCCCCGCATCAGCTGCATTGCCTGCCACGATCCGCACAAGAACCTCGTGCGCGACGACGCCTTCTACGACAGCAAATGTCTCGCCTGCCACGCAGCCGCAGCCAAACCGACGAGCACCCGCAAAGCGAAGACCTGCCCGGTCGCCCCATCGAAATGCGTGAGCTGCCACATGCCGAAGACCACGCTGCCCGGTGGTCACCTGCATTTCACCGATCATCAGATTCGCGTCGTGAAAGCGAACGAGCCCTTCCCCAACTAGTACCGGACACTGGGCCACAAAATCCTTGCCCCACGCATCTTCACCCGCGTATCGTCGGAGTGAACTCCTCGATCGAAACGCGAAAATGCTGTCGTTCCGTCATCTTCCTCCTGTGGCCCGGGCCTCACGACATGCTGCGGGAACGGTTCTCTGCCTCGCCCTGGCTCTTCCCGTCCTGGCCTTGCCTCTCGCCGCGCAGACTCGAGCGCAGACGCCCGCTCCTGCCTGCCATCCGCCGCAGACCCTCGAGGCCAAAATAAAGGCGCATCCTGATGTGGCCGGATGGACAGCTCTCGGCAATTACTACGGCGAGCGCCAGCAATACTCGTGCGCCGCCAAAGCCCTGCAGTCCGCGCTGCGCCTCAGCCCGCACTCCGCGCAGCTCCATTACCTCACGGGCCTCGCATATTACGAAAACCATCAGTGCGACGAGGCAATGCCGCACTTTCGCTCCTCGGTCCAGGCCGACCCGTCCCATCTGCCCACGCACCTTCTGTTCGCCACCTGCCTCGTTCGCGCAAACCAGCTTCCCGATGCTGAAGAGCAATGGCGCGCGGCCCTCAAAATCGATCCCACGTCGGACATGGCTCTCCACGGCCTCAGCCGCGCGCTCATCGAGCAGCACAAGTACGCCGACGAGATCGAGGCTCTCCACGGCGCCAATCTCGATCCCCCGCTGGCTGTCGATCTCGCCATCGCCTACGGCAATGCCGGCATGCTGGACAACGCCATCGCGGTCATCACCAAAGCGATGCGGACCTCCGACGATGTGCACCTCTCCAGCAATCTCGTCGCGCTTTACGTGAAGGCCCAGCGCAGCGACGAAGCCGAGAAAGTGGCGCAAAAGGCGTACACGAATCATCCTGACGACTTCCTGGCGCAGATCGACTACATGAGGACGCTGGTTCTCAACGGCGACTGGACGCCCGCACGGCCCCTGGGACAAAAGCTCCTCGAAGAGAAACCGCATGATTTCGACGTCCTCTACACGAATGGGGTTCTCGAACGGCAGGACGGCCAGTACGAAGCGGCCCGCGATCATCTGAAAGAGGCCGCGCAGATGAACCAGCAGATGCCGAACCTCTTCTACAACCTCGGCGTCGCGCTGGCGCGCCTGCACGATCCGGCCGGCGCCATCGAGCCACTGCGTACCGCAATCACCCTCGGGGACAAGGATCCCGAAGTTCACTTTGAGCTCGCGAACGCCCTGCGTCTCACGGGGCAGGCGGACGAAGCCCGCCAGGAAATGGTCACCTATCAGCAGGCCGTGCGCGACGAGCAGAACCGGACGCTCTCGGCCAGCAAGGCCAGCGAAGCGGATACGAACCTTCAGAAAGGCGACCTGCAGCACGCGATTGCGCTGTACCGAGAGGCGGTTGCGGCGTTCCCCAAAGACACCATGGTCAGCTACAAGCTCGCGCTCGCTCTCGACAAGGCCGGCCAGACCGACGAAGAACGCACCATCCTTCAGCAGTTGATCGCCGCCGATCCCACCTTTGCCGCAGCCCAGTATCAGCTTGGTTATCTCGACAGCCGCAGCGGTGACAATGCCGCCGCCGAGCAGCATTTCCGCTCCGCGGTCACCACCGCTCCCGCTTACGTCGACGCGTGGATCAGCCTGGCCGCTACACTCGGAATGGAGTCGAAATTTTCCGAGGCGCAGCAGGCCGTGGCCATGGCTCTGCGCATCGATCCCCAGAACTCGCAGGCGCAGCAACTCAATCACGAGTTGGGAGCGGCCGCGCAAAAGCATTAACGTGGAACCGAGTCACTTTTCCCAGGGCAGATTCCGATCTTGAACTTCACCAATCACTGGACCCGGCGACGCCTGCTGCGCAGTCTCCCCGCCTTCTGCGCTCCGGCGCTGCTGCCGCGCGGATTGCGCGCCGCATCCGCTGCCGCGAGTTCTGCGTTTTCGAGGTTCGTCGATATCGCCGCCTCCGCCGGCCTCACGCAGCCCATGTATTACGGCGGCGTCGAATACGCGACCTACATCCTCGAGATCACCGGGTGCGGCTGCGCCTTTATCGATTACGACAACGATGGCTGGATGGACATTTTCCTGGTCAGCGGCAAATGGCTCAAGGACACGCCCGCCGGCGCCGGCAATCGCCTGTACCACAACAATCGCGACGGCACTTTCACCGACGTGACCGAAAAAGCGGGGTTGAAAGATCTGGGCTGGGGCATGGGCGTCTGCGTCGCCGACTACGACAACGACGGCTACGACGACCTGTTCGTGACGTACTACGGCCAGAACAAGCTGTACCACAACAACGGCAACGGCACCTTCACCGACGTCACCGAGAAAGCCGGCCTGCTGCAGCAGGGCATCCATTACGGATCAGGCTGCACGTTCATCGAGCGCAACCGCAACGGACTGCTCGATCTCTTCGTCTCCAATTACATCGAGATCGACATCGTGAACGGCCCCAAGCCGTCACTCTCTATCCCCAACTGCAACTACGAAGGCGTCGCCACCAATTGCGGACCGATGGGCCTGGCCGCCCCCCGCCACTATTTCTACCGCAATAACGGCAACGGCACCTTCACCGACATCAGCAAGGAAACCGGCATCGCCGACCTGCAGGGCTCCTTCGGCCTCACCGCCGTCGTCATGGACGCCGATGAGGATGGCTGGCCCGACATCTTCGTCGCCTGCGATTCGACCTTCAGCTTCATGCTGATGAACAACCACGACGGCACGTTCCGCGAAGAAGGACTGCTGCGCGGCCTCGCCACCAATTCCGACGGGCAGCGTATGTCGGGCATGGGCGTGGGCCTCGGCGACTTCGACCTCGACGGCCATCTGGACATCATCCGCACGCATTTCTACAACCAGCCGACCGGTGTGTTTCACAACGACGGCAAAGGCAATTTCGAAGACGTGAGCGCGACCTCAGGCCTCGGCCAGGAGCACCGCTACATCAACTGGGGAGTCGGCCTGTTCGACTTCGACAACGACGGCTATCCCGACATCCTCATCGACAGCGGCACCGTCTATCCGGAGCTGGGGAAGATTTTTCCCACGCGATTCCCCGCGAAAACCCCGCGCCTTGTGTTCCGCAACAACGGCAACGGCACGTTCAGCGAGCTGGGGGATGAAACCGGCCCCGGCATCTCCACCGCGCACAATTCGCGGGGCGCGGCCTTCGCGGACTTCGATAACGACGGCGACATGGATGTCCTGATCCTTAACCGCAACGAGCCGCCTTCACTGCTGCGGAACGACGCGCCCAAAGACAATCACTGGATCAAGATTCGTCTGGAAGGAACGAAGAGCAACCGCAGCGCCATCGGCGCGCGCGTGCTCGCGCATTACGGCGGCAAGGTTCAGGCGCAGAGCGTCACCAGCCAGTGCAGCTACATTTCGGTCAACGATCCCCGCCTGCACTTCGGCCTCGGCGCGAACACCACCGCCGACTTCGATATCTTCTGGCCCAGCGGCGCAAAAGAAAGCTACAAGGAGCTCGCCGCGGACAAACTCCACACCATCCGCGAAGGCCAGGGCGTGGTGCCCGGCCGCGGCTTCAGCAAATAAGCAGCCCGGAACCTGAGTCCCGGGCTTTCAGTCTGTCGAAAATTGCGAAGTGCACGCCCTCCGCCTGCATCGAAACCGCGCGAAGCGTGTCCGCCTGGACGGCCAGTCCTCACTGCGCCCCGGTCTTGAAGACTTCTTCGGCGTAGAAGTTCTCGACGCGCGCCTGGTCGCGCAGCATCTCGAGATATGCGTTCTTGAGCAGTTGCTCGCGGCTGTCGCGCAGCTGCTGGCGGATGGCCTGCTGGACGCGAGGATCGTTCAGCTCGCGCTGCCCGGCGGCCTCGCGATCGATGAGCTTATAGATCGCATAGCCGATCGGCTGTTTCGCATTCGCTCCGCCCATCTCGGGCAATACGTCGGTGATCTGCCCCGGCTGAAGCTTGCTGATCGCCGCATAGACCTGCGGATCGGAACGAAGCTGCGACTCGCTCACAAAGCCCATATCGCCGCCGTTGCCCGAGGTGTTCGGCTGCTCGGAGAAGTTCATCGCCAGGGCGCCGAAATCCTCGCCGCTGGACAGCCGGTTGTGCAGCATCTCGATCTTGCGCTTCGCATCGGCGTCGTTCATCGCCTTGCTGTTCTGCAGGTTGCCCACCTGCTGCGGCGGCATCGGCATCGAAGTCACGACGATCTGCGCCAGGTGGTACTGGGGCTCGATCAAGTTGAACTCCGCCTTGTGCTCGGTGTAGTAGCTGGTGATGTCCGCGTCGGTGATGTTGATGCGCGACGTAATTTCCTTATTGAAGAGCTTTTCTTCCGTCCGGTTGCGGCGGATCTCCCTCTTCAGATCGTCGAGCGTCAGATGCTGGGCGTCCAGGCGCTTCTGGAACTCCTCCTGGGTGAACGGAGCCTTCAGCTCGTTCAGCCGGTCGGCGACTTCCTCGTCGGTCGCCGTAAGATTCTGCTTTGCGGCGCGCTGCATCACGATCTCCTGGTCGATCAGCTGCCGGAGGATGTTCAGCCGCATGATGTCGGACTGCACCCTGGACGGCTGCTGATGCGAGTCGCCCAGATTGTTCTGGTAGATCGTCTCCACTTCCGAGCGGAGGATGGGCTTCCCGTTCACCGTCGCCATGGTGTTGGCGTCATGCGCGCGCTGGCATCCGGCGCACAGCGCCAGCACAACGGCGAGCCCGGCAAACTTCATTTTGTGACTGGAAAACAGGACGCTCCGTGCGCCCGGCACAACCATTCGAGATGGCAACTAGTCTTCTCCTGCTCGCGCGCCGCAAGTCGGGGGGACGGCGCTCTGTCTCAGGATAATGCTTTTCCCCAATTCCGTACGCCAAATCGGGAAACGCGCAGGTAACCGACGGCTCTGGAATCCGTCCTACTTCGTACTCGCCCCCGTCACGGGCGGCTGGGGGGCCTCCGGCGCGGGCGGTGTGATGCCCTGCGCTTTCAGCGCCCGGTCGATCATCGCCCAAAGTTCGGGCTGCTCCAGCTGACCGGCCCAGCGCTCGCCGTTCACGAAAAACGTCGGCGTCGCGTTGACGCCCTCTTTATCGCCGGCCTTCATCTCGGCAAGCACCTTGCTGTCATCCTGTTTCGTCACGCACGCCTGAAGCCTCGCCGCATCGAGGTGATCGCGATCCCCTTCCTGCGTCGCAAGCTTGTCGAGCGTTGTGGCCGATTTCGCGGGATCATTGCCCCCGGCACTGACTTCCCCGCCGTGCGCATGGAGATAGTCGACATAATTCCAGTACGCTTCATCGTTCTGCGCCGCCAGGCAGTTCGCGTCCACCGCCGCGTGCATCGCCCATGGATGGATCTCGACCAGCGGATAGTCCACGTAGACGAACTTCACCAGGCCCTTGTAGTGATCGAGCACGCCGGGAAAGAACTCGGAATGCATGCGCGCACAATACGGGCACTCCAGGTCGTCGAAATTGACGATGGTCACCTTCGCCTGCGGATTCCCGCGTACCGGCCGGCCTTCGGTCGGCAGCGCCGCGCCCGGATCCGCGCTGATGTCCCACTTCGACAGCCGCGCCAGCGTATTGCCGTCCTTCGAAAGCAGAAAATCCACCGTTTGCGAGCGCGACGGCGATCCCGGCAGCGAAAATGTAACCGGCAGCGTGTCAAATCCACCCACGTCGCTCTTTTGTGGCGCGCCAATCGAGATGTCGTACTGGGGCGGAACGCTCAGCTCCGACCGGATCATCACTTCGATCTTGCGATTCAGATTCGCATTGGCCGGGGGGGACACGTCCGTCACTTTGGCTGAAGGAGCGCCCGCGCTCGTTTGCTGAGCCGTACCCGCCGCCGCCGCCGCAAGAAGCGCGCAGCCGCACAAAAGAGCCGTTTTGAACAAGAATTGCCGCCTTTTGGCCCATCCGAGCATTCGTTTCGCTCTGAGCCCTGTCGATTCGCTTCGCCTTTCAATTATCGCAGTTCGCCCGATGGCCATCCGGGGCGCGAATTCGCTGACGGGCTAGAACAGGCTGATCCGATGCGTCAGATCTCCCGCATTCGTAAACCCGGCCAGATTGATGCTCCAGAAATACTCCGTATCGTCGCGAATCGAACCCAGCGAGAACCGGCGGTACTGGAAATCGATTCCACAGCAGTTCCAGTTGTACTGCGCCTGCGCCGCGCCGTACTGCATCTGCTGGTGGATCAGGTCGTAGGCGGAGCTCACGCCCTCGCTCAAGCCCAGTTTGTTCGCCGCACCGTGCACCGCCAGCAGATGAATCTGGTTATACGGCGTCGACACACCCCCCGAGAATGCGGGAGGCGCAGCCGTCGTCAGGGGCGTCGTCCCCAGCGGCACATTCATGAACGAGTCGCCAAACTGGAACCGATACAGCCCCGTCTGGTATCCCGCGTACAGATTGCTCGACGTGACCTTCCCTTCCTTCACGTCGTAATCCACATCCCACTCCAGATCCGTCGCCGACGTGGTCTGCATCCGCAGCCGCGAAATCACGGGCGAGTTGTGGCGCGGCTCCGTCAGAAAATCCACTCCGGTAAAGTCCAGCGTCGTCGTGAGGGGATTCGGCGTGCCCGGCGTGATGGCGTTGTCGAAGCTCGGATCGAAGTAGTACTTCTGGGCCACCGTCCAGGTGATCCAATCCCTCGTGCCTCCGCCGCAGAGCTGCACCGGCGTCACCGCTGTCGCCCCGTCCTGCTGACTCACGGCTGGATTGGACGGCAGCGCGGCTCCGCGCTCAGTCATCTCCGCCGCCTGCGGCAGCAGCGCCTCATCGCCGGTGCAGGGATGCGGCTTCATGTTGCGCAGAAACAACCGCTGCGTCAGCCCATACTTCGCTTCGCTCGTGTTGCTCTCCACGTCCGTGTCGTCGAAGCGCAGGATATTCCGAAAATCGTTGATCCCGGTGACATATCGATATTGCAGATCCGGCTCGATCGTGTGCCGCACATCGCCGCCCAGCAAGCGACGCAGCCAGGGCGCCGAAAAGTCGGCCTCCAGCGCCGGAGGCCGCAGATCGAATCCCGCTTCCACGTCCGTGCGCGTGATCCCTTCCCGCTTCACCACCGGAATCTGATCCAAGCTCTCCTGATCCTGGCTCTTTCCGTACCAGGTCTCCCGCACCGCAGCTTCCGACCGGAAGGTCCACCCGCCGAAGTGCACCGGGACGGCGATTCGCGGATAGAAATCCACGCGCGGCACGGAAGCGGTCGTCCGAAAGCTCGGATAGTCGTAGCGAGAAATCGCTCCCGCGGTGCCACTCAGCCCCCACCACAGCGGCGAGTCCCCGACCCGATGATCCGCGGCCTCCACATCGATCTGCGGCAGGTGCAGGATGCGCACCTCATCGGAGGGTACGCTCGCGCTCTGAAAATTCTGATAACGGTTCATGTGCACGCTCACCCAGGTGTCGCGGTATTCATGCGTCAGAAACGCCTGGGACTTCACTTCCGAATCGATCGCGATCGCGTAGTCTTCCTCGAACACCAACCGATAAATGTACGAACTCAGATATTCGGCGTCGATCACGCCGGTGGTGTTCGCGTCGAACTGGTGCCGCCCATCGGCGAGGATGTCGATGCCGCCCTGGTTTGAGCCGCGCGTCCCGTTCGGCTCCAGCACACCCTCGTCGAGCAGGCTGTGGAACTGCACCTTCGCGAAATCCTGGCCTACGCCTCGATAGCGGAACAGGCCGTTCGGCGCCCAGCCGCGGTTCGACCAATACTGCGTTGCCATGGTCAGATCGGCGCTGCGCCCCAGCGTCTGGTAATACCCCTCGCCGACCACGAAGCCTTTGGTCGTGTCGTTCCCGAAATACGGCAGCAGAATGCCCGAGTTCCTCTGGTCGGCCACCGGATGCGTGACATACGGCAAATAGAACAAAGGCACGCGGAAGGCTTCGAAGTACCCGCTGCTCGCTTTGGCAACGCCATTGTCCAGTTCCATGATCCCGGAGATAATGCGCCAGTCCGGCTTCGGCAGCATGCACGAAGTCATCGATCCGTGCAGAACCTTGTAGTGCCCTTTTCCCAGTTGCAGCACCTCGCGTCCGCTTAGCGCAAACGGATTCGGCGCCGTGAACACCATTCTCCCTCGCGGCGCGCGGGAAACGCCCAACGTCCCCACGACGTCGAAGAAGTCGCCTGTATTGTTTTGGACGTTAATGGTGCCGTGGCTGGCCACAAAATGCTCATCATCGGGTCCGCCGTCGACCATCATGTGGCCCTGGGCGTCCACTTGCCCCGTGTCCTGGTTGTAGGTGGCGTGGTCGGCGTGTACGGTGTATCGCCGGTAGTAGAGGACTACGTCGCCGTCCAGTATGAAGACGACTCCGTTCTTCGTTTCCTCGCGCTTCTGGTCGCTGGCGACGATGCGGACGGGCACGCCCTGCTCCGGCCGCGGCACGACATGCGCTTCCGGAAGCGTGCTCTGCAGACTGGGATCGTCGGGCAGCTCGTCGGTCGTGGTTTGGGGTTGCCCGGAAGCGGGCGCTGCGGGAGGAAACTGGCTGGTTACGGTCTGCGCCCAAAGCCGCGGATGACACAGCAGGACCAGCGTGATACACCAAAACAAGCGGGTTCTCATTGCGCGCGGCAACACCAGCATAGCAAAGCCGGATGCTGATTTTTCTCCAAGCGCATGTCCCCGCCGCTCTGGCCTGACATTTCGTGGCTCTCGCACTTCCGCTCCTGGGCGGCGAAGTCGTCTGTCTGCCTGAAGACGGCGGAAGACGCGTTATGTATGCAGCCACGTTCTCGCAATTCTCCGCGGCCTTCTTCTCTCGTTCGGGTTCGTTTCATGGAATGAGGATGAATTGAGCGCTTCTGTCTCCAATCTGCCTGCGCCGCCGACCCTGCCCGCTCCCGCGCGCACGAAGAGGCTTCCGAACTGGAAGGACGAGGTTAGCGCCCGTGTGCGCGCCCACCGCGCCGGGCGGGGCCACGATCCTGAATCTCAGCCCACCCTGCCGGGCATGGAAAACGCCTTTACGCCCTCACCGGGATCCATCGCCGCCCGGGTTGCCGAGCGTTACGCCCGCATTCCGTCGTGGCGCGAAGCCATGGCCGCCCAGGCGGCCGCCGAGACCGCTGCAGCCGCCACTGCCGCCGCCCAAGCTGAGCCGGTGGCCCAGGCTCCCGCCGCGCCTCGCCGCGCCCGCACCGCTCGAGTCGCCGCACCCCCGAGGCCCGCACCCGAGCCGCAGCCGGAAACCATCGAGGAGCCCTTGGCGTACGAGGCTTCGAGGGCGATTCCCGAGCTGCCAGTCGTCCAGCCCTATCAGCCGGACCTTATTCGCTACTCCGTTTGCTCCGATTCCCTGCCGGCTCCACGCTTCACGCCCGCTGAGGCCCGCGCCCAGGCAGCCGCTCACGCGCTGGCCCAGCCGCTCCTCACCGAATTCACCGACCCGCTCGAAGAAGCCACCGTCGAGCCTACCCGCCTGCTTCCGGCTCGCGTTATCGAGTTTCCCCGCGAACTGATCGCCCCGCGCAAAGCTCGGCCGCGCATCGCCGAGGGCCCGCTCTTCGACGACCTACCCCCGTCCCTCGCCTCGTCCGCGCAAGCCGATGCGGCTCTCCGCGAACCCGAAGCCCCGGAGGCCGAGCCCCTGCGCATTTACGAAGCCGAACCCGAAGCCGCCCTGCCTCTCACGCAGTCCGGCGCAGCGGAGCAATCCATGCAAGAATGGCACAGCATTCAACTGGACAACGAGGTCCCGGTTCGCGCGCCGAAGCGCGGCGCCCGGCCCTCCCCCCTCGCCGATATGTCTCTGCACGTCGCGCCCGTCGCCGATCGTGCCATGTCCGCCATTGTTGACGTGGCCCTCACCCTCGCCGCGTTTCTCGTCTTCGTTTTGGTTTTCGCAGCCTGCACCACGCATCCGCCCACGGGCCGCACGGCGCTCACCGGAGCCGGCGTCATCCTGTTCTCCATGTGGGTGCTCTACCAGTTCATCTTCTTTTCGCTCTCGGCGGCCACGCCCGGCATGCGCTATGCCCGCATCGCTCTGTGCACCTTCGATGACGAGAACCCCACGCGCAAATCGATGCGCTCGCGCATCGCCGCCCTGTTGCTCTCGGCGCTTCCCCTCGGCCTCGGATTCCTCTGGGTTCTCTTCGATGAGGACGGGCTGGGGTGGCACGACCGCATCACCCAGACATACCAGCGCAGCTACCGGGAATAGCACGGATCAACGGCGCCCGGCTCACTGCACAGGTTTCTCCCTTGCCGGCCGGTAATCGAAATCCCACGTCTGCTCCCGCTTCCCGCTTTCGAACCGGTCGTTCCACTGGAGCCAGTAGGCATCCGCCCCCGCGCCCTCGGGATAATGCTCGGCATTCGGATATGGATATGTGCTCATCGCGTGGAAGGGCATCGGCCCCACGGTGAACGGCGAAGCCTCCCAATAGTCCATGTCCTTCACAAAGCCGTTCGCGTAGAAGAAGTAGTCACGCTTCCACCCCGCGGGCAGCGGCGGCAGCGTTGTATCGCGGAACTCCGCGTCGATCTCCTCGCCAGTCCCGAAGATCACGTAACGGTTGTCGACGGCCCTCAGCAGCGGCGTCACATCGCCGTAGCGGGTGTAGACGCCGCGCGCCCACAGGAACGGCCCGGTCTGGCTGATGCGGTCGTAGTTGTAGGTCAGATCGCCCGGCGTTTTGCCTTCGATCTGCTGCGGATACCCACGGAACGCCAGGTGCGCCATCGCCAGCGGCGCTTCCGTCTCGTGCACCTGCGCCGCCGCATCCGGCCCATTGTCGACACGAATCCGATCCCAGTAGATCTGCAGATTCGTCGAGATCCGGATCTTCCTCGTCCCAGCCGGCAGCTTGCCGGTCAGATCGACCGTGATCGTCCGAGGCAATCCTGCCGGGAAGCCCATGTCGTCGACCACGCGCTTCCACGTGCCGTTCGACATCAGCGCGTCGACATAGGGAGACACAGGATGCAGCCCCGCCTGCCATGCTGCATACATCGAGCTGGCGCTGAAGTATTCGATGTAGCCATCCATCAGCAGACGCAGTGGGCGCTGCGGCGACCACGCGCCGAGATCAAGCGTCAGCGCGTGCATGTTGGCGAAGCCCGCGTAGCCCAGGTTCGTGAAGTCCCGCACGTAGCGATGATCCTTTTCGGCGAGCAGGGACGTCACGTCGCGCCCGTCATTGTCCCAGGCGCCGGCCACCGGCCGCGGCGCCGACACGGCCACCGTCCTGCCCGATGCAAACGGCTTCTCGTTCAGGAACCGCTCGTCGGGATAGACTTCCACGCCCGCCGGATGATCGACCGCGACCAGCCGCAGCTGATCGATGTAGTTGACCTCCTCCATCGGCTCGCCGAAGCGCAGGCTGAGAAGGCCATTGCGCGGCTGCAGCATGTCGCCATCGACTTTGATCCACTCATCGGGATCGTTCTTATTGGTCGCGGTGGGCGAAACCCAGTGGCCGATGACGGCCGCGCCAATCACGTCCGACACGAAGCGATACCGCTGCCCATCCCACGCAAACAGCGTTGGACACGAGCTGCCGCGCCGGTCCAGTTCCTTCAGAGCCAGCTCGCCGTGAGGCTCCTTCGTCGCATCAATGTTGATCTCGTCCTGGGGAACGCCGGTCGGCCACAGCAGGCGCACCACATCGACGGTCGTTGTTTGGCCCAGCCCGGCCAGAACCTCGGTCGAATCCTGGCTCAGATAGCCCGAGCCACCCGCCACTTCGAACTTCTGCCACTGTCCGTTGGCGAAGACTTCGACCTTCGTCCCGATGGCGGACTTGTTGTCCGCCAACCCAGTGAGCGCCAGGCGCAGCGAGTGGTTCTTGTTCCCGCCAACGTTGCGGAGCACGATGGGCGCGCCCCCGGCCTGCGTCACGATGAGGTCCGCCGCGCCGTCGCCGTCCACGTCTGCCGCAATCACCGAACGCGCGTCCTGCAATTCGACCTTATCCAGTCCCAGCGCCGCGCTCACGTCCTCAAAACCTTTCGGTCCGAGATTCCGGAACACATGCAGTTCGGTCTTGTCGCCAACCTGCAGCACCGCGGCCAGATCGATCCACCCATCGTTGTCCACGTCAATGGGCGTCACGCCCCAGGCACCCGTCACGCCCTGTGGGAGTGGCAATGCGACGCGCTCGAACTTCTTTCCTTCCACATTCCGCCACAAGGTGAGACCGGGTGCGCCGGCGTGCGTCACGGCCACATCCATCCATCCGTCTTTGTCGAAGTCGAAGACGGCGACGCCGCGCGACGCCGGGAGGGTGGTGTCGTCGTACAGCTTCATCGGTCTGAACGCACCCTCGCGCTGGTTCAGGTACACAGTGGGCGCGCCCTGGTCGCCTGTCACCACCAGATCGACCGCGCGATCGTTGTTGATGTCCGACAGCACGGCCTGCGTCGTCGTACCCGATCCCGCAAGCCCCGTCGGTCCCGTCCACTCCGTGAACGTCGAGTTGCCGTTGTTGCGCCACATCACGTTGGGGCCGGACTTGCCGTCATTCGCAACCGCGCCGGTTACAAATAAGTCCAGGTCGCCATCGTGATCGAAATCGACGAAGGTGAGGCCGGCGGGCTTGTTGAGCTGCTGGATGCCGACCTTCGCGGTGACGTCTTCAAATTTGCCGTGGCCAAGGTTGCGGTAGAGGATCACGCGGTCCGACATGGCCACGGCCAGATCGGGCAAGCCGTCGTTGTCGAAGTCTCCGACGGCGCAGGCCACGCCCCGGCCTTGAGCATCGAGTCCGGTGTCGGCCGATCTCAGGGGAGCAAACGTTCCGTCGTGCAGATTGCGGTAAGCCTGAATCGGGGTGGTATTCGCTGCGAACGTGACCAGGTCCTGCGATCCGGGCGCTTCGATGTCGATGACACAGGCTCCTGCGCCGGGGCCCTGCCCCATCGAGACCAGCTTCCGTCCTTCTGTGGCGGAGGGCAGCTGTGTCACTTCAAACTTCACCGGGATCATCGCGCCCACCGGCTCAGCCGGCAGCTTCATCTCCTCCATCGTCGAGTAGCGTCCGCGTTCGCCGTAGCCCACGCTCAGCGGCGACGAGATCTTCGCCTGCGTCAGGTGCTGGAACACCGCCAGATGCTCGTGCGCCTCCTGCGTCTTGCCCGAGCGCTGCAGCGCGCGCGCCAGCCCGAACTGCGCCGAGCAGTGCACGGGATTCAGTTTGAGCGCGGCCTCAAACTCCGCGATCGACTCGTCGAAATTGCCGAGGCTCAGATCGAGCGATCCCACGAAATAGTGCGCGTCGGCGTCGTTGGGGTCGATGGCCAGCACCTTGCGCATTTCATCGATGGCGGCCTTCTGGTTTGCCTCGTCCATCTCGGTCAGGCCCAGGTTGTACCAGGTCCGCGGATTCTCAGGCGCCATCTTCGTCGCCTCACGCAGCGTCTGCTCCGCCTCCGGCAGCTTTTGCTCGTAGAGCAGGGCGATGCCGCGATTGAGCAGCGGAATCGGCGACAACGGATCGGCCTCGTGCGCCTCTTCGAGCTTCGCCGCCGCCTTCTCCGTCAACTGCTGGTTCATCAGCGCCACGCCGATGCCGTTCAGCCGCGCCGCTTCGAGCGTGCTGTGCTTCTCTTCGGCCGGGCGCGCGCCCATCGCGCACAAACCGGCTGCCGCTGCGAGGGCCAGAACCCCAAAGCCCCTTCCCCATCCCATCCGCTGTCCCATCATTGGCGATCATTATAGAAATTCACAGCGACAACTGGCTTCCACCCAACGGCGTAAACTGGTCGCTGAGACTGCCCCGAGGATTTCTCTTGCGTTCCCAGCCAGACCACAGTCAGTACATCGAGCGCGTCGTCGATCTCACCGACCCCTCCGCCAACCAGATTGACAACCTGTCGATCGAGGAGGCCCGCCGCATTCTGCTCGAGGGCCCCGCCGAAGCCGTGCAGCACATTCACGGATCGTTCGCGCTCATCGCGCGCGCTGGGAAGACCGTGAAAATGGCGCGTTCGCTCGACCGACCGATGCGCTATTTCCTCGCCAAGCGGCAGGAGGGCCCCGCGCTGATCGTCGCGCACCGCATCGATGCCATCGCCGAGTGGCTGCGCGCCGAAGGCTTCGGCGACCAGTTTCACCCGAGCTATACGCGCATGGTGCCCGCGCACCACGTGGTCGAGATTCAACTCATCGGCTGCCCCGATCCCGATCCCGTCTACACGCGGTTCTTCACGCCCGAAATGGCTACCCTTGGGCCCGACACCGCGGCGATCGGTCGTGCCTACATCGCCGCGCTTGCCGATGAGGTGATGCAGTGGCTGGAGCGCCTGCCTGCCGACGCTCCCATCGGCGTCTGCTTTTCGGGCGGCATCGATTCCGGCGGCGTCTTCCTCGTCGCCTACCACTGCATGCGGAAGCTGGGCATGACCCCGGCGCGCCTCAAGGCCTTCACGCTCGATTTGGGCAACGGCCCCGACGTGCAGCAGGCCCGCGCATTTCTCGACTCTCTCGGCCTCGGACTTTTTCTGGAGCCCGTTCAAGCCGACCCAGGCACGCTCGACGTCGCCGAAACCATTCGCATCGTCGAAGACTACAAGCCACTCGACATTGAATCGGCGACGATGGCGATGGCGCTCTGCCGCGGCATCCGCGCGCGTTACCCCGACTGGAAATACCTGCTCGACGGCGACGGCGGCGACGAAAACCTGAAGGACTATCCCATCGAGGAAAATCCCGAGCTCACGATCCGCAGCGTCATTAACAATTCCATGCTCTACCAGGAAGGCTGGGGAGTGGGCAAGATCAAGCACTCACTCACGTATTCCGGCGGGCTCAGCCGCTCCTATGCGCGCACCTGGGCACCCGCGCATCACTTCGGATTCGCCGGATTCAGCCCCTACACTCGGCCCTCCGTCATCGCCGTCGCCGAGGCGATTCCTTTTATCGATATCACCAGCTATTCCGTCGATCGCCTTTACGAACTGAAGGGCGAAATCGTCGCGAGCGGCATCGAAGCGCTCACCGGCCTCAGGATGCCGGTCTTCCCCAAGCGCCGATTCCAGCACGGCGCCATTCCCATCGAATCGCTCCGCCAGCACACGCTCGCGCGCGAGGCCGACTACCGGCGCCAGTTCCTGTCGCTGTATCCATGAATACGCCAGCCGTTGTCTATCCCACCCGCGCAGCCGAGCGCGACGTGTGGATCGTTGCCGCGCGCGGCCCGCGCAACGTGCTCGATCCCGACCGCCCGTACGCGTTCCTCGTCGAAGACGAGCCGGACGCGACCGGCAGCGTCATCTCGGTGGCGACCGTCTTCCTTACCAATCGCGAGTGCCCCTGGCGCTGCGCGATGTGCGACCTGTGGCGCAATACGCTGGCCGAGTCGACGCCGCCCGGCGCCATACCGGCGCAAATTGAGTACGCGTTGTCGCAATTGCCGCCGGCTCGCGCTATTAAGCTCTACAACGCCGGCAGCTTTTTCGATCCCCGCGCCATCCCGCCCGAAGATCATCTCGCCATCGCCGAATCGGTTCGCGGATTCAGCCGTGTGATCGTCGAATGCCACCCCGCTCTCATCGGCGACGCTGTCCTGCGCTTCCGCGATCTGCTTTCCGGCCGGCTTGAAGTCGCCATGGGCCTCGAAACCGCCGATCCCGTTGCGCTCGAAAAGTTGAACAAGCGGCTCACGCTCGACCTGTTCCGCGCCGCGGGTGAATTTCTCCGCCGCAACAGCATCGACCTGCGCGTCTTCATCCTCGTGCAGCCGCCGTTCCAGCGCGCCAACGAATCCCTGCACTGGGCCCAGCGGTCGCTCGACTTCGCCTTCGACTGCGGTGCCACGGCCGCGACGCTCATCCCCACGCGGGGCGGCAACGGCGCGATGGAGGTCCTTGCTGCCAGCGGCGATTTCACGCCTCCTGCGCTCAGCACGCTGGAAATGGCCGTTGACTACGGAGTTGCGCTGCGGAGAGGACGGGCCTTCGCCGATGTCTGGGATCTGCCGCGCTCCTTCGACTGCTCCTCGTGCCGCGAAGTTCGCGTCGCTCGCCTGCGCGCCGTGAATCTGTCGCAAATTTCTGCGCCGCGCATCGCCTGTACCACCTGCGGAGGATGCAGTTGAACCGAGCCGAACCGGGCACGACCGAAACCGATCTCGCCATCGTGGGCTCCGGCTTCGCCGGATCGCTGCTGGCGCTGATCGCCCGTCGCCTCGGCTATTCCGTCGCTCTCATCGAGCGCGGAGTTCATCCCCGGATCGTCATCGGCGAGTCGACCACGCCGCTCACGAATCTTCTGCTCGAAGAGCTCTGCGACCGCTACGATCTGCCCAAAATTCGCAGCTTCAGCAAATGGGGAACCTGGCAGCGCCACCACCCCGCAGTCGCCTGCGGCCTCAAGCGCGGATTCAGCTTCTTCCATCACGCTCTGGATGGATCTGCGCGCGCGCTGATCGCCGATCGCGAGAGCCAGCTGCTCGTTGCCGCCAGCCCGCACGACGGCATCGCCGACACGCACTGGTTCCGCGCCGACTTCGATCAGTTCCTGTTGCAAACCGCGGTCCATGCCGGCGCCCGGTATTTCGACCGCGTGGATCTGCACGAATTTGTCGAAGACGAATCTGGCGCCACACTGCGCGGGATCCGCGTGCTGCCCCAGCTCGAACGCGCGAGAGAATCCCTCGCGTTCCGCGCGCGATTCGTCATCGATGCGACCGGGCCGCGCGGATTCCTGCACAAGGCTCTGCATCTGGACGAACAGCCGCTCCCGGGCATGCCGCCGACGCAGGCGCTCTACACGCACTTCAGCGGCGTGGGACGGCTCGAAGAGCAGCTGCCTTCGGGCGAGAATCCGCCCTATCCGATCGACGACGCTGCTGTGCACCACATCTTCCCCGGCGGATGGATCTGGGTTCTGCAGTTCAACAACGGTGTGACGAGCGCGGGCGCCGCATGCACCGACGTCAGGGCGCGGGAACTCGGTTTTGGGTTCGCGGGAGATGTCGACATTCGCCAGGCTCAGTTCTCGCGGGCGTGGCAAAGCCTCCTGCGACGCACGCCCGCGCTGGAGAAGCAATTTGCCAACGCGCGGGCCATTCGTCCCTTTACGCGCATTCCACGCGTGAGCTTTCGTACCGCGCAATTCGCCGGACGCAACTGGACGCTGCTGCCCTCGGCTGCAGGCTTCGTCGATCCGCTGCTCTCCACCGGCTTTCCGCTTACACTCCTCGGTGTTGAGCGCATTGCGTCCATCCTGAAGAACGGCCTCGACGCACCCGATCGCGCGTCGCGTCTTGCCGATTACTCGGCTCACACGGATGCGGAACTGCTCGCAGCGGCGCGGCTGGTGGCCGCTCTCTATGCGAGCATGGACAACTTCCCGGTTTTCGTCTCGCTCACCATGCTCTACTTCGCCGCGGTGAGCTACGCGGAGTCCGCGAAGCGCCTCGGCAAGCCGGAGCTCGTACTCGGTTTTCTCCTGCACGAGCATCCGGACTTCGCGCCGGAAGCTATCCGCCTTATGGACCGCGCCACCCATGTGCACACGCCGGAAGAGACCCGACAGTTTGCCGAGGACGTTCGGCGCGCGATCGAGCCGATCAACGTCGCCGGCCTCGCCGACCCGCGCCGCCGCAACTGGTACCCCGTCGACGCGGCGGACCTGGTTTCGAGCTCGCACAAGCTTAACGCCACGCCCGAGGCAATCGAAGAGCTATTGGACCGCTGCGGATTCTACCCACAGACCACCGTTTCCGATTGAGTCGTGTGGATTGGCTGCGAAGCGGGGTGTGCCTGGACGGCCTGTCTTCAGCCCCCGATGTGCACCATACTGCGACTGGGCTTCAGAAAATCCGGCTCCCCGATGTGGTGGCGGGCTTCCTTCTGATCGACGGTTCGGCGGATAAACGCAGCCAGGTCGGCGTCGCTGCCGCCACGCACCATCACGCCGTACAGGTCATGATCGGATTGCGAGAAGAGGCAGGTGCGGATCTTGCCGTCCGACGTAAGGCGCACGCGGCTGCAGTGACCGCAAAAGGCCTGCGTCACCGGTGCGATGATGCCGATCTCGCCCACGCCGTCGTCGAAGGTGTAGCGCACAGCGGTTTCGCTGGCGGCATTGGCCTCCATGCGGACGACCGGCCGGAAGCATGAGAGAGCCGCGACGATCTCCTTCAGCCCGACGACGACTTCGGGCGTCCACAGCCGATCCTCTTCGAGCGGCATGAACTCGATGAAGCGCACGATCACGCCCTCCTCGCGAGAAAACTGCGCGAAGGGCACGATCTGGTCCTCGTTGAAGCCGCGCAGCAGAACGCAGTTCACCTTCACCGGCTCGAGGCCCGCCTTCTTCGCCGCGCGCACGCCGCGAAGCACCTGCTCGAAGCTGCCGGGCACGCGGGTGATCCGCGCAAACTTCTCCGCGTCCACGGCATCCATGCTCACCGTGATGCGGCTCAGGCCGGCGTCGCGCAAAGGCGCAGCCATCTCTTCGAGCAGATGCCCGTTGGTGGTTAGAGCCAGGTCGAGCGGCTCGCCGCCCAGCGTCCGCATCTGCGAGAGTTCCCGCACCAGATTGAGCAGTCCGCGCCGCAACAGCGGTTCCCCGCCGGTGAGCCGCACTTTTTCGATGCCCAGGCTGACAAACACCCGTACCATGCGCAGGTAATGGGCGATCGGCAGCTCGGCATACACGGCGCCCGACTGACCGGTGCGGCAATAAACGCACTTGTAGTTGCAGCGATCAGTGATGGAAATGCGCAAATCGGTGATGGCGCGGCCGTAACGGTCATGCAACGCCCCGTCGGGCAGGCGGGTCTGCGCTGCATCGTGGCCGGAAACGACAGTCGGGGGCATTGGCTCACTGTATTCGATGCGAGCCTTCGTGCGCCAGCTTCAGGCCGCCTTGACGCGGGCCACCGGGCCGGTCGGCTCCGCAGCCTTGCGCCACGTATGAAAGCGCTTGTAGCACGTGAGGCAGCGATAGGCTCGCATTCCTACCAGCCAAAAAGGAACATCGCGCCAGCGCTTGTGCGAACGCCGCAAAGAGTCATTTTCGAAACAACCGGGGCACTTCAGCACCTTGGTGGTCATGGCTACTCACTTCCAGGGGTCCGGACAGATCGGCGTTGGCCGCGCGACCCGCATGTTTACGAGTAATTGGCCTCGTGTACGCCAGGCGCACACCAGTCAGGCAGTCAAACACAGGGATACGAACCCTTCAGTGAGCGCGAACTTCCGCGCCACGTTCATCGTCCGATTCCCGAAGTCGTTCTGGCCTTTCCGGCCCGGCGAACCCCAATTTCCGAAGGCAGTCAGAAGGGAGAGCCCTGAGTGATAAGACGCTCCCCAAAATTACAAACTGTTCAACGGTTGTACGATCTTTCTGCGGAATCCGGGGGATTCCGACCTCACTATCTCACGCCCGCTGCCAGTGTGCAACCAGACAACGGTAACTCCTTTGCCTACATTCCCTCGTAGTTCGGGCCCCCGCCTCCTTCAGGGGGGACCCACGTGATGATCTGGTAGGGATCCATGATGTCGCAGGTCCTGCAATGCACGCAGTTAGTGAAATTGATCTTCAGCTCCTTCTGCGACTCGCCTGCACCGCCGTTCGCCTCGACCATCTCGTAGACCGCGGCCGGACAGAAGAACTGGCACGGGTTGCCGTACTCCTGCGCACAGCGCGTACTACAGATATTGGTGTCAGCCACGACCAGATGCACCGGCTGATCCTCATCGTGACGCGTTCCCGAGTGGTAGACATCAGTGAGCCGATCGAAGGTCAGCTTGCCGTCGCCTTTCGCATTCCCGAGCATCTGCACACGGTCGGCAGCACCGGGCCCCAGTTCATCCACGCGACGCATGCGCGTATAGCCCGCGTGATTCTTCGCGTCCGGCCCGAGAATGGCTCCGCGCGACACCCGCTGGATCGCCGCGCTCACCATGCCTTCCAGCATCCCGTGTTCAAAGCCCTGATGGAAATTTCGCACCGGCCACAGTTCTTTGCGGATCCAGCTTGCATCGACGGCAGTCTTGTATCCCCGCAGCGATTCCGCGGAGGTGTCACCGCTCAACATCGCTGCAAAGGCCGCCTCCGCGGCCAACATGCCGCTCTTCATCCCGAGGTGAATGCCCTTCAGCCGCTGCGAATTCAGGAAGCTCGCCGAATCGCCCAGCAGCATCCAGCCGTTGCCGTAAATCTGCGGTATCGTCAGCCATCCGCCGTAAGGCAGGCTCTTGGCGCCGTAGCGAAGCATCTTGCCGCCGTCGAGAATCCGCCGCGCGAAAGGGTGCTCCTTGAAGCTTTGGAACACGTGGTGCGGATCGGTGCGCGGATCCTGATAATCGAGTCCGGTCACGTAGCCCACGCTCACCTGGGTATCCGAAATGCCGTACACCCACGCGCCGCCATATTCGCGGCTGGTGAGCGGATAGCCGAGCGTGTAGATCACCTCGCCCTTCGCGACGCGGCCCGCCGGAATCTCCCAGAGTTCCTTGATACCGAGGCCGTAGGTCTGCGCGTGATCGGGATCTTCGAGGCCGAGGCGCTCGATCAACTGCTTCGCGCAATTGCCGCGTGTGCCTTCGGCGAGAATGGTCATCTTCGAGCGCAGTTCGTAGCCCGGCTCGAAGTTGCCCTTCGGCTGGCCCTCCTTGTCGACGCCCTTATCATCGGTGCGCACACCGGCGATCCGCGCGATCTGGACGTCTGTGCTGTCGTCGTCAAACAGCAGCTCCGATCCGGCGAATCCGGTAAAGATCGTGATCCCGGCCTCTTCCACTTTTTGCCCGAGCCATTTCGTGAACCGGCTCAGCGAAATCACATAGTTCCCGTGGTCGCGCAAAGGCGGCGGCACGACGGGAAATTTGTGCTGCCCCCTGCGGGTCAGGTACCACACCGATTCCTTCGTTACTTCGGCATCGATGGGCGCTTCTTTTTCAAAGCCGGGCAGCAGCTCGCGCATGGCAATTGGATCGAGCAATGCTCCCGACAAGCAATGCTGCCCTACCTCGCGCGCCTTCTCGAGCACGTAGATGTTTTCTTTGGTCAGCGGCGCGTCGGGATGCCTGGCGTTATGGGCGTCGATGAGCTGCGCCAGGCGCAGCGCGCAGGCCATTCCGGCCGGCCCTCCGCCAATAATCACCACGTCCGCTTCCATCTGCGGACGTTCCACTCCCTCAATGGGTTTGCGAAACGAAATCATGCGGTGCGGGGTCTCCGGAGGCTCGGATTCTGCGAGTGCGACCGTTCATCTTACCAGCCGGTGCCGTTCTCCGGCTCAGGCGGTCGGATGCGCATTGCCAGGGGAATTCTGCCTGGCTATGGCGCTAAGTCCAGGCGGATTTCCCTTCGGTGATGGTGATGTATCGGTCGATGGGAAGTCCCGTAAAGCGCTGGCGGCTGCCTCCGGGCTGCGGCCACTCCAATTCAAGCCAGTCGATTTGGGTGCGCGGACCCAAACCGAGCACCGTGCGCGGATCGTGCGACGAGAGGTAGCTGCCTCCGCCGACTTTGGTGCGATGGCGCAGGAGATCGCCGCTCTTCCAGGTGATTTTGGCGCCGATGGCGTCGATGTTCGAGCGCGTGCCGATGAGACGAAGGCCGAGCCAGTGATGGCCGCTGCATGCGTTGTTTCTGAGCAGCAGGGGTGCGCCGTCGTTCGTGGAAACCAACACATCCACGGCGCCGTCGTTGTCGAAGTCGCCCAGCGCGAGGCCGCGTCCGGCGCGGGGTTCGGCGAACGCCGGTCCCCCGAGATCGCTGGCGTTTTTCCAGACCCCATCCTTCTGCTGAAACAGCAGCATCGGCTGGTCGTAGCGCAGCTCGGGATGGTGCTGCTGGATGACGAGATCGGGATGGCCGTTGGTGATGATCAGGTCAAGATCGCCGTCATTGTCGAAGTCGAAGAACTTGAGTCCCCACCCGCTCATCAGCTCTGTGGTGGATCCGATCGGAGTCCTGAGGGAGACGTCGTCGAATCCGCCCTGATGGTTGTTGTGGTAGAGCGAATACATCTCGTGATCGACGTTGGTGACGAACAGATCCATCCATCCATCCTGGTCGTAGTCCGCGGCATCCACGCCCATGCCCGACCTGGCAGCGCCGAAGGGATTGTAGGCAACGCCGGCCAGCAGCCCGTTGTCGGCGAACCGGCCTCCACCCTGGTTGAAGAAGAGCGGGTTGGGAGCGGTGTCGCTGCCGATGAACAGATCCATGCGACCGTCGTTGTTGAGATCGGCGGCCACCACGCCCCACGCTTTGGCGAGCGAATTGGCAATGCCCGACTCGCGGCTCACATCCGTGAACGTGCCGTCTCCGTTGTTATGGAAGAGCCAGCTCGGCATGGGCTTATAGACATTTGGCTTGCAGTAGTAGCGTTCTCCCGCGCCGTGTCCGCCGCACCAGACGTTCTTCTCTTTGCTGAAATCGGCGAAGCGGCACACGAAGAGGTCCAGCCGCCCATCGTTGTCGTAGTCGAACCACACTGCGCTGGTCGCCCATCCGGGAGCTGCCAGCCCCGCCTTCTCGGTCACGTCGGTGAAGGTGCCGTCTCCGTTGTTGCGATACAGAATGCTACGTGGATATTGCGTGAGATAGAGATCGGACAGGCCATCGCCGTTGTAGTCTCCGACCGCAACGCCCATACCGTAGGCGCTGCCCGCCACACCCGCTTTCCCGGTGACATCGGTGAACGTGCCGTCGCGGTTGTTCCGGTACAGAGCATTGCGAAGCGGTTTCGCAGGTGTGTAGAAATCGCACGGCCCGCTGTTCACGAGGTAGATATCCATCCACCCGTCGTTGTCAAAGTCGAGGAATGCGCAGCCGGCGCCGACGGTTTCCGGCAAATACATGCTGGGAGAGAGGCCCGCGGTGTGAGTCCATGTAATGCCGCTGCGCTCCGGAAGAATGGCCTCGAACCAGGGCTGCTCTCCGGCTGCGGCCAGCGCGCGCGCCAGACGAGAAGTGGAGGCAAGGCCGAGCGCCGCGCCGCCGAGGAAGTCCCTGCGCGTGTGTCGTCGTCGAGGATAGCGGGAGTTCAGCGACATCAGGCCCGAGACAGTTCGGCGGGCACTGCGCCGCCGGGTTGGAGGTAGGCAGAGAAGGTCATTGCTGGACGGGATGCCCCTGCGTCGAATCCGTTGACTTAGCGCGGGCGGCGGCCTGCGCCTGCAGAGCCATTTCCTTCCGGGCGCCGGCCTGATCGCCGGTGCGGGCGTCCGCCATGGCGAGCTGATAATGGCCGGCGGGGTCGTTGGGCTCGAGCTGGACGTAGTGCTCGAGCGGCGCCCTGGCATCGGCAAACTGGCCCGCGCCGGCAAACGACATGCCAAGTGCCAGAAAAGCCTCGGAAAATCCTACATCGAGATGCGTCGCCTTCGTGAAGTGGTCAATCGCGACGTTCCAGTCGCCCTTGCGGCGCGCCAGTTCGCCGAGGATGAACTCTGCGGAAGCATTCGTGGGATCGACAGCCAGTTCCTTCTCGAACTCCGCCTGAGCCGCGTCAGTGGGCCCGGCATCACCTGCCTGATCGAGAGCGATCTGACCCAGCCGGTAGTGAATTCCTGGAACGTCAGGATGGGCTTTGAGGATTTCCCGGTAGATGGCGGCGGCTTCTTCCGGCTTCCCCTGCGATTCGAGACCCTCCGCCTGCAGGCGCTGCGCCTGATAAGAACCGGGATCCTTCTGCGCCAACTCCTGAGCCGCCCGCATGGCCAGATCGGAGAACATGTGCGTCTGGATGTAAAGAACCTCGGGATTTCCCGGAGATTCGCGCTCGAGCCGGAACAGCGTATCGGCGGCGAGCTGCCGATTGTTGACGGCCATGGCGCAGCGAACTTCCGCCATCTCGGCCTGCTGGCGCAGAGATTTGTCGGTGACGTGCGGGAGTCCGCGCTCAAACAGAGGAAGAGCCTCGCTGCACCGGCCGGTTTCCACCAGCTTGATGCCCTGTTGCACCGTCGCAGTGGGCGATGGGTTCTGCGCAGAGATGCCTGAGCAAAAAGCAGCAGCACAGATAAGGTTCACGAACGACACGAGTCGTCCTCTCAACCGGAAAAGCCTGGAACCGAGCCCCATAATCTCCTGAAGACGGATCGCCGGCGAGCGCATCGGGGAAAGGCGAGAAAAGCGCCGAATCCGTTGTGGTCGATATTACTTAGCTTCCCCTTCATTTCGCTACAGCGAACTCGAGGGAGAGAAACATCATGCCGGAAAAACAAATCCGGCGCGCGGACGGTTATTCCGCGGCCGGATTGAAGGGCCGGATGGTTTGAGGCCATCCGGCGCAGGAAAAAGCTAGAACACGAAGTTGCCGCGGAACTCGATCAGGCGTCCGAAGCCGAGACCTTCGTTGGTTGGCTGGCTCTGACCGAATCCAAAACTCTGAATGCTGGTTTGGAAGGACGAGGCGGATCCGTTCGGAGCCGGCCCAAAGCCATCCGCATTGCCGAAGACCGCATGGTTCCAGAGGTTGATGAACGCCGCCTGGAGGTTGAAGTTCATCTGCTCGTGGATTGGGAACATTTTGGTCAACTCCATGTCCTGATAGAACTGCCGCGGACCGTGGAGGTAAGCAATCTGACCGAAGACTCCAGGCGTGATATTCGGCGCGATGTACGTCGTGTTCGAACCACCGCCGGTTGGACTGGCCAGATACTTCGTGCCGAGCAGGTCGGCGAATGGCTGACCCTGAATTTCGTGAACGCCGACGGAACTCTGCAGTTGTTTCACGGTGACTCCGTTCAGCCGGATGCCGCCGTCGCCGTAGTCGTTGAAGTTGAGATACCCGCCGCCGAGGTAAGCCGGCGCGCCGCTCTGCCAGGTCACGATGGTTCCCACCGTGTATCCGCCCAGCACCGCATCGAGCACGCGGTTGTTCGACAGATAGGTGCGACCGCGGCCGACCGGGATATCGTACGTGCCGTTGGCGTGGAAGACGTCGCGAATATCGAATACCGTGGGCGAGTAGCTCTGCCGCAGATTGCGCAGCGTGAAGGCGTTGAAGGAGCCGGTCCACGAGTTGGGAGACTCAACCGCCAGCGTGTGGCTCCACGTGTAGTTCGCATCGTACTGCAGACCGTGCCAGGCTCCCTGGCGGAGGTCGACCTGCAGGCCGTTGTAGTTGGAGTAGCCTTCGGAGACCATCTCACCGGAGGAATAGCCGCCGGTGTAGGGGTTCGACTGGAAGAAGTTGATCGGATAACCCGCGCCCGCGCCCGAATAACCGGCGTTGTTGGGACAGGGAGAGAAGCCGGCGCCGACCAGATTGCAGAAGTACGGCACCGTTCCGTTGATGCCGGCCAGCACACTGGCGAAGGCTCCCGCCTGGCCGGTATTCAGATAGGTGATGAACGTCTGGTTCGAGTAGTCGGAGGCGCTGGGCCCGCCAAACGCGGCATCAATGATCGGCGTCGGGTTACCGTTGCTGCTGGAGAAGTTGGTTCCTCCTCCGGCCGCCAGGTTGGCTTGCGCGTTCTTGAAGTCCTGCAGGAATTTGTTTTCGAAGATGTTGATTTCGTCGGGATCGATGGCAATCCACTGATGGAGCGTGTGATTGCCGTTGTAGCGAACCTCCAGCGCCATGGAATGACGGAACCCGCGCTGAATCCCGAAATTCCAGGACTCCGACTCAGGCTCGTTGAGGTTGGGCTGGATGCCGTTGACTCCCGGACCGCCAGTGTAGGTGTAGAGCGACTCCGCCGCAGTGGGCTGGTATGCCGTGGGCGAGAGCCGGAACGTCGGCAGCGGGTCGCCGTAGGAAAGGCTGCCGGGCGCGAACGTTCCCTGGGCTCCGGTGTTGTTCGCGATCAGGCTGAACTGCTGATAGTAGAACTGCCCGTAGTCGGTGGCGTAATCCCAGAAGTACTGGTACGGTTCCGTGAAGCGGCGCAGCGCATACCCGCCGCGGATCACCGTTCGGTTGCCGCCAAGGAGCGCTGCCAGCGGACCGCTGTCAAACCTGGGATTCCAGGCAAAGCCGACCGACGGCTGCGGCGTGACTTTCCAGGGATCATACGGTTGCGCGTGAACCGCAATCTGGGGGTCCGCTTCACCGTTGAGCTCACCCGGCTGGAACAATTGCCCCACTGCTGTGGGCCCGTAGATCGCAGCCTGATCGGCGGAGTGATAGAAACCGGTCAGGTCCTTCTCGGGGCCGAAAATGTCCCAGCGCATTCCGTAGTTGATTGTCAACGAGGGCGTAATCCGCCAGGAATCTTCACCGAAGAAGCTCCATGCGGAAGACACTTCGTCGAGCGGATATTCGCTGGTCGTGCCGGTCTGGGCATAGCTTTTCGTCTTGATGTTGTAGGAGTTCTCTCCGTTGACGTTGCTGAGTCTGCCCGTCAGGATGGCGTACAGCGAATCCGCCTGTCCCAGTTCGGTGGTGGTCGCATCGGGAAGCGTCGCGCTGGTTCCGGAGTTTGTGAAGGCGTTGATCGCCGGATCGCCGGTCGCCAGGCCAAAGTTGTAGTTGTAATAGCCGCCCGGGCCATTCCAGTAGTGATCCTGTTCCTTATACCAGGAGAGGCCGTACTGGATGGTGTGCTTTCCGTGTTGCAGGGTCTGGGAATCGGAGAAGTCCCAGATCGGGTAGTACGTGTCGATCGGCCCCTGATAGGTCTGGCCGGACATATTGCCGGATGCGCCTGGATAATTCCAGTTGATGGTTGGCTCGGTCGCGTAGAGCGGCGCCGCATTGTAGGCATAGAGCGTCGCGTCGTAAAGATAACCGACCTTCAACTGGTTAATCAGCCTCGGCGAGAAGATGTAATCGAATCCAAAGTTGCCGGTAAAGTTCTTGATTTGGTTGCCGGCGACCTGGTTGGAAAAGCCGCTCCCCGGAAAGGTAGCTGCGGTCGTGCCGGGCTGAAGGTAGTCCGACATCATCCACGAGAGAAACAACCTGGCCTTCTGCGTGGCGTTGTAGTCGAGCCGGGCAACGGGGAAATAATCGGTTTCCGGCGAGCCGTTGTTCCACGCCAGGATCTGATAGTTGGGATCGGAGGAGTTGGATAGGTGGCCAGAGCCCGCGGCGGTATTGATGGCGGAGAACTGTTTCGCCACCTCTGAATTGATCGAGTACGGCAGGTTATGAGCTTGCGCGATGCTCAGAAGGTTTGCGGTGTGGGTGGTGCCGTCCGATCCAAGATAGGTATAGGTGCCGTTTTGAGCGGCGCTCGTGAACACATCGTTGGTTGCGAGATAGCTGCCCGGGATCTTGCGTTCGGCGTAGGTCCCGAAGAAGAAGAGCTTGTCGTGGAGGATGGGACCGCCGACGCTGGCGCCGAAGTCGTTCTCGATCAGCTTGCTCTTGCGGTTGCTGTAAGCGTTGTTGAGCCAGCTGTTGGAATTCAAGCCGTCGTTGCGATAGTCCTCAAACACGTGCCCGTGGAACTGGTTGTCTCCGCGCTTGGAGACGAAGTTGACCTGGGTCGAGGCCTGACCGAAGCCGGAGTTCAGTCCCAGCTGATCGGTCTGCACGCTCATTTCCTCGATATCTTCGAGGCGGGGCGAGACGGCCGGCGCGATGTTGGAGTCGAACTTCATGCGGCTGGCGTTGCCGACCATGCCGTCCATGTTGCTGCCCTGGTCCTCGATGGGCAGGCCGTTGAAGGTTCCCTCGCCGTTCGCGCCGGAATAGCCGGGCACAATGGTCGCCAGGGACGTCACGTCACGGCCGTAGATGGGCAGATCCTGAATCTGCTTGGCATCGATCGCGGTGCCGATTTCATTGGAGGTCGTTTGGATCTCGGGAACAGTTTCGCCCGAAACGTTCACGGTCTGCGACGTCGAGCCAACCGCGATTTGCGCTTTCAGGTCGGTTGTCTGGCCCGCCTCAACCACGACCGCGGAGTAGACCTTGCTCGCATAACCGGTGCGGCTGATCGTCAGCGAATACGTGCCAATGGGCAGGTTCACAAACGAATAGTCGCCGCTGCCGGTGGTGACGGCGGTGTAGGTGTCGTTCGTTTGGCCTTCGACGAGCTTGAGGCTCGCGCCCGGCACGACGGCCCCGGATGCGTCTTCCACCGTGACCACGACTTTTCCCCGTGTGCCTTCCTGAGCGAAGGCCCGAAGCGAGGAAAAGCTCAGGAACGTTCCCAGAATGGCCAGGAGAAACAGACTCCGCCGCATTCCGCTTGATTGCATAGACTGACCTCCAAAAATTACATAAAACGTTTTCTGTTTCGGGGAAATTCCCAGCTACGTATCGCGGATACACGATTCCCCTGCCAACGGAAACGAACCCTTTTGACGAACGGGAGGAACACAGTGATTGGGGCAGGTCCTCCAACTAGTGATTGAGCCTCATGTTGTATTGAAGATTGTATGCATTGTCAAGCTCAGAATCAAAAATGCGATTAAAGTGTTGAAAAAATTATAGTTATTGGAGTGTCATCGCGCGCTCGCATGGAGCGGTCCCGGGTCAGTTTTTGGCGGAACCGGCCGGCGCCTGGGCCAGCAGCCGCCCGATTTGCTGGCGCATCAGCCGCGCCTGGGCATGGTCGCCCAACCGGTCATAGGCGCTTGCCAGATTCGCGTAAACGGCCGGATTCTCCGGCTCGAGACGGCGCCCGATTTCGAGGTGCTCGACTGCCTTCTGCGGGTGGTCCTCCATCAAATAGATTTTCCCGAGGGCGATCTGCGTGGCCGAGTAGCCGGGGTTCTGCTGCGCCGACTCTTCGAGGGCGCGTTGCGCCTCATCGAAGCGCGGCTCGCCTGGCGCCGCACCTTCGTGGAGCAGCACGGTCCCCAGCAGCGAGAGGATCCGATAGTCGCGCTGACCCGACCGAATGGCCTGGTGCAGAACCTTGTCCGCGCCAGCAAGATCGTCTTTGTAGAGGTCCTTTTGCACGAGCGCCAGGAAGCCGATATACGTGTTTGGCGCAAGTTGTGCGGCGCGGTCGAACTCCAGGCCGCCTCTCTCTTCAAAAAACCCCAACTGGCTCAGGAATAGGGCCCTCTCGTAGTGCAGGCGCGCGGAATTCGGAAGTTGCTCGAGCCCCTGATCGACAATCGCCAAGCCGAGTGAATAGTCCTTGTGATCGGTGCAGGCATCGGCAAGATACGCATATAGCCTTTCATCTCGGGGCGTGCGCGCCGCGGCGCGGCGGAAACTCCGGAGGGCCTCCTGCGGCTGCGCATTGCCGATGTAGGCCTGCGCGAGCAGATTGTCGACCGCGGCACTATCGAGGCGGGAAGCGTCCAGCGCCTGGAGCACGGTGATAGCTCGCTTGAAGTCTCCCGTGCCCAGGTAGCAAATGCCAAGATCAACGCCAGTCGCATAGGGATCGGTGCCGGCCTGCTGCGCGGCGAGTAAATGGGGGACCGCCTGCTGCAAATAGCCTTCGGAAGTGAGCTTCGACCCCGTTTCGAGTTCCGCGCGGGCATCCGGTGCGGCCGCCGGAACCTGCGGCGGAGAACTGGGAGCGGTATTGCTGCGCGGAGCCGCGTTGCTCTGCGCGATGCTGGTCGCCGCTCCGGCCCCCTGGAGAACAATGGCCAGTCCGGCAAAAGCGATCGAGGCGCAGCGCGGATTCATAGGGCCATTGTAGGCACAACCGCAAGGCAGCCTGAGTGTCGTCGCTCGCGCAATCCGGGATGTAAACGTTTACCGACGCCAGCGGAAGACTTCGGAACGAGCTGGCTTTCCGCGTGACGCTTCGCAGTGGAACTGCTGAATCGCTCGCTGTATTTCCGCTGCTTCTAGCTGCTTCTAGCTGCTTTTCGCTTTTTTGATCTCTTCGGTCAGCGCCGGCACCACCTGGAACAGGTCACCCACCACGGCCACGTCGGCGATTTCGAAGATCGGCGCTTCAGGATCTTTGTTGATCGCGACGATCGTCCGTGCTCCCTTCATGCCAACGATGTGCTGGATCGCTCCGCTGACCCCCATGCCGATGTAGAGCCGGGGGGCGACCGTCTGGCCGGAGCTGCCGATCTGGCGCTCCATGGGCAGCCATCCGCTGTCGCAGATGGGACGCGAAGCGGCGACCTCGCCGCCGAGAGCCGCAGCCAGATTCTCTGCGAGCGCCAGGTTCTTCTGTTCGCGGATGCCGCGTCCTACGGACACGATGACCTCAGCCTGGGAGAGATCGACGGTTTGCTTCGCTTCCTGGAAGACTTCGTGCGGGGTGACGCGCGGGGTGCTGCCCGCGGCCGCTGCAACGAACTCGACCGATCCGCCGCTGCCCTCGGTCTGATCGCCTCGGAAGGCGCCGATCTGGATGGTCGCCATCCACGGAGCGTCGCCGCCGAACGAAACATCGGCTGCGAACTTGCCCTGGAACATCTGCCGCGTGAAGAGCAGCCGTCCGCCTTCGTATTTGTAGCCGGTGGCGTCGGAGATGAGGGTGCGGTCGAGCGCCAGCGCCAGCCGCGGGGCAAAATCGCGTACCTGGTAGGTGTGCGGAAAGAGCACCAGCTTCGGTTGCTTCTCGCCGATGTAAGTCTTCAGCGCGGATACGTACGCGTCGGAGGTGTAGGCGGCCAGCGCGTCGCCCTCGAGCGCCCAGACCTTGCCGCTGGTTCTCGTGGCGAGCTCCTGCGCCTGGGCCGCGATGCCCGCACCCGGGAGGACGACTTCGACGGACCAGCCGGTTTGCCTGGCGATGGCCTGCCCGGCCGCCAGGGTTTCAAAGGATGCGCGATTGAGCTTGCCTTCGCGCTGCTCTGCTACCACCAGAATCAAGTCGCCCATACACGCGTCAGGGGAGCCGCAGCTCCCCTTTTCCCTTCGAAATTTTAGTTCCTGGCGCGCAGCGCCGGACGCCTGGACGGCCAGCCCTAGTACTCGTGCACGCGCCCACGGCGCAAATACGTGCCGTAGAGGCCGAAGATCACGCACATCACGCCGCACAGCACGTCGTAGTAGAACATTGGATGGATCCAGCCCGGCGAGTACTGCAGGTCCTGGCCCGACCACAGCAACAACAGCACGGCAAAGAATCCAAACTGGCCCGAGATCACCTGGAACGCCAGGCCCCACTGCCTCCGCTTATCGAGCGCCGTAACCTGGCTCGGCGTCAGATTTCGCTCCTCCACGGGGATGCTCAGATTCGCCATCGTGCGTTGCTCTCCTCAAACTGGGTTGGTATCCATTGAATCACAGGCTAGAGGACTCGTGCATCGTTGCGCAGATACTCGACCACCTTCTTCGCCACTTCCCCGGCCGAGCCTTCGATCTTGCGCGTCTGCTTCTGGCTGCTGGGCACATAGAGCCGCTCGATCGTCTGCATGTGCGGGCTTAGCTTGCCTTCCACATCGGCCCACGCCACCTTCTTCAGCGGTTTCATCTTCGCCTGCTTGATGCCGATCAGCGTTGCATACCGCAGCTTGCTGATGCCGCTTTGGATGGTCAGCACCGCGGGCATCGCCATTTCGATGTGCTGATAGTGCCCGGCCTCCAGCTCGCGCTTCAGCTTCAGGTGGCCGCCCTCCGCAGCTGCGATGCCGATGATGATGGTGGCGTGGGGAATGCCGAGGACCTCGGCCAGCAGGACGCCGGTCTGCGCCGCGCCGAAGTCGTCGCTCTGGAGGCCGGTCACGATCAGGTCGAAGTTCTCGCCTTGAATGGCCGCGGCGATGGCGCGGGCGGTGTTGCCGGAGTCGAGATGGACAAAGCGGTCGTCTTCGAGATGGATCGCGCGATCCGCGCCTTTGGCCAGCGCCTCGCGCAGCACCTGCTGCGCCCGGGCCGGGCCCGCTGTGATGGCCACCACTTCGCCGCCGTGTTTTTCTTTCTGCCGCAGGGCTTCTTCCAGCGCGTAGGCGTCAGGCTCGTTGGTCTCCCATGAGACGTCGTCGCGAATCCAGGTCGCGCTCTCGTTCAGCCGCAGCGGCACGTCCTTCTGCGGAACCTGCTTGATGCACACCAGAATTCTCATAGGAAGAACTTCAGGACAACCGGCAAGTATAGCGGATCAGGCAGCACGAAAACACAGATCCGCGCGAGCCCGTCACGGCTCGCGCGGACCTGGCAACCCTCAGGAAATTCTTACTGCTGCGGTCCGTCCTGCTGCGCCACCGTCAGCTTTTTGCGCGGCGCCGGCTGCGCCACCGTGCCGGCGGACGCATCCTGCGCTCCTGTCGCATTTGCGTCGTCCATCGCAGCCAGCTCGCTCTTACGATACTTCGGCGCGCTCACGTAGCCGTGGATGTGGTCCTTCGTGATCTCGTTGATCACGATCTGGATGGGCACTTCGGTATCCGGCATGTAGAACATCACCGGCTGGTCGAGGTTCACGTGCTTCTGGACGAGGTCGCGATCGTCGACCATGAGCTGCAGATCGGCATACTGGTGCTTCACGTTCGCCTTGCGCAGGCTCACGCCGACAGGGCCTTCGCGCTTGAACTGCTTCTCTTTCGCGAGGTCGAACTCGAAGTAGCTGCGCTCGCCGCGCCTCTCCAGCACGACCAGCTCGTCGTGGGTATGCGCGATGGAGCCGTTGAGCTGCGTCGCGGTGCTGGTCAGGTCGCCGCGGGTCTGCTGGATCTCCTGCTCCTGCTGGTCGAGCTGCGACTGCATCTTCGCAAAGCGCGGATCAGGTTTACGAGCGGCATGGGGCCTCGTCAGATGATGGACGATGGGCGCGGTGGAGGCGTCCGGCGCCTGAGCCTGCGCGGCCTGCTGCGCCGCAGCCTGCTGGGTCGACATTGCGTTGACCTTGGCGGTCAGGTCGTTGAGCTGGGTCTGCGCGGCCGCGAGCTGCGCCGTCTCCTGCTGATTCTGCGCCGCCAGACGCTGCGCTCCGCTGTGGGCATGAACGGCGTACACGATTCCGCCTCCCGCGATAACCACCGCTGCCAGAACGGGGATGATGCGCCCGACCAGAGATTCTTCCATGCTGCCTCCTCGAAATCGAACCACTGCGCCTTGGGCGCGAGCACGAGAAGTTCCATCTCTGTGACGACATAAACATTTTATTTTCATTGACTTTTACTGCAGATCGGGAACGGTAGCCCTGTAGAAATGGCTGCAGTGTGAAAATTTTGCTCGGTCCGGCCAGCTGCCCCGCATCCTTTATCCTGATAAGAGCACGTTCTTGCGACTTCATTTCCTGAGACCTTCATGCTTTCAGTCAGCAATGTCACCATGCGCTACGGCGCTAAAGTTCTGTTTGAAGAGGTCACGACGACCTTCACGCCCGGTCGGCGCTACGGCCTGACCGGCCCCAATGGGGCCGGCAAGTCAACGTTTATGAAGATCCTTTGCGGCGACCTGGACCCCCAGAAGGGCACCGTCGCCCGGCCGAAAAAGCTCTCCGTCCTCAGCCAGGATCAGTTTGCCTTCGACGCCTTCCGTGTCATTGATACGGTCGTGATGGGTAACAAGCCCCTCTGGGCAGCCCTCGCCGAGCGCGACAAGATTTACGAGAAGGCCGAGTTGACCGACGACGACGGCATGCGCCTTGCTGAGCTCGAGGGCGTGGTCGGCGAGGAGGATGGCTACACGGCTGAGTCCGACGCGGCCGTACTTCTGCAGGCGCTCGATATCGCCGACGACCTGCACGAGCGAAAAATGAGCGAGCTGCAGGGAGGCCAGAAGGTCCGCGTGCTGCTGGCGCAGGCGCTCTTCGGCAAGCCGCAGGCGCTGCTGCTCGACGAGCCGACCAACTACCTCGATCTCGACTCCATCCACTGGCTCCAGGATTTCCTCAGCCGCTTCGAGGGAACGCTGATCACGATTTCGCACGACCGGCACTTCCTCAACTCAGTCTGCACGCACATCGCCGACATCGACTACCAGACGATCATCACCTACACCGGCGGGTACGACGACATGGTGCTGGCGAAGACGCAGATCCGCTCGCGGCTGGAATCGGAAAACGCGCAGCGCGAGAAAAAGATCGCCCAGCTGAACGAATTCATCGCTCGCTTCTCCGCTGGCACACGGTCCAGCCAGGTGACCAGCCGCAAGAAGGAAGTGGAACGGTTACAAACCACGGAGCTGGCGCGCTCCAACATCCAGCGCCCCTACCTCCGCTTCGACCAAACGCGCCCCTCCGGCAAGTACGTCGTGGACATGGAGGGCTTGCGGAAAACCTATGGCGACGTGACCGTCATCGATAACTTCGCCGCCGGCGTGATGCGCGGCGAGAAGATCGGGCTCATCGGCCGCAACGCCCAGGGCAAAACGACGATGCTGAAAGCGCTGCTCGCGAACCAGCCCGCGCTCGCGGAGAAGGACTTTGTCCTGGACGCCGGCGCCGTGAAATGGGGCCACGAAGTCCAGATCGGCTACTTTCCGCAGGACACCACCGGCGTGATCGAGCCCGGCACCACGGTTGCCGACTGGTTGCGCCAGTTCGACGAGAAGGCTACGACCGAAGACATTCGCGGCATCCTCGGCCAGATGCTTTTCCGCGGCGAAGAGGGCCTGAAGCCGACGGCTGCGCTTTCGGGCGGCGAGACGGCGCGCCTGATCTTCTGCAAGCTGATGCTGCAGAAGCCAAACCTGCTGCTGCTCGACGAGCCGACGAACCATCTCGACCTCGAAGCCATCAACGCGCTCAATATCGCGCTGCAGCGCTACGAGGGAACGGTGCTGATCGTCACCCACGACCACGACCTGATCGACGAAGTCGCCACCCGGATCTGGCACTTCGACAAAGGAACGATCGAGGACTTCAAGGGTCCGTACGAGGAGTATCTGCAGGCCACGGCCGCGGCGCGTTAACACGCGGGACTCGGCTCGCGCCCATCGTCACAATCTGCAAATCGAGACTCGCCGCGCTTTGCCAGCGCGGCGTCTACCTTTATAGTGGCTTGCGGAATTGGGTTACAGCATCCCCTCGTCCTGAAAATCGCCCGTCCAAAGGACTCACGTCATGCG
Organism: Acidobacteriaceae bacterium; assembly: GCA_035503555.1. Classification (GTDB taxonomy): domain Bacteria; phylum Acidobacteriota; class Terriglobia; order Terriglobales; family Acidobacteriaceae; genus Palsa-343. The sequence goes on along the minus strand of DATJTG010000255.1, from coordinate 23,274 downwards.
CCTGCCCCTCGCCGCCGTTTGCCTGGTTGCCCTCGCCGCTCACGCGACCGATACCGATCGCGTTCTGCGCGGCTATACGCCCGCCGACTCCGCCACGGAGGTTTCGTGGGAACAGAAGTTCCGCGCACTGCCCGACCGCGACCATATTCGCGAAAACATGCGGCGGCTCTCGGCGCGTCCACACCACGTCGGTTCGCCGTACGACAAGGACAACGCCGAGTGGCTGCTGGCTCAGTTGAAGTCGTATGGGCTGGACGCGCAGATCGAGCAGTTTTCCGCGCTCTTCCCCACGCCGAAATCGCGGAAGCTCGAGCTGCTGGGAGATGCGCCGTACACGGCGAAGCTGCAGGAGCCTCCGATCGCTGTCGATCCCACATCAAGCCAGACCGCTGAGCAGCTTCCCACTTACAACGCCTACTCGCGCGACGGCGACGTGACCGCTCCGCTGGTCTACGTGAACTACGGACGGCCGGAAGACTATGAGGTGCTCGACCGCATGGGCATTTCGGTCAGAGGCGCTATCGTGATCGCGCGCTACGGCGAGAGCTGGCGTGGCATCAAGCCGAAGGTAGCCGCCGAGCACGGCGCCATCGGCTGCATCATTTACTCCGATCCCCGCGACGACGGCTTCTACCGCGGCGATCCGTACCCGGACGGCCCCATGCGCCCCGCCGACGGCGCGCAGCGTGGCAGCGTGATGGACATGCCGATCTACCCCGGCGATCCGCAAACGCCGGGCGTGGGCGCGGTCGCAGGCGTGAAGCTCATTCCGCTGGACCAGGTAAAGACCATCACGAAAATCCCGGTGCTGCCCATTTCGTGGGACGACGCGCAGCCCTTCCTGAAGGCGCTGGGCGGTGCAACCGTGCCCGAAGCGTGGCGCGGCGGTTTGCCGTTCACCTATCACGTCGGCCCAAGCAAGGCCGAGGCGCACCTCGCCGTCGCCTTCAATTGGGATCGCAAGCCTCTCTACGATGTCATCGCGCGGATCCCCGGGGCAAAATTCCCCGATCAGTGGGTCATCCGCGGCAACCACCACGATGCATGGGTGAATGGCGCGGAAGATCCGCTCTCCGGCACCAGCCCTGAGCTGGAGGAAGCGCGCGTTCTGGGCCAGCTGTTGCAGCAGGGATGGAAACCCGCGCGCACCATCATCTATTGCTTCTGGGATGGCGAAGAGCCTGCCCTTCTCGGCTCAACGGAGTGGGCGGAGACGCACGCCGACGAGCTGCGCAAGCACGCCGTCGCGTACTTCAACTCCGACGGCAACGGACGCGGCTACTTTCATGCCAGCGGATCGCACTCGCTCGAGAACTTTGTGAACGACGTCGCGAAAGACATCACCGACCCGGAAACGAAGATGACAGTGTGGAAGCGCGTTCGCCTGGTCGATATCTCTCGCGCCACTCCGGCCGAGCGCAAGGAGATCCGGGAGCGAGCCGACCTGCGCATTCCCGCGCTCGGCTCCGGCTCCGACTACACCGTCTTCATCGACCACCTCGGCATCGCCAGCGTCAACCTCAGCTATGGCGGCGAAGACGAAGGCGGAGGCCAGTATCACTCCGTCTACGACGACTTCTACTACTACACGCACTTCATGGACACGACCTTTGACTACGAGCGCGCGCTGGCCCAGACTGCCGGCACCATGGTCCTGCGCATGGCCGACGCGGATACCCTGCCCTTCCAGTTCGGCGACCTCGCCGACACCGTACACCTCTACGTGACGCAGCTCAAAACGCTGGCCGATCAGCGACGCGACGAGGTGAAGGAGCGCAATCGCCAAATCCAGGAGGGCGTCTACCAGGCGCTCTACGATCCGAAGAAAACGCTGGTGCCTCCCAAACCCGAAGCAGTGCCGCCGTATCTGAACTTCGCGCCGCTCGACCAGGCCTCCGACGATCTGACCGAAGCCGCAAAAACCTTCGACGCAGCGTTTGCGGCTGCCGGCGGCGTCGCTCCGGATGGCCTCAACCCCGACCTCATCCGCAGCGAAAGGCTGCTCACGAGCCCGGATGGACTGCCGAATCGCCCCTGGTTCGAGCATCTGCTCTACGCGCCCGGCTTTTATACCGGCTATGGCGTGAAGACGATTCCGGGCGTGCGCGAGGCGATCGAGCAAAGCCAGTGGATCGAGGCGGATCAGCAGATCGTTCGTGTGTCGGATGCGCTCGAAAAGGAAGCCGATTTGCTGAAGCAGGCTGCGAAGCTCGTTTCCGGCAAATCCAGTGACTGAGCCATTGCGGACTGCGCTCTGTTTCAGAAGCCCGGCCCGCGCTTTTTCCCTTTGCTCAAACGATTCAGCTTGACGCTGCTCACAGCCGCCAGGTAGCATTCCTTTGCATTCCGAGGTCTCCATGCGTATGTTTTCAGATTCCGCCAAAAGCCTTCTGCTCTGTGCTTCCACCGCGCTCTTTTTCGCCGGCGCTTCCGCTCTCGCGCAGGGTGCGCCACCCCCGCGTCCATGGATGGACACGTCCCTTTCTCCGGATCAGCGCGCTGACCTCGTCATCAAACAGATGACCCTCGACGAGAAGATGAATTTCGTCCACGGCACGGGGTGGAACGGCCTTCGCGCCGACGCTGCCATTCCAAAGGGCTCGCTGGGCGGCGCAGGCTACGTGGAGGGGGTGCCGCGTCTCGGCATACCTGGCATCAATATGGCCGATTCGGCCGTCGGCGTGCGCCTCTCCGCCGCGGGCAGCCACTACGCGACGCTGCTGCCGTCGGTCATCGGGGCGGCTTGCTCGTGGGATCCCGATGCCCTCTTCCTCTACGGCTCCGTGATCGGCCGCGAGCTGCGCGACATGGGCTACAACATGTCGATCGGCGGCGGCATGGACCTGATGCGCGAGCCGCGCAACGGGCGCAATTTTGAGTACGCGGGCGAAGATCCGCTGCTGGCGGGCACGATGGTGGGCAAGCTCGCTGCCGGCGTGCAGTCGAATCAGGTCATGGGCGACATCAAGCACTACGCCTTCAACGATCAGGAAACCGGGCGCACGATCGTCAACGCCATCATCGGCCAGCGCGCGGCGCGCGAGAGCGATCTGCTCGGCTTCCAGATCGCCCTCGGCATCGCGCACCCGGCCGGTGTCATGTGCTCCTACAACAAGGACACGATTACCCCTCCTGGCGGCACCGACTGGTCGTGCGAAAACGACTACCTGCTGAATCAGGTTCTGAAGAAGGATTTCGACTTCAAGGGCTTCGTGCTGTCGGACTGGGGCGGCACACATTCTGACGTCCACGCCTTCACCGCCGGTCTCGATCAGGAGCAGCCTGGCTCGCGCTACTTCGGTGACCCGCTCGAGAAGGCGATCCAGTCCGGCCAGGTTCCGATGTCGCGCCTCGACGATGCGGTGCACCGGGTGCTGCGCAGCATGTTCGCCAACGGCGTCATCGATAATCCGCCGCAATTCCAGGAGACTGACCCGTTCCGCGGCCGCGACGATGCCAAACACATCGCCGATGAGAGCATTGTGCTGCTGAAGAACGCGGATCGCATCCTCCCGCTCTCCGCGGCATCAGTGAAGTCCATCGCCATCATCGGTTCCCACGCCGACGTGGGAGTGCTCTCCGGCGGCGGATCCGCGCAGGTGGACGCGCCCGGAGGCAACGCGGTTCCCTTCCGCGGCAAGAAGCATGCGGGCGGGTCCAACTGGATGGAGGTGGTTTACTTCCCGTCGTCTCCGTTGAAGGAAATCCGCAAAGATGCGCCCGATGCCAAGGTCGAATACGATCCCGGCATCGATCCGGCGGCGGCCGCGAAGCTGGCCGCATCGTCACAGATCGCCATCGTCTTCGTGAACCAGTGGATGAGCGAAGGCATGGATCGCCCCACGAGCGAACTGCCCGTCCTCGATGAGAACGGCAAGAAGGTCGATCAGGACGCGCTGGTGAATGCCGTAGTCGCGGCGAATCCGCACACGATCGTGGTTCTCGAGACCGGCGGCCCGGTCGACATGCCGTGGGCCGATAAGGTTCAGGGCATCGTCGAAGCCTGGTATCCGGGCATCGGCGGCGCGCAGTCGCTCGCGTCGATCCTTTTCGGCCAGGTCGATCCTTCCGGCCGTCTCTCGGTCACGTTCGCGAAGTCCGACGATCAGCTTCCGCATCCGCAGGTGCCAGGATTGCACATCGCGGCCAAGGGCAGTCTGCCGGAAGCCGGCTTCGGCAAGGAGACGCCCTTCGACGCTGACTACACCGCGGAAGGTGCCCGTGTCGGTTACAAATGGTTCGAGTCGGAGCACAAGACGCCGCTCTTCCCGTTTGGCTTCGGTCTCTCCTACACCCACTTTGAGTTCTCCGGCCTCCATGTCGATGCCGCGCAGCACACCGCGACCTTCACCGTGCGCAACGCCGGGGTTCGCACGGGAACCGAAATCGCTCAGGTGTACGCGGTTCTCCCGGCTTCCACCGGCGAAAACAACTATCGCCGATTGGTCGGCTGGGACCGCGTCGCGCTCAAAGCGGGCGAGTCAAAAACGGTCACCGTCAGCATGAACGCGCTCACGCTCTCCACCTTCGATGTGGGGAAGAACGACTTCACCATGGCGCCCGGCGATTACCAAATCCTCGCCGGCTCCTCATCAGCCGACACGCCGCTTACGGCGACGATGCACGTCGCGGAGTAAGGACGCCAGCGCCGGAAATGAAAACGGCTCCGCATCTCGCCGGATGCAGAGCCGTTTCACTAACCTCTAATCCCTGAACTTTGCCTGTCAGTTCGCGCCGAACAGCGCGCCCGATTGCGATCCGGCGCCAGCCGCAACCTGGGGCACGGCCACCGCGGACGCCTTCTCACCATGGGCCGCACTGGCGTTCGAGCCGCCACTCAGCTCCACCTTGCCGGAGAAGATCGCGTTCTCTTCCACCGAAAGCCGCCCGGCGTGAATATCCCCGGTCATCGAGCAGCCTGCACGCAGTTCCACCCGGCCGCTGGCCTGGATGTCGCCGGTCAGCTCGCCGATCACGACCACGTCGCGCGCAACGAGGTTGGCCTTCACGTGCGCATGGGCGCCGATCGTCAGCCGATTCTCAGGCAGCGAAATCGTTCCTTCCACCATACCTTCCACCTGCAGGTCTTCATTGCCCTTCACTTCGCCGCGAATCTGCACGGACTTCCCGATCACCGCTGCTGCTTCCACCGCTGGCATGCCTACGCTCCTTAGATTTACCTGGCTTTGCTCGAACTATACGCAACGGCCGGGAGCGCCGCAACTGAATTGACGATTTCACGCAGCAAGCATGCGGACTCCGTGAAAATCCGATTACGCCGACCTCCTCTGCAGTCCCTCCCACAGATCGCCCTGCGAGGGCCACGACGGCTGGACGCGCTTCCGCGCCTCCGCGCTGAAGCGGTCTCCCAGTCCGTATTTCCTGACCACGGCCTGCACCAGCGACCGCACGCGCTCGGCATAAGCTTTGCTCACAAAGGCGTGCTCGCGATAGCGCGTCTCGTAGGATTGCAGCAGTTGCGGAAAGTGCTCCTCTACGAACCGCAGGAACATCGGCCGCGAGCATGGCTTCAGGAACAGCGGCTGCGCCGAAAAGAAGCACGCCCGCGCCTTCTTCGCCCGCGTTGCCATCCGCTCCAGCGCCGGCGCGGTGTCGGTGATCCCTGGCATCAGCGGTGAACACAGAATCCCAACCCGCAACCCAGCCTCGCGCAGCCGCTCCACGGTTCTGAAGCGCAGGTCCGGGCGGGGAGCCCGTGGCTCCAGCACGCGGGCCAGCCGCGCATCCGGAGTCGTGATCGTGAGGCAAATGGTCAGCCGGTTCCGGGCCGCAATCTGCGTCAGCAGATCGATATCGCGTTCGATCAGCGTCGACTTGGTCACGATGCCGAGACTCAGGCCCCCTCGCTCGGCAAAGACTTCCAGCACGCTCCGCGTCACCTGCTCGCGCCGCTCGATGGGCTGGTAGGGATCGGTCGCCGTGCCGATGGCGATCTCCTCGTCCGCTGCCACCTGCTTCAGTTCCTGCCGCAGCAGCCAGGCGGCCTGTTGCTTGATGTAGATCTCGCGCTCGAAGAGAAGGGGATCGGCCTTATCGAGGAATTCGTGCGTGTAGCGTGCGTAGCAGTACCGGCAGCCGAACTCGCAGCCGCGATACGGATTGATCGCCCAGTCAAAAAAGATTCCCCGCTTCGAGACCACGCGGTTCAGCAGCGAATGCGTCTGGATGGTGCGGAATTCCACGCCCTGACCGTTTTTGCCGCCGCGATGGCCGGCGTCTTCGCCGGCAGCTGCCAGACGAGCGATGCCGGTATGGTGCTGGCCGATGATGGAAAACACGGGAGCGAACGAGTCGCCCTGAAACAAATCGCTCTGAGAGGGAGCGCCGGTCGCCGGATGATTCGCTTTTTCTTCGCCCATGCGGGATAACGTACTCCGGCACGGCGTCGGCGGTCAAGACCTCCTGAAGTGTTTTCCCGAACCAGCGCTACCGCGCGGTAACCGTCACCGGCACGATGTGGTGGATCACATAGGTATCCCACCGTGGATCTCGCTCACCCGGCTGCACATTCCCTTCCGCATCCCGCGCCCGAGCCAGCAGCGTGTAGTCTCCCGGCGGCCCAACCCGCCAGGGAAATTGCCACCGACGCCACACTCCGTGCTCTGCGGGATCCAGCAGTTCGGCCTCATCCCAGCTCGATCCGCCGTCCGTCGAGACTTCGACCGCCTCGACTTCCGGTCCGTCGGCCCAGGCGGCTCCCGCAATCGTCACCGTCGACGCGGCATTCACCACCGCCCCGGCCACCGGCCGCGCAATCGAGGCCTTCAACTGCATCGCATGCAGCGGCCTCCGCACCGGATGCACCGCCGTTTCGTCCCAGTACGCGTAGTCGGAAGTCTGAAAGTACCCCTGGAATGGCTCGGTCAGCGCGCGGATGCGCGTCAGCCACTTCACCGAAGCCATCGCGTAGTGCCCGGCAACAATCGCCCGCAGCGGAAATCCGTGTTCCGGCGAAAGCGGCTGGCCGTTCATCGCGAATGCCACCAGGACATGTTCGGCGTCGCGAACAGGCACGCTGCGGGCATAGGGGACCGTACCGGAAGGCAGGGGCAGGTGCTGCGGCTTGCCATGGTCTGCGCCTTCCAGCACCAGATCCACCGCGTCGGGCCGCAACCCGGCGCGCGCGAGAAGATCGCTCATCCGAACCCCGCCCCACTCAGCCGTCCCTACGGCGCCCGACTGCCACTGCACGCCCTCCGCGGGTGGATCGAGAAACGCCCGTCCGTTTCCCGCGCATTCGAGCGTAGCGATGCGCGTCATCGCAGGAAGGTCGGCCAGATCTTCGAGCGAGAGCGTCATCGGCCGTTCGACCGCTCCTTCAATGGCCAGCCGGAAACTCCGCGCATCGATGGCGGGGACTGGAAAATGGCAGCGCACATAGAACCGTTCGCTCGCGGTCACTCGTCCGTCGAGCGCAGAGTACGGGCCTTCGAGGTTCAGTGGCTCTGCCTGGCGCAGCACCAGCTTTTCAAGACTGAGGCGCGCAGGCTGCAGCAGATGGCTGGGATCCAACACACTGAGATCGCTTTTCAAAAGCCGCACCGCTCCTATCCTTCGTTGGATGGCTGTTTACCCGATCGGGGCCTGGACGCGCAACTAAATCTGCTCGCGCTTAGTGCTGTGGGGCTGCGGTCGCTTGTCCACCGAATGGAGCCGCCGGTGCGCCGCATGCAAGCGCGGGTGGCACCGGGAACGACGGAGAAACTTTCCAGATGCGGCTGTTCGGGAATTCGGCGAAGTAGAAATTGTTCGCGCCATCGAAAGCCATGGGGCCGATGGGCGAGAGCGAGAGCCCCTTCATGACGTTGTGTTCGGCGTAGTCCCGGCCACTGGGAACCCAAACGTTGACGCCGCCCATCACGTCGGCAGAGTAGACGTCGCCATGGGCGTCAACACCGACACCGATCAATCCAGCCATGCCGCTGCCCACGGTCGACTGCGCATAGCCACCCATCACCGGAGTTTCTCTGACAATGGCGGCGGATCCTGTGCTTTGCGCTAGATATACATCGCCGCAGCTATCCACCGCGAGGGCCGTCACGTTGGCCGGACTTGCGACTACCGCAGCCGTCGCGCAGGTGTCGGTGGCCTTTTCACGGTAAATATGTCCGGTTTGCGCGTCGAAGACAAAGAAGGTGTCTTTGCCGTCGTAGGCCAGGGCCGTTGGTTTGGCAAAAGCGCATCCAACAAGCGACTGCGCCCAGGCCTGACCGGACGGAGATTCCTTGACGAGACCCTTGCCGGTAACACCGACGTATACGTTGCCGCCGGCATCGACCGCGATGCTCGTGGGACGCTCCTTCGAATCGAAGGAAGTCACGCGGCTCTGTGAATACCTCCCGCCGGAAAGAGTCTCTTTGTATACGTTGCAATCGCCCTGAGCCGCTGGAATGGCGCAACCCGCATCGACAACGTACAGATTACCCGTGCCGTCGGAGGCGATCGCCGCAGGCAGGTCGAGGCCGCTGACCACGATCGCAGGCGCGGCAGGGACCGAGGGCTGGGTCTGAGCGCCGAGCCTTGCGGGGAATGAGCAGGCAACGCAGGCAACGGCGAGCGCCCGAACCATGCTGCCTTCCAATTTGAAGTTGCGCCGCGATCCGCTTCCTGACGAAAGCCCTGGACTCACCACGGGACCCTGTTCCTCCTGCAGAGAACGCACAAATTCAGAATTCTCCGCTGGGCCGAGTTTACCAGGGCCAGGGCAGGCATGTCAGGAAGAAGCGGCGGTGACGGCAGGGCCGAAGCACTTCCGGAGCGCCGCGCTATCATGCACTCCACAGCCTTTTTCGTTCTCCACAAATTTTTTTGCCCGGAGGCCTGCTTGAAATCCTTCGCCGTCCTTGTTCTTCTCGCCGCCGCCACCGTTTCCGCGCAATCCGCACCCACATTTCTCGCCGCTACGCCGACTACCGTCGCGTGGGGCTATTACTGGTCGAAGGCGAAGCCGGTCCTCACCGTCCACTCGGGCGATACGGTGCGGATTCAGACGCTGTCCACATGCGGTTCGAACGAGCGGCTGGTATCGGAAGGCGTCGCGGCGGCAGATATTCCGGCGTACAACCAGCCCATCTTCGACCAGGTAAAAGACAAGGGGCCGGGCGGACATATCCTCACCGGCCCGGTTGCCATCGCCGAGGCGGAGCCGGGCGACGTGCTCGAAGTCGACATTCTCAAAATCGACATCGACGCGCCCTTCGCGTGCAATGGATTCGGCGTGGGCCGCGGATTTCTCCCCAACGACTTCCCCTATGGCCGCACCAAAATCATCCCCCTCGATCGCGCGAAGATGATCGGGCACTTCGCCCCCGGCATCGATCTGCCGCTGCATCCGTTCTTCGGCAGCATGGGCGACGCGCCGCCCGACTCCGCCGGACGCTACGACTCTGCCCCGCCCTGGATGCACGCCGGCAACATCGACAACAAAGAGATGGTCGCCGGAACAACGCTCTTTATACCCGTCCACGCCAAAGGAGCCCTCTTCGAAGTCGGCGACGGCCACGCCGGCCAGGGGAACGGCGAAGTCGACATCACCGCGATGGAGACCTTCCTCACCGGCACCTTCCGGTTCATCGTCCATAAAGACCAGCATCTGTTATGGCCGCGCGCCGAGACCCCCACCAGCTACATCAGCATGGGCTTCAGCCCCGATCTGAAAACCGCGACCGAGATGGCCGTGCGCAACATGATCGACTTTCTCGTCGAGGAGAAACATCTTTCCCGCGACGACGCTTACATGCTCACATCGGTTGCAGTCGATGTCGACATTACGCAACTGGTTGACGGCAACGTGGGCGTGCACGCTCTTTGCCCGAAGGCCATCTTCACGCAATAAGCGGCAGCCGCACGGCGCGAAATGCGTTTGCGAACGAGCCGCGGCGCTTCGGAAGGCCGCCGGTTTCGCGCTATCCTTAAAGGAAGAAATCCCCAGCCGGGGCTGCAACAGAACAATGCCGCGGACGGTCCCGGGCGCGCCGCATCGCAGAGGTCATTCGGAATGCCGCATATTCCCCACATCACACCGGTCGAATATGCCATCGCGTCGGCGGTCGGCGCGGTGGTCATCATCATCTGGCGCATTCGCGAGGGCCAAACGGCGGTGACCCTGAAGAAGATCGTCATCCCGCCGCTCGGCATGGCGACCGGCTTCTGCATGTTCCTGGTTCCGGCATTCCGCATACCCTGGCTGTGGGCTCTCTGCGCGTTCCTGATCGGGGCCATTGTGCTGGCTTACCCGCTGCTGCTCACCTCGCGGCTGCACCGCGACGGCGACGCGATTATGGTGAAGCGGTCGAGCATGTTCCTCATCGTGATCATTGTTCTCGCAGCGGTGCGCTTCTTCGCGCGCGGTTACTTTGATTCTCTGCTGAGCGTGGAGCAGACGGGAGCGCTGTTTTTCATTCTCGCGTTCGGGATGATCCTGCGCTGGCGCGCCAGCATGCTGTGGGAATACCGCACGCTGACCGCGCAGCAATAGCCTGGGTCTGCAGGGCTCAGTACCCCAGACGCATGAAGAGGCCGACGCCCGTGATCCGCTCTATGGCGATGTCCGCGAGCCACAGGAACCCCGCAAGGAGGATCATCGCCACCACGAGTTTCTTGAGTGCTTCCATGGTGAAAGGCCTTCCCGATCCCGCGGACCGAGGTCACGCTGATGTTTCAGACTCTCCGGCGGCCGTGCGCCGAGTGAGTTGTGCGCGCGTGCGGCCGAGGCGGCTTGCTGCTGGAGGCCACACGAAGCCCCGCAACTGAACGGCCTCTGCGGCGGCGACGCACCACTGGGTGAAGAGTGGCTGCAATGCGGCGCTCGGCCGTGGAAGGCGATTCGGCGTACCCAGGGTCGAGCATAGCAATGACTGCGACGGCACGGGTGCGGTAAAGACGTGCCCACTGGCTCTGTTCGAGGGAGGCCTGCACGGCGTGCCAGTAATCGGCATCGGTCTCGGGCGCGGGGGAGAAAACGGCCGACGCGGGGGCCAGAGCAGCGGCGGCAGCGGTGAACGCCGGGACAGAGGTCCCCTCTGGGGCAGTATCCGGGGAAACTGCCGCCAGCGAGGGGTCGGGCTCGTTATTGATGAGGGCGAGGAAGTGATCGAATTCCTGGAGGTTGACGCCCATCTGATACACAAGCTGTGTGATCGCCATCTGCTGCGAAGCGTTCAGACTGTCGAAGCTGCGGCAATAGGCGCGGGCGTTCTCGACGGCCTGGATGATGGCGATGCGCAGGAGGCCGTCGGCGTCGGCGTCGGTGATATCAGGATCGAGGCGGCCGAGATGGCGGCGGAATCGCCGGACGCCCCAGGCGTCGACGCGCGCATGGAATTCGACGAGGATTCTCTGGAGGCGCTGGGGATCGAGGCCCGCAGCCTCCCAGAGGTCGGCCGACGACGGCTCGAGAAACGGGTGCGAGTTCAGCGAGTCGAGTTGCGGGTGCGGACGTTCGGGCAGATCGAGGCTAAATCCGGCGCCGATGAGCGGTCGGCTTGTTTTAGGATCGGGATACGCCGTCAACACCCAGCCCTCATGCCGCCGGTCGCGGAGGATGTCCATGAGATCCGACACGCGAAAGCGGATGTCGTTTGGCTGGAAGCTCAGCAGGGCCTGGACGGCAGGATCGGAAGGCGCGGCGGCTGCCGGAGTCATCGGAACAGAAGCAGCCGCCTGCGCAGCGATCATCGCGGTGCGGGGAACGGCAGACGTCGCGAGCGGCAAGGTTGCGGTCTGCGCCGCGGCGGCGAGCGCCGGCAGGAAAACCGAAGCCGGAAGAATCCATTGCCAACCCGAGAAAGTCATGCGAAACGTGCCTGCCCCTGCTTGCGTAGAGACACAATGACCGAAGAATCGACGCCGGTGCAATAACAAAAAAGCAGCAGGGACAGGAGAAGGTAACCCGCACTGGCGGAAACTGGCCTTCGCCGGAATCGGGAATCGATCCCGAGCGGGACTTAAGGCCAACTTTTGCCACAGCTGCCGGCCGGTTGCGCGGCCCCCCGCCGCCGGTGCGATGCTGGAGAAAGAAGGAGACTCCCGCGATGGCCGATCTGCATGGCACTTCCATTACCTGGCTTGGACACGCCACCGTCCTCATCACCACTCCCAAAGGCACGACAATCCTCGTTGATCCGTTTCTCGAGCACAATCCGAAGTTTCCGAAGGGATACAAGCTGCCGGAAGAGATCGACCTCCTGCTGCTCACGCACGGGCACATGGACCACATTGCGGATGCAGTGCCGGTCGCAAAGAAGCACGGACCGCACACGTTCGGCATGGTGGAGCTGATCGGGTATCTCGAGTCAAAAGGGCTGGATCCTGGCAAAGCCGTGGGCATGAATATCGGCGGATCGCACACGCACGCGGACGTGCGGTTCACGATGACCGAGGCGCGGCACTCGTCGAGCGCCGACGATGGCGGAAAAACTGTTTATTGCGGCGACCCGGCCGGATTCGTGATCGCGATCGAGGGCGGACCGGTTTTCTATCATGCGGGCGATACGGCCGTGTTTTCCGACATGCAGCTGATCAAGGAGCTGCACCACCCCACGCTCGCGATGCTGCCGATCGGCGACCACTACACCATGGGCCCGAAGGGTGCGGCGCTGGCGGCAAAGTTTCTGGGCGTCAAGAGCGTGCTGCCGATTCACTTCGGGACGTTCCCGGCTCTGACCGGCACACCGGCTGCGCTCGAGAAGGAGCTGGCGGGTACGGGGATTGCCGTCATCCAGACGGAGCCCGGAAAAAAGCTGGAGTAGTCAAGTGACGAGTTAGCGTCAGCGCAGTGGCCACCCGGGCGTAAAGGCCAGAATTTCCGAGATCGATATCCCACGGCCTGAGGGCCGTGGCCGCTGCCGTTGTTCTGCTTGCGCAGGACCTGCTGCGCGAAGAGGCAGCGGATCCCTGCATTCTCACAGCAGGCCGACTCGCGAACTTGCTGACTTCCCGTCCTCAGGCCGTGGCCACTTCCTCGATTACCTCATCCTCGGAGTGGATGTGGCCTTCGGGAACGAGGAGCACCGGGACGGTAACGGCGGAGATCACGCGCACGACTGTGCTCGCATTGGAGTTGTCAGAGTGGTGAGAGGGTGACGGCGCACCCAGCACGATCAGGTCAGGGCTGAGGCGCTCGGCGGCGTCAACGATAACGGTGGCCGGGTCGCCTCCTGTGACGACGTGATCGACCGGAACGCCGTGCATTTCGTTGAAGGGCGCGAGGAAGCGCAGCCGTTCCAGGCAATTCGGGCAGTCGAGATGACGGCCGCAGCGCGCCGAATGCAGGACGATGAGATGGTTGCCGGCGACGCTCTGGGCGTAGTGGAGGGCGCTGAGCGAAGCCAGCGAGAAATCGGTGGCGGCCAGCACGTTGTTCCAGCGCGAAAAGTCGCGGGGCTTCACGGGATCGTCCGGCGCGACGGTGAGAATGGGGCAGGGCGCGTGCGCGAGCAACTCGCGTGTGACCTTGCCGAGCGCTACGCGGCCCGCGCCGGTGATCGCTTTCGTTCCGAGCACCAGCAGAGCCGCCTTATGGTCGCGCAGGGAGAGCAGAATGCGTTCGCAGACGAGGCCTGTCTCCACGCGCGAGTGCACCGGGATACCGTGCTGGCGAACTTCGGCTTCGATGCGCGCCAGTTCTTCGCGAGCCGCTGCGTCGCGATTGATCGACGGCGGAGTTCCCTCAGGAAACGCATAGCCGACTGGGTCGATGACGTGGATGACCAGCAGCATGGCGCGCTGGCGACGCGCGATGGCCTGCGCGCAACGCAGAGCCGCGGCAGACTCCGCGGAAAAATCGGTGGCGGCAACGACGGTCTTAAAAGGAAACTGCCTGGCGCCGCTCAGGATGGTCGTTCTGCCACTCCTGCTCGATTTGTCATTTCTTGTCGCGGACATGATCCGGGCCCTCACTTTCTGCAGTTTGGGCTTGCCCTGAACCTACGCCGGAAGCTGCAGGGCAACCGTGACGATGGTCACGGAAAACTGTGACTCGCAACACAGGAAATTGTTTGCCGTCGAGGCGGACATCAGCCGACCATGCGTTCCATTTCCGTGGGGCGGAGCACGACGATGGAGGAACCATGGCGGGAGATAAGGTCGTCGCGCTCGAACTGGTTGAGCAGCCGGGTTACGGTTTCGCGGGATGTGCCGGCCATGTTGGCCAGTTCTTCGTGGGTAAGGGCCATGGTGAAGCGCAGTTCCGGCTTGCCGCAGGAACTGGTGCGAGCCCAGTCCAGCAGCAGTTGCGCGAGCCGGCCGGCCGCGGAACCGGAGAGCGCGAGACGCCGCGCATCGAGGAACACCTCGTGGTATTCGCGAGCGATGACCTGCGCGGCCTGGCGACTGACGTGGCCGAACTGGGAGAGAAACTCGAGGAAGTCGCGCCGGCGCACGCTGCGAATCTGGCAGGGCTCGAGTGTCTCCGCAGTCACTTCGTACGGCAGATCGTTGAGGGTTGCCGAGAGGCCGAGCACGTCGCCCGGGGTGGCAATCTTGAGGATCATGGTGCGGCCGTCGCGAGACGTGGCCGAAAGTTTGATCTGGCCGCTGCAGACAACAAAGATGCCGGTAGCGCGCTGGCCTTCTTCAAAGACGATGGAGCGGCTGGGATACGAGATCTGCATGGCAATCTCGTCGAAGCGATCGATGGCGTCTTCGGGCAGATTGCAGAAGATGCGCTCGGTTCGCTCCGTGCAGAGAGCACAGCGGTCGGCGACCTGGCGCACGTTGCCGTTCGGGTTTCTGGTGATTACCGGCATTTCAGATTCCCGCCTCCGGCGGTTGGCTGCGATACTGTCTGGCCGCGCTCGTGAACGAGCTCCTGGAAGGCCGCACTTGTTCTCCAGGCGGCCTCCAGGTCTCGACGGCAAACCTTCCGGTGCAGGCGTCGCACAGCCAGACGACCCTCCGCTGAATGATCTGGCATTCACCTGTTCCGTCGGCTCCGCCGAGGAAATCGACAGCAAAGATCCAGCCGCTTCGCAGATTGAGCGGTTCAGCGGCGCAGACTGGGTTGGCACACCTCATACGCGAACTCGCAGCATCAGGCCTTCTCAACCGAACACCGCGGGATGACCTTCTTCCTTCTGTTCCGCAGGGAGTTTTTCCGGGGCCGGATGAACGCGCAGCGAAATGACCGGACACGGGGCCGACACAAGAATTTTGTAGGCGGCCGGCTCGGTTCCAGGCAGCCAGCTATGCGAAGGTGCATGTACGCCGAGGACGATCAGGCCCGCCTGCGATTCGCTCGCAGCATTGAGAATTTCGGAGACTACCGAGCTTACGGCGATGCGCGCCTGGACTTGTGTCGACGGCTTCGCTTCTTCAGGCACCAGCCGATCCAGGTCCTCCGTGGCGACGGCGATGGCGCGTTCCGGGTCGCGCGTGATGTGGGGCGCCGGCTGCAGAACGTGCAGCAGCACGACGCGGGCGCCAAATTGCTCCCCGAGCCGGAACGACAGCGACGCGCTGGCCTCATGTGACCCCGCCAGCGAAACCGGGTGCAGAATGGTCGCGGGTTGCCGCGTGACGCTCTTGTGCGCGCGCGGACCGACCGTGCAAACGGGAATGTCGACCGCCTCCAGCAACTGCCGCGCCACCGAGCCAAGCACGAATTTCTTCAGGCCGCGGCGCCCGTGCGTGCCCAGAATGAGCCGCCCCGCTCCCGTATTCGCGACTACTTCGGCGACCACATCGGGCACAAAGCCGTGGCGCACGGCCGTCGCGCATTCGACACCCTTATCGCGGACTTCTCGAGCCAGGTTTTCAAGAATCAGCCGCGCGTCGCGATCGAGCCGCAGCGGATCGTAATACGGAATCGCGCCCGACTCCATGGGAACCGACTCGTGGGGCAGCACGGCGTGCACCAGAATCAGGGAGGCGCCCGAAACTTTGGCCTGGGCGATGGCGTGGGGCAGCAGATATTCAGTATCGGTCAGGTCCGTGGAAACGACGATCCTGCCCGGCGCGGCCAATGAGGATGCGGGAGGTTTTTGCAGGAGGGTCATGGCGTTCTCCTCAGCGTTGCGAGCGCTGGATGAACCTAGTTTCCGTTCCCGTCACCTGGGCGGCTGTGCGATCGAGCACACCGGGATGTGACGCAGATCACAAATTCCGGGAAAGTGGTCCCCGCGTCCGCGCCGCGGACGCGTTGCACTATGGCCCGCGCCTCTGTGAAATTCTCTGTTGATGCCGTCGAACCCCGGCGAAATCAGGCGTTCCCCGCGGTTTGACCCGCCCTCTGTCGATTGTTAAGATTGAACTGCGGGGTGGAGCAGCCTGGTAGCTCGTTGGGCTCATAACCCAAAGGTCGTAGGTTCAAATCCTACCCCCGCAACCACTTAGCGAAAACGTCAACCCCAGATAACCCCAAATAAGAGCGGTCGTGAAATCGCTTTGGGGATTGTCGAGAGTGGTTGGCGTTTTTTGCATGGGCCTAAGCGCTCCTCAATGCCATCTTTACCACCTTGCTGTTGGCCTCACGCTTGGCTGTCATCAAGGCGTTTCCGTACACGTTCATCGTGGTCGATACTTGGGCATGCCGCATCAATTTCTGCTGCACCCCGATAGGCGCTGAAGTGCTGTCCAGCCAGGAACGATAGGTGTGGCGGAACGTGTGCCAACCTATGCTGCCGTACTTCCCGGCAGCTTCCCACCGCTCGTCGTGCAGCGGCAGCCGCTTCCCGTTCGGCGTTTTGGCATCCTGAAGACACCAGACACCGACACCCGCACCGCACTTCGGACACGCCACAAGGCAGCAGCCAGCCGGACGGATGTAGTCCTGCTGGGCCGGCGCCGCATGGAAGTGCCGTCCGGTCGAGGTGCTTGGAAACACCAGGTCCAACCCCACGAGTGGGGTTGAAATCCCGTTTTGCGCCTCGCGTTCGACCCCCAACCTGCGTTTCCAGGTCAGTAGGACTTCCGCGAAACCGGGATCAAGCGGCAATTCGTCCTCGGAGTAATCGGTCTTCACTGTCTTGACCCGGCCATGTACGACCGCCCGGACGACCTTCATACTGAGGCTCTCGAAGTCGATGTCTTCCCATTCGAGCGCCAGAACCTCTTCGGCACGAAGGCCGGTGCATTGGGCGACCACCACCATCGTCTGGTAGGGCTCCGGCAGCAATGCGAGGATCTGGAAATACTGCTCGACGGTCAGGATGATCGGCCTTTTCTGCCGCTTGCTGACGCCTTTGATTTCGACCAACTCCATTGGATTCCGCCGCCACTCGACCATCTCCCGCAGCATGGCCTTCTCGTACAGGCGGTACATAACCGCCTTGATGTGGCCCTTGGTCTTGGGCGCGGCTTCCAGTTTTCTGAGCCATGCTTGAATCAGCATCGGCTTCATCCGCGTGATGCGGGTGGTTCCCCATTTCGCGCGGACTCGCTTGATGACGCTGAGGTAGGAGATGACTGTCGAATAGCTCAGCTCACCGTCCTTGAGATGTTCACCGGGCCGACTCTGCTTGATTTCCATCATGCGTTCGTCCTCGATAAACCGGTCAAGAATGGCGTCGAAGGTCGGCTCCATCACGGCCAGGGTTGGGTTCTCTTGATTGAGTTTGAGCACGAAAGCTTCGAGATGCCGTTCTGCGGCGGTCTGCGTGGGAAACTTGTCGAGGCCCAGGAACAAGGATTTTCTCTTATTGGTTATGGGGTCTTGGTAGCGGTACTCCCAAGCCCATTGATTGTTTGCCCGCGCAACCTTGCGCAGGGTGCCGCGTTGAAAACGCTGCCGAGTGAACTTCAAGGATTTTGCTCCTGTCTAGTCACGACGGCCTGATCGGTTGTATTCAATTTTAGGCCAGCTTCAAGCCAGTTATTCAGCGAACTCAGCCGGAATCTCCAGCGTTTTCCAACTTTGAAGGCGGGCACTTCGTGCTGCCGTGCCTTGCCCTCAAGAGTCTTCCAGTGCATACCCAGCACGGTAGCCGCTTCATGGAGGTCAAGCAGCGGCTCAAAGGCTGGTGTAGGTGTGCGTGTATGTGGTTTCGCGGCTGAGAGCATACAACCTCACTTTGAAGACCCCAAGGAAGGGGCGGAGATAACGTACGTGCTCTGAAGATGGCCGAAGAGGCCTGTAGAGTCCAATTCATCCAATGGGGTTGCTTATCAATGACATTGATAAGCAACCCCATCAGCCCACCTTTCCCACAGGGCTGCCGTCTAAAAACACAAGACTCGACGATGGGACGCATCTGCGCGCCGATACGTTGAAAGAACGGATTGCCCAGTCCACGTCCTATCCCCATTTCCGCGGAGTTCATGGGGGTGCGGCATGTTGAAGAACGACACGAAACTGATGGAGTCGGTGATCGCTCTTGCAGAGGAGTTGCACTTCGGGCGGGCGGCCCGTAGATTGCGGATCAGTCAACCGATGTTGACAAAGAACATCCAGGATTTGGAGGCGCTAGTAGGGGCTCCACTGTTTCTCCGCGACCGTAAACACGTCCTCTTGAGCGACGCGGGACGCGCATACGTGCAACAGGCGCGGCTTTCTCTTCTCCATGGAGAACGAGCTGTACAGGCTGCGCGGGCGGTAATCCAGGGGATGGACGAGACTTTCCATGTGGGACGTACTCCATATGCCGATCCGTTTTTGATATCCACGCTTCTCTCTGTCCAGCTCCCTCTCTTCCCACGTCTGAAGATTGATTTGGTCAGCAAGTTTTCGATGAATCTTATCGACGATCTGCTCGCAGGGGTGCTCGATTTAGCCATTGCGAACGAACCACCTGAATCGCCTTTGCTCACCTGCGTTCAGGTTGCGAAGCAACCGTTCTATATAGCTATGTCGAAGAGGGACGAGTTGGCGCGCCATCCTGCGGTATCGCTCGATAAGATGGGTGGACGCAGGTGGATTCTTTTCGAACGTCAACTGCATCCGCCGCTCTATGACGCCATCATCCATGCGGCAACAGAGCGCGGCATACGTCCTCCGAGCATTCAGCGCGTGACGGCCCCGGAAGAGGCATTTCCTTTTGTAGCGAACGGCTGCGCCATTGCTTTTGTAGTGAAGACCGGCGCCTTGCTTTTAGCGCGCAACGGAGTGACCGTGCGCCCGCTTAACGAACCAAGCCTAAACCTAAAAACATGTCTGGTTTGCCGCACAGATGATGATTCGAAGATCGCCAGCGAATTCGTCCGCGCATACATGCGCAAGATGCCTGACAAGAAGAAACACCAACAGCTGCCACTTCCCATCTCAGCGTAACGCATCTACTCAGCCGAAGCCGGCATCTTCCGGGCACCTGGTCGATGACCTGTATTTCGATCTGCCCAGACCAATCACAACTCGGACAGGTAACGATTCCGGTAGTGATTGCTCTCAAGTCCAATTCCGCGAGATTGATGATGCATCCGCAGTTCGGACAAACGTGAACAGAGTTGCAAGCGCTCTCTGTATATCTCCTGATGTGAAGAAGGGTCGCTTATCGCGACGGCCCTTCCTGATTTAGCGAATACCGCCGCTGACCACAATCTTGTCGCCGGTAATCCACTTTGCCTCATCCGAGGCGAGAAACACAGCGACACCGGCGATGTCGTCTACCTGCCCAATCCTGCCAAGGGGAGTTTGCGCTACCACATTCTTTTCGAGGTCGCTTCCGGTGAAGCCGGCCGTTTGGCTTCCTTCTGTGACGACCATCCCGGGGTTCAGAGAATTGACTCGAATCTTGCGAGCCCCAAGTTCGTTTGCGAGTACGCCCGTAATTGCATCGAGGGCAGCTTTCGTTCCTGTATAAACTGCACTCGCGGGAGGATGAACTTCACTCACGGCAGAACCGATATTGATGATTGTTCCACCCTCACCCAGGTGCTTGACCGCCGCCTGCGTCACGAGAAGAACTCCAAGGACATTGGTGTTGAAGAGACGATGATAGTGCTCCTCCGTGACCGATTCGATCGGAAGAAATTCGTACACGCCTGAATTATTCACCAGAATATCGAGACGTCCGAAGTTCTTGATGGCAGCATCGATAATGCCCTGTGCTTCCGCAGCCTTGGAAACGTTGCCGCCAATGGCGACACCATTGCTCCCAACGGTACCGCATCGCTGACACGACATTGGTCAAGACCAGGTCAAAGAGGCTCGGAGAGCCACGCCCTCATTGTCTTCGAGCGAAAACTCTGTTCAGAGCTTCGAAGCGACAGGTACAGGGAAAACTGCGCCACGAGTGCGGGAGTATTGACGTGGAGAACAGCCCATCTCCCTCTTGAACGCGAAGGCGAAGGCGCTCTCCGATTCGTAGCCGAGCGAGCAGGCGATTGCTGAGACTGCGTCCTTGGAGTTAAGAAGGCGGTCTGCGCCGAGGAGCATTCGCCAGCGGATCAGGTATTCCATGACTGAGGTCCCCACCTGCTCCTTGAAGCGGAGCGCGAAGGCTGACCGCGACATGCCAGCGCGTTCGGCGAGTTCCTGCACGGTCCAGCGGTAGCCTGGACGCTCGTGCATTGCGGCGATGGCTGCGCTTAGTTGCTTATTCGCAAGGGCAAAGAGCCAGCCGATCCCACCTGTCACGCTGTCTTTCATGTGCAGGCGGAGAACTTCGATGAGCATCATCTGCGCGAGATATTCGCCCTGCAGAACGCCTCCTGGTTGCGGATTCCGGATGACAGCCATCATGCGTTCGAGATACCACTGCAAGGCTGCGCGGTCTTCAGGGTTTCTGATATGGATAAGAGCCGGGAGCACCTCGGACAGAATGTTTGCGTGCTCGCCTGCGAAACGGAAGTAAGCGCTGAGTCCGAGGCAGGCTCCACCACCCTGCCAGGTGAGAATGCGGCCATTCAGTTTCTCGGCAATCACAGAGACTATATCGACAGAGGCAATGGTCAGATCGCTTGCGATGCGGAACGCCGGTCCGTGAGGCAGCACGGCAAACTCTCCGGCCTGCAGCAGAACTGGCTCATCGATTCCATCGACAGAAAGCCAGCAAGAGCCGGAGACGAGCCCGAGGCAGAAGAAGCCGCCGCTCTTTGCAAACTGAAACGACCAATCACCACCGGCGTCGATTCCGCCAGACTGGTAGCCGCGCGGTTTGAGAAGCGAAAGCACGTCAGAAAGGGGATCGTCCGCAATTCTGGACGATCTCGATATTAATGCGTCTTCCATCGCATAGATTCTATCGCCGATGCGTTTTAGCCTTGTGTATAGGAGATGGAATGATGCGCGTCTTTGTAACGGGAGCAACAGGATTTATCGGGTTTCCGCTAGTGAAGGAACTCATCGCGGCAGGTCATCAGGTAACGGGGCTTGCTCGCTCGGAAGCTTCGGGGAAAAAGTTGATCGAGGCTGGCGCGCAGGTCCAGGTAGGCACGGTCGACGATCTGGACGGCCTGCGCCGGGGCGCTTCAGCCGCGGATGGTGCAATCCACACGGCCTTCTATCACCAGCTATCGCATGTTCCGTTGGGTACGCGGCTGAGGATCTTTCTCGGTGGAACTCCAGGTGGGATTATTCTGCGGTTTATGGCAGCCGCTGCCGCAACGGACCGCCGCGCCATCGATACGATCGCGTCATCGTTGCACAAAGGGAGCCCGCTTGTGGCGACCTTTGGAACGCTGGCGATGAAACCGGGGCGCCTCGCTACCGAGGATCAACCGTACGACCACGAACCGCGATCATTCGGCGGCGTTCGGGCAAGAAATGAGGACACGCTCAAGGAGTGGGCTGCGCGTGGCCTTCGTACGTCCGCGATTCGTCTGCCGCCCATCGTTCATGGTCCCACGGCTTACGGCCTTGCGTCGCTGCTGATCCCGATAGCGCACAAGAAGAAGAAGTCCGCGTACATTGGCGACGGGATGAATCGGTGGCCTTCGACGCACCATCTGGATGCTGCTCATCTCTTCCGCCTTGCATTTGAGAAAGGCCCCGCGGGAGGCACCTACCATGCTGTCGATGAAGAAGGAATTCCGTTCCGCGAGATCGCCGAAGTGATTGGGCGGCGCTTAGACATACCTGTTGTCAGCAAATCGTCTGAGGAGGCGAAAAAACATTTCGGCTTTATCGGGCCGGCTGTGCCGCTCGACAATCCCACATCGAGTAAGCTCACCCGTGAGCGCTTGGGCTGGAATCCAACCCACATGAAACTTCTGGCTGATCTTGAACAGACGGATTTCTTCTCAAAGCTGTGAGCCAGCGCACGGTAGGAACCGATATGACGGAATCTAAAGTTCGTACTCTGTTGGTCTACGGCGCGACCGGAAAAGCGGGCCATCTCGTGGTTGAGCGCGCCAGCGCGCAAGGCTGGGCCGTCACAGCCTTCGTCCGCAACCCAGCCAAAGTGCCCGAGACGCTGCGTTCGAAAGTGGCTATCTTCAAGGGCGACCTTTACGATGCAGCGTCTATCTCCAGAGCCATTAGGACTTGTCGACCGCACGCAATCATCGATGCTTCGAGCGCGATTCCGTTTGGCCATGCCAAGGGGCAGCCGCCCAACAATGCGGATCGCGGCGTCATCAGCCGCGCAACGGTGGAGGCACTGGATGCCGATGGGCGACTTAATGATTGCGTCCTACTGATAATCGGCGGCCAGCTGCTGCCTGAGCCCGGAGGAACGATCAACAGTTGGCCGATGGCGACTCTGGCTTGGCTGCTGCCTACGTTCGTCGCGCGGAAAGGCTGGCGTGAAATGGAGCGAGTGCTGCGCTGGTGTTTCGAGGACCCCCCCTGCTTTCCGCTTTGTCGATGCGCGCATGGGCCAAATGGTAGAAGCGCCGTGCTACGCTCATGGCCCTCACGATACGCCGAACACCGTTCTTCGTGATGCCACCAACCCACATGCAGCTCCTTGCCACTACTCGACCGAAGCCGGCCTCTTCCGAGGCACTTGGTCAATAATTTGTATTTCGATCTGACCGGACCAATCGCAGCTGGGACACGTCACGATTCCGGTCGTGATGGCTCTAAGGTCCAATTCCGCAAGATTGATGGCGTGTCCGCAATTTGGACAGACGTGAACACTCTCCCATGATTGTCCGTCTTCTTTATGTGCGGAATCGGCGCTCATGGTTCCTCCCGCAGGACGCTCCGGCGATTCGCTAGCTCCTCTCCATCCCACTGACCTGGAAACGCTCTTCTTGTCAGCAAGGGATTACCGACAAGATGCCGACTTAGGGGGCCCTTAAGACACCGCACTTGAAGAAACACGGTCTCCTAAAGAGCGGAGTTACCCAACCAATGCGGGCACCGTCGCCTGAAGGAAGTCCTCGACCGACACGGGAACTCTTCCAGTGAGGCTCGCCACCGTAGGGGTAACGATC
>DATJTG010000254.1:0-34690 GCA_035503555.1 Acidobacteriaceae bacterium | reverse complement strand
TCCCTCTCTCTCCGCCAGAATCTCTTTGGCAATCTGTTTCAGCCAATGGCGTGTTCCGGCTAAATCCATCACCTTCAAATATTTGTGGCGTCTCCTGGCGTTTGAAAGACACAGCGGAAGCGATTCCGCCGCGGGTCCGCGGCCGCGTGACGGATCCGGTTGTCCACCTGCCGCTTGGGATCGATTCTCGTAACAGCGAGTCGCAGACAGGGACGCGAACAGTCAGAGTTCAGAGCGACTGCGCCTGAATATAGAGAGTGCCCGAGTAGGAGCCGGCGGGAAGCTGAGGCTGGTTGGTGAGGTTAATTTCGAGTTGCAGCGCGTCGGTGCGCGAACTGGTGCCGGAGAAGATGAAAAATCCCTGGGAAAGCAATTCGAGGCTGGCTCCCGCGCCGCCGAGCGGGTTGGACTGCGTGAAGGCCGTGTACGTTGTGGGCGTTCCGGTGGTAACCTGGCCGAGGACTTCAGACGAAGGGATATAAACGACAGGCGAGCCTCCGGAGAGCGCCGCGCTCGCGCTGGCGAAGTACCCGTACACATTGATCGTACAGGTGAGTAAACACAAGCTGCCGCCCCACGAGGTCGTGATCTCGACCGGAACCGAACCGGTCGCCACGCCTTTGGAAACAAGCTGAAAGCTCACGTTGGACGGCGTTACGGAGATGGACAGCGAACTGACGGCTGTAGCAGGTGCCGGTCGAGCCGGACCGACGCGTACGGCCTGCGCGCCCACATTGCCGACAGCAAGGACCATGATGCCTGCGAGAACGATAATCCCGATATTCTTTTTTCCCATGTCGGCTCTAACTTCTTTCATTCTTCTTCGGCTAATGCAGAATCACGATTCGGCAAATCTGCCTGCTAACCAATCTACCCTCCGCCATGCACGGCGTGTGCCACCACGATCCGGGTCTGCGGATCGCCGCCGTCGACGCTGCTGCGGATCTCCCCCGGCGCAGTGATGACCTGCCACGAAGCTCCGTCGAGAAACTGTGCCGGCATCACCTTCAATACATGGGTGCGCGGCTTGTGTTCTCTCACAAAGAATGAGCCGTCGTCGCTTGTGTAAACCAACAGCTTATCGATCATGATGGCGGCGCCGGCGACCGGATGCCCGTCAGAATCGACAACCGTTCCCCGAATCACACTGGAGCCGATGGCACCCTGAGCCAGAGTGGGTTCCCCGTTCCCCGCACTCTGAAATCCCTGGCGCACCATCACCATCTGCTCGTCTGCTGTGTAGCGGAGGCTGCCGTCAGGGGCCACGAACGTGGAGCCATGCAGCGCAAGGCCGTGGATAACGTGAAGCTGCAAATCCAGAATCAGAGCCTGTTCGAAGGGCGCGTTGTTCCGCTCAGGGACGTAGTAGGTCTGGTATTCCGCGCTGATGCTGGCGACATTCGAGAGAAATCCTCCGCCAAACGAGACGCTCGTCTGGCCCTGCGAGCGCGTCACCAGCTCCGTCACGTCGAGGCGCGGGGTGAGCGTCTCGGTAAAATTGGCGAGGAACGCGCGACTCTTCGCTGCGTCGTTGGGTCGGCTCTCCAAATAGCTGGCCGTGCTCTGCACGCGCGAGAAAAAGCTGCGCCCGGCGGTATAGGCCGTCGCGTTATTCCAGTTCCCAAGATAGCTGGAGTGATACAGCGAGCCGGATAAGCTGGTGCCTTTAATCAACACGTTGCCCGCCACTGAATTGACGGCTGCGCGGACGGTCGCGTTTGAATTGCTCACCGGCGAAAGAAAGTTCTGACGGCCCCCGCTGACGCTGAGGAACTTCGTCGGATGCACGGTGACCACCGCGTTTTCGCGGTCCGGTTCGCTGAACAGCGGCGCATTCACGGCCACGCGCTGGAACTGGCTTCCTGCATCGATGTAAGCGGCCTTCAGATCGATCCAGGAGCGGAGAAAATCAAAGCTTCCCGCAGCATACGGCTGATTAGCGCCGACTCCGGCGGAAACCGCAAGGTGCGTCTTGTCGGCAGGCTGCCACTGTACGCTCTGAATGGCCGTGACCTGTCCGGAGAAAACCATGTTGGACGAAACCTGCAGTTGCGAAGCAATGCGCCGCCTGAGGAAGAGGATGCCGGAGGGGCTTTCGGCGCGAACGCCGTCGACGAAGGGACTGTTGAAGTCCGACGATGTCGCGCCTGCGAAGGCGAAAACATCGGTCCCGGCCATCTTTGTGGTGACGCCCGCGCCCAGCGCAACCAGATAGGCGCTTGAGTCGAAGATGTCGGTAGGCAGGTTGAAGTGGATATAGTCGCTTCCCGCAACATAGGTTGCGTTGCCGATTTTCCGCGTGAGGTTGGCGCCCCCAACGAGTTTGCCGTCGACCACGCCGGCGCCGAGCGAGGCGTCGAAGCTGGGGCCGCGCGCGGTGATCGTGGCTCCCTGTGCGTCATACAGGCTCGAAGTTCCGCCATTCACCTCGAAAACCTGCGCGCGCATCGATGGGATCGCGCAAAAGAGCAGAAGTCCCAGGGTGGCGATCCAGCATTTGCGGCGTGTCCCCGTACTTGCCATCGCACCCTCGGGCTACTGTCCTCCGGAGCTGATCGCCTGTTGCAGCGTGGAATGCTCGAGCTGGAACCGTATCGTTTGCGGCGGATCCGTCTCTTTCCAGGTCAACTCAAGATGACGTTTGGCGCCCGGAAGCAACGGAAACCCGGGGACTGTTTCTGATTGCGGTCCTGCCTCAATCCGCACTTCCTGCACCCGATCCAGGTCGGGGCCGTGGTTTTCGATATCGCAGGTGAGCTTCTTGCTCGCCGCGTCCCACCCCGCCTGATCGACCGCGATCTCATCCTTGCCGAGCTGCTTCTTCGGATAGAGATAGACGGTATGCGGGAGAAGAATCCTGACGTCCAGGCCTTCGGTGTGATGCAGGGCCGAAAACACGGAATAAATCGTGAACCAGGCGGGCAGCTTGTCCGCCTTCGCCGAATAGAAGACGTAATACGTTTCGCCCGGGTCGATGCGAAAGCTCATCGTCGAAAGATTCAGATGGATATCTGCGTCGAGCGGCCGGTAGACGCCGTTGCCATCAGGATTGATGCTGAAGCTTTTCGGCTCCAGCACGACAGCCATCGGCAGCATCGTGTTGTTGGTATAGGCAATCCGCCCGGATGCCTTGACTTTGTACTCGACGATGACGGGCGAGACTGTCTGCCCGCAGGCACAGCATCCGCTGAGCAGAAGCGCGACACCCAGAATTTTTTGCAGCACGACGAATGCCTCCGGAAACCGAGGAGCAGCGCCCTCCCGATGGGGAAGGCGCTGCTTAGGGGCTTAGAGAGCCTGCGCCTGCAGGTTCAGGGTGCCCGTGTAGGTGTCGGCGGGCAACTGTGGCTGACTCGTCAGGTTGATCTCCAGGTTCAGGTTGTCGCTGCGGCTGGAAGCGCGGTTGGTGCCGCTGATGGCCTGCGTGAACAGAACCAGGCTGGCACCCGCGGTCCCGAGAGCTCCGGTCCCAGGCGTCTGTGTGAAGGCCGTGAACGAGGTCGGCGCACCCGTGGTCACCTGTCCCAGAATCTCAGAAGTGGGAATGTAGGAGGGCGAAGAGCCGGTGCCGGCCAATGCCTGTGTTGCGCTGGTGAAGTAGCCGGTCATGGTTACGGAGGCGCGGCTGCTCTTCATCACCCAGCTGGTGGTCATTGCGACCGGGGCGCTGCCCGTGGCCGTGCCGCCGGAAACGAGCGCGAAGGTCACATTGGTGCCCGAGGTCGGAGCCGCGGTGACGGTCAACGACTCACCCAGCGTGGCCTGGAGGGTCACCGTGGCCGTGTTGGAGTTTAACTGGCCTTGGGCTGCAGAGCCCGACAGCACGAACAAGCCCAGGCCCATGAACAGCCCGGCAATCATAATTTTCGAAAGACGCGACATTCTTGTAAGGTCTCCTCAGCAAAATTTCTGGCATTGAACCGAAGCCCCGAAGCGAATTCCTGAACGGCTGCATTAAGTATGCCAGGCTGAGAAGACCGTACACCTGCGTTGCCTGTAATTCACTGACACAAAGATGGTACAGAGGTAACTCATCCGTGCAACGAGTTGTAGAGACAGGAGTTGCAGGACAAAAGCAATAGTTACCTACGTACCAATAAACGATTTAGTAATAGTTCGGAGAATATCACCTCTTTCCATGCGGGAAAGCGCGACGCCGCGCGACGCCTGATCCCTTACGAGCAGTATCGGTGCGCCTTCTTCTCACACGACGGCCGGAGACCGTCTATAGCGCCTGAGCGAAAACATAGACCGCCGCGGGTTGCGGCGGCGAGTCGACCTTATCCTTTCTGCCAATAGTGAACTCGACGTTATCCTGGCGGCTTCCAGGCCGGCCGGTAGCGCCCACTGGCTGCGCGATGCCGGGCCAGTCTGTCTCATATGACGATAAAGTGGGACTTGCCGCGGATGCCTGAACCTTGAATGGCTGCAGATGGGACACAGAAAGTGGGTCGCGTTCGAATGCGGTGAACTGGCCCGAGGAACCGGAAAGGCGCACCGTCGTGCAGTTCGCGCGAATGGTCCAGGCCGTGGTCACGGTCAGAGCCCGGGCACCGCTGGCGCTCAACTCGGAGACGGGCGAAGCAACCGGCAGCGCGCTAACGGATAGAGATTCCAGCGTCGCCACCAGCGGAATCGCCACCGGTGAGGATGTCAGCCCGGCAAGTCGGCCCGGAGGCCGTGCGTCCCACTGACTCCGGGCCAGCGGCGACAGAAAAAGCACCATCGCTCCCAGAACGGCACACCGGTAAACGACTATGTTCCCGCGAGCACACATGGGAGTTTCTCCCGTCTGAATTGCGTCTCGCGTGTGATATCGGCAGGACCAGAAAAAAATTAAAGGTGTCTAACAAAATTTCATGATCGGCAAATAGCAGGAGTGCTTTGCTGTCTCGCTCTCCTGCCTTCCTTTATTCCTGGCCGCTTCGGGTCCCTGCCAGCGCTGGGGTACAGTGCGGGACGCAGACTACATGTTGGATGCTATCCCGAATTGGGAGTCCAAGGAGTAACTATGGTAACCGCAAGTTACCATTGATTGTCCATATTATTACTGCGTTGACGATTTGGATAAATCCTGACCTGTAGCCCCTGGGGATGCGCCAAGATCGGAGGCGTCAGGTGGCCCCCGAGTATCCGCTGGCTCGCGAGTCCATTGCTCGGATCACCAGCTATAAGCAGAAACGATGTCCACGGAGCCTGGAGCGTCGTCAACCACCCGAATGTGCATGACGATCTGGAGGTTCTTTTTCGCCCACCCCGCAGGTGCTGTGCGGGCGAAATCGGCGATCTTTGCCGGGTTGCTGAGAAACTCGCTGGCCGCCTGCGTTCCATATTGGCCAATTCCGGCAGCGGTCATGATCGTGTCGCGTCCATCGGGGCTCAGCAATCGGGAGACGATCGCGTAGTCATCCGTGGTGGATCGGTCCGGTTTTACGCGCACGATCCAGGTTCGGTTGGTTTGTTTATCCCGGATCATGTCGCCTCCGGCAAAGACAAAACGAAGGGGATCGGTCACCGAAAGGGTCCATGGATTGTTGAACGCGCCAATCAGGACCGTGGGCGCCGAGTGCACGTCTCCAGGCGAAATGTCGCCCGCATAGCGCAGCTGATACGGTTTCCCACGCTTCGCCAGCATCGAAGTAATCGCCGTAACGGCTGTGACATCGCCAACGGTGACGTAGGCGTTGGTCGAGGCCAGAAGATCCTGGGGTTCGATCGGTCCCGCTGCGTTCAGGTTGAGCGCAAACTCGGGACCGTCGTTGGGCAAATGGTGGGCTCGCCGATACCGGTCCAGAAACTCCGGCGTGAACCGGTAAATCACATTGGTGCCTGTATAGAGGATCACCGGCATGGAGTTCTTCATGGTTGGCGCCCAAAATTGGTTGAACGCATCGGATCTCCGCGCGCTCACCGAACGAAATATCAGCGTTGCCGCCAGCGCAACCAGAACGAGGCAACCCAGCATGAAGAGCGGTCGCAACCACCCCATCGGATGAGACGCCGGCGCTGCGGGAGGCGCGACCACGACGGGCGGACTGACCGGCGCAGCCGGCGCGATCGATTCAATCTCAGAAATTTCACCCTCAGCTTCACGGCTTTCCGGAGCAGACGGCAACAGTTCCGGCTCCGCGTGATCGAAGCGCGCGCGGTAATGACCCGACGGGATCTCGATCCGGACGGGCCACGGAGAGGACGGCGCGCTCAGATAATACTGAGCGAGCCTCTTTCGCACTTCGGCGACCCGCGCCCGCACTACCGGATCATTGGCGGCGTCGTAATCGGGTTCGCGCCCGAACACTTCAACCCCAATCACCCGCTCTCGCAGCAGTTCGTATTGACCGGCGAGGCTGTGATCGACCAGGTAGGTCAACAGCCTCTGGCATTGCGCGCTGGCGCGGAACGGAGTGCTGCGCAAAATCTCGTCCAGCGCCTGCCGCACCTGAAGGATTCGTCGCTCGCCGACCGGCGATTCCGTGGAAAAACCAGGATCTGCGCCATGCAAGAGGTGAATGCGGTCGTCCTCTGACCTTTTCAGACTTCCCATGCGGCGTGCAGTACCTCCCGCGCTAATTCTCCAATAGTAAACGGTTTCCGAGCCTAAATCCAGGTACGGTACCGTACCTGGCCTTGTCGGACGTTTCTCCGCAAGCATCAAGTAAATGGTTTGAGCGGCGCGGCTACCCACAGGAACAAGGCCGCAGACGCCGCAGCAGGGAACGTAGGAAATCACGGCCCTTGGTCCGTCCATTTTTGCTTCTGGAGGCATAGTGATGTACAGGCAGCAGCGACTCGGCTTTAGTGTCCTCACTCCCGTCTTTATCCTCGCGAGTATCTTCCTGGCGCTCTTCGCCGGGCTCCCGCCTTGCGCGCAGGCACAGCAGCTTACAGGCACGCTCAGCGGAGCCGTCACCGACGCTTCCGGCAGCGTCGTGCCCGGAGCCAGCATCACGCTCACCAACATGGGCAGCGGAGATGTCCGTGTGACCACCAGCGACGCGGCCGGCCGATGGGTCATCACCGCCGTGCAGCCCGCCACCTATTCGCTCAAGGTTGAGGCCACGGGCTTTGGACCCTGGCAGGAAGACGGCATTGCCATGGCGACAGGCGACACCCGCGACATCCCCAACATCCGCCTGAAGGTCGCCAGCGTTTCCAGCACCGTGCATGTGGTCGGAGGGGGCGCTGACGTCGTTCCTACCGACACCGGGGAGATCAGCACCACGATCGACCAAAAAATGATCGACAATTTTCCGCTCGCCGGGCGCGACGCAGGCGAACTGCTCAAGGCGATGCCCGGCATGGCGCTGAACAATAATGCCGGTGGCGCTTCTCAGACCTTCGCCAACAACGACGTGAAGGTTGGCTCGAACAACGGCCCCGTCGGCGACTACTCTTCCAACGGCACGCAGCCCAACGGCACCATGGCCTACATGCTCGACGGCGCCGATCTCGTGGATCCGGGCAATTTCGGCACGCAGATCGCCAATATCAACCCCGACATGGTGGGCAACATCAAATTCCTCTCCGCCGACTACAGCGCCGAATATGCCAAGGGACCGGCCATCTTCGAAGCTTTCAGCCGCAGCGGCAGCCAGGAGTTCCACGGCGAAGCTTACCTGTACTCGCACAACTCCGTTCTCGATACGGTCGACGCCTTCACCAAGGCCGAAGGCGGCACCAACGCCGGTGAATCGTTCTACTACATAGGCGGCAATATCGGCGGCCCGGTGCGGTTCCTCAACCACCACAGCGACAAGCTGTTCTTCTGGGGCGGATACGAATACATGCTCCAGCATCCGGCGGGGCAGATCGTCAACTACAACGTGCCGAATGCCGCTCAGCTTTCCGGCGACTTCAGCAACCCAGGCATCCCTGCCGCTGCAATGACCACCTGGCCGAATTTTTACAACCAGCTCACCAAGAATGTGCCGGCCGGCGGTACTTCGACCTCTTTCCCGACTTCGGACATGGACCCCAACATGGTCGGCATCCTCAAGCTCTACCCCGCCACCAATCAGACGCCCGGGCCCAACAATGGGTACACCAACTACCACTACGTGAATAATCTTCCCCAGAATCGCTGGGAGGGTTCAGGCAAACTCGACTACGCCATCAGCGATAACACCAAACTGTCCGGGTCCTACACTTACCAGAAGGAAAGCGATCTGGCGCCCATCTCCATCTGGTGGGCCACGCCGAACACGCTTCCCTACCCTTCGCCAGGCGCGTCGAACACGACGACCTACGTCATCAACACGAACTTCACCCACGTCTTCAGCGCGAAAATCACCAACGAAGTCGTCTTCAGCTGGTCCCATTTCGTGAATCCGTACAAGCTCGCTGATCCGAGCAAGGTCTCGCGCTCGACGAACAACTTCAACGCAAACGGCCTCTTCGGCAACACGACGACGCAGATTCCGAACTTCGAGCCGGATTACTGCTGCAGCGAAGCGCTGGCCAGCATCAACTACTACCCCATGACCTCGCCTTCGGCCCCGCTCGGTGCGGGCAGTTTCGGTGGCATCAAGCAGGTGCCGGCGGTCTACGACAACTACACGCAGGTCTTTGGCGCGCACACGGTTAAGCTCGGTTTCTACTGGGACTTCAGCTCCAACCAGCAGAACAGCAACAGCCCCGACAACGGCACCTACGCGTTCATCCCCTACGGCCAGAACTCCACGACGAACGATGTGGCCGACATGATGCTCGGTTACGTGAATTCGTACACGCAGGCGAACAAGGATGTGGCGCAGGACAATGGCTATCACCAAATCTCTTTCTACGCGCAGGATTCCTGGCGCGCGACCCCGCAACTGACCATCAACTACGGCTTGCGCTTCGATCACATCGGGCAGTGGTACGGCTTCAACGATTTCACCAACGGCAACCAGGTCTGGGACCCGTCCACCTACGTCAACTCCGCGACTGCACCGAACAATACAGGTTTGGAATGGCACGCCATCGATAGCTCCATTCCTCTCTCCGGCTTTTCCACGCCGCTCTTCTATTACGCGCCCCGTGTCGCGATTGCCTGGGATGTTTTCGGCACCGGAAAGACGGTGTTCCGCACCGGCTTCGGCGTTTTTCGTTATCAGGCCACCAGCGAAACCGCAGAAGCAGGCAACGGTCCGGCCGGATCGTTCCAGTACACAACGCCCACGCCGTTTGACGGCGTAGCCAGTGTCGGCGGCTTCACGCCGCCCTCCAGTGTCGCGCAAAACGGCTCCAGCGTTTACGCCATGCAACTGGGAGACAGTCGCGCGCCCTACACCAACGACTGGAACGTAACGATCTCCCAGGCGATCCCGTGGCATTCGTTGCTCGAAGTCTCGTATGTCGGCAATCGAAGCTACGAGGAATTCATGGACGGCACCAACAGCAATCTCTACAACCTCAACAACGTTCCCATCGGCGGAATCTTCAGACCCGATCCGATCACCGGCACCTATGTCTCGCCGGCGCCGCCGCCCTGCTCCACCACCAGCGCATCCAGCCAGAGCCTCTACTGCCAGGCCAATCCTGCGGCTTACTCGCAGACCTACAATCAGAACGACTATCGCCCCTTGCTGGCGTATCAGAACGTCTATCTCCTCACCCACGCTCCTTATTCGAATTACAACGCATTGCAGGTGAGTTACACCAAGGAGACCGGCCGCCTTACCCTGCTCACCAACTACACGTTCTCCAAGGTTCTGGGCATTCGCGACGGCGGATCGAACAATGGTTCCGGGAACGGGACCGGGCTCGATCCCTTCAACCTGGCGGCCAATTACGGCCCCCTTTATTACGACCACACCCACATCCTCAATCTCACCTATAACTACGCGCTTCCCACCTTCATTCACTCCCAAAATTTCGGCCAGAAAGTGCTGGGTGGAGCGATCAACGGCTGGCAGCTTTCCGGATACACGGCGTTCCAGAGCGGATACAACCTGCAACTCCTCACCGGCGGAACATTCAACGCCCTCTATCCCTCCGCGCTCACCGTTCCCACTGTGGCCAACCCTAACCTTCCTGACAACAGCATCACCATGCCCGACGGACTGAAAGCTGTCGGCATCAGCCCCAGCACGTACTTCGGCACCTTCGCTTATAACGCGCTGGTTCCGGCTGTCACCTGCAACCCGCTCTCGCACCTGCAGGCGCACGCGCGCTTCAATCCCAGCTGCTTCTCGGCGCCTGCCTACGGACAGCAGGGCTCGTACAACATGCCGTACATGCGCGGCCCCAGCTACTTCGACACTGATCTCGGCGTCTACAAGGACTTTCACTTCACCGAGAGCCGCTACCTGCAGTTCCGCGTTTCAGCGACGAACTGGCTGAACCATCCGCTGCGCCAGTTTGGCCTGGCGAATAACAGCGATGAACAGCTCAGCTTCATCGGTACGGCCAACGCCACCTGCTCCGGATGCACCACCTCAAGCGGTACGCCGATTCAGGTGCAGTATCTTTCCCCCACCAATACCAACACCACCACGACCGGTGTTCCTGCCTTCAAGACCGGATACAGGCTCGTGACTCTGGCCACGAAGTTCTACTTCTGATGGCTCACCCGTCAGAACCGGGGCGGCTCCTCAGGCCTCCAGAGCCGCCCCTTTTTCGAACCTGCCATGGAATGGGCCGGGCACCGCGCCGCCTGGCCTCTTCTTCCGAGTGATTGACATCTCGGAGTCTCCGCGTATGCTGAGGCTCGACGCGGTTTCTGCTTTCGCAAACCAACACCAGCCAGGAGAGCTGAGACCTGATGAAAGTACGTCGAACCCGTCCTGCGGGCGCAGGCGGTAACGGTTGTCGCCTTATCCTTATTCCTTTTGCGCTGGCGCTGACTCTCTTGCTCTTGCCCGCGATCGCCGGCGCACAGCAGGACAACCGTGCGATCAAATCTGTCGACAGCGATGCCAACGCCGCGTATCTGACGCTGGCCGATGGCGTCCTCCGCATCCAGCCCTGCGCCCCGAACGCGGTGCGCGTCACGTTTGCGAAGGAGAAGCCGCTGCCGGATCTTAAGAATCCGTGGATCCTCGATGGCTCTTGCCCTACGACGCCCTTCAGCACCCGCCAGACCAATGAGAGCGTCGATATCCTCACCGCGGAGCTCACCGTTTCCGTCGACGAGACCAGCGGAGCCGTACGTTTTGCCACCGTCGCCGGCAGCACGCTGCTCGGCGAGATGACGTATCCGTGGCCCCGCAGGCTCACTTCGATCACTACCGAAGGCGAAGCCACGCAGCGCGCCTCAGTCTGGTTCGGCCTGACTCCGGACGAGCACTTCTATGGCCTCGGCCAGCATCAGAACGGCATTCTGAACCAGCGCAATCTTGAAATGCAGTTGTCGCAGGACAACACCAACATCTCGGTTCCCTTCTTTCTCTCGTCGAAGGGCTACGGCGTGCTCTGGAACAGCGGATCCGTCACCCGCTGGAACAACCGCTTCCAACCCGAGCTCAACATTCAGTCCGACTTCGCCTCCGCGGTCGACTATTACTTCATCTACGGCCCCAACTTCGATCGCATCATCGGCAACTACCGTACGCTCACTGGAACCGCGCCGCTCTTTCCCCGCTGGGCGTACGGTTTCTGGCAGTCGAAGCTCGCTTACAGCAGCCAGGCCGAAATTGAGGACATTGCTTCGCGCTACCGTTCCCTCGGTCTGCCGCTCGACGCCATCGTGCTTGATGCGGGATGGGAAAGCGTCTTCGGTTCCCGCGAATTCACTCCTCGCTTTCCCAATCCCAAAAGCATGGTGCAGACCCTGCACAACGAGCATGTGCATCTGATGGTTTCCATCTGGCCGACCTTCCAGCCGGGCAGCGCTAACTTCGACGCGATGCAGAAGGGCGGATTCTTCGTCACCGGCGGCGTCGATCGCATCCCACCGTATTACCCCGGAACCCAGCTCTACGACGCCTTCAATCCGGCCGCGCGGCAACTCTACTGGCAACAGGTAAAGAGTTCCCTCTACGACCTCGGCGTCGATGCATTCTGGATGGATTCCACCGAGCCCAGCGACATGTATGGCGAAGAGCACGGCCCGATGCTGGAAGGGGCAAAGACGGCGCTCGGCAACGGATCGAAATACGCCAACATCTTCCCGCTCATGACCACCCAGGCCATCTACGATGGCCAGCGCGCGACGACCAGCCAACAGCGTGTCTTCACCCTCACACGATCCTCGTTCCTCGGCATGCAGCGTAACGCCGCCGCGGCCTGGTCGGGCGACATCGCCACCAATTTCGATACGTTGCGGCGTGAGATCCCCGCCGGCCTCAACTATTCCCTCTCCGGCTTCCCCTACTGGACCACCGACATCGGCGGCTTCCTCGGCGGCGACACCAGCAATCCGTCGTATCGCGAGCTGTTCGTCCGCTGGTTTCAGTACGGCTCGTTTTGCCCCGTCTTCCGCGTTCACGGCACCCGCACGAACAACGAAAACGAATTGTGGTCCGACGGCGGTGCGGATCAAACGATCCTCGCTCTCTACGACCGCCTGCGTTACCGGCTGCTTCCATATATCTACACCCTGGCAGCCAGAACCACCTTCGACGGCTACACGCCCATGCGCGCTCTGGCCTTCGACTTCCGCACCGACGGCTCGGCTCTCGATGCCAATAACGAATTCATGCTGGGCCCCGCGCTGCTCGCAGCGCCTGTCACGCAGGCCGGCGTCGATGCACGCAGCATCTATCTGCCCTACGGCACAGACTGGTACGACTTCTGGACCGGCGAGCGCACCCACGGCGGCCAGACCCTCCGCCGCGCAACACCGCTGGCTACGATGCCGATCTACGTCCGCGCCGGCAGCATTCTTCCCATGGGCCCTGAGGTCGAATATTCGAGTCAAAAACCGGCGGACCCCATCGAACTGCGCGTCTATTCAGGAAACGATGGCGATTTCCGCCTTTATGAAGACGACGGAACGACGTACGACTACGAGAAGGGCGCTTACGCCTGGATTCCCTTCCACTGGGACGACGCCACGCGCTCGCTAACCATCGGCGCGCGTCAGGGGCAGTTCACCGGGATGCTCTCTGCCCGGGTCTTTCAGGTTGTGCTGGTTCGACCCCGGCGTGGCGTGGGCGAGGCAGTCACTACCGGCAGAAGCGTGCTGTATTCAGGCTCGGCGGTGACGGTTCACTTCCCACCCGAGCGGCCTTCGCCGGCGAGCAAGCCCGCGGTTATGACGGCCCCGAACGCGGTACACGTCCCCGACCGCACGCCTCATTCCTGAACATCTGCACGGCGGCTGCCACGAAAACTGTGCAATCTGCTCGCGCCACGCGGAGCGATTGACCGCTGCGCGTCGACGTCAATTCCGCATCCGTCATTCCTCCGGTCCTGCCCCTCTCGCCAACGCACAACCCGCGGTGGTAGTGTGCTTGCGTGCAAAATCCGGCATGCGGCGCTCCCGGATGCGCGAGGTCTCCTGAGTTCTCCGGGATGCCGGGCTCGCGCCCGTTCGTGACCGGTTGCACCCCGAGGTCAACCTATGGCTACCCTCACTCTCGACCCCCGCGTCAGCGGCACTACCGCTGAATTCGTTGCCAGCCGCCACATGATGTATGTCGACGGCCGCTTCGTCCATGCAGCCTCCGGCAAGACCTTCCCCGTCTACAATCCCGCCACGGGCGATGTCCTGACCCACGTGCCCGAAGCCGAAGAAGAAGACGTCAATCGAGCGGTGCTGGCAGCGCGCCGCGCTTTCGACGACAGCCAGTGGGCGCGCCTGTCTCCCTCGGCGCGCGGCCGGCTGCTGTGGAGGCTCGCCGACCTGATTGAACAGCACAACGACGAGTTCGCTGAACTCGAATCTCTCGACAACGGCAAGCCTTTCTCCGTCGCGCGCGTCGCCGACGTGCCGCTGACCGCCGACATGTTCCGCTACATGGCCGGCTGGGCCACCAAGATCTCCGGCTCCACGCTGCCGCTTTCCGCCGGATACGACTTCCACTCCTACACCACGCGCGAACCCATCGGCGTCGTCGCGCAGATCATTCCGTGGAACTTTCCCCTGCTCATGGCGGCGTGGAAGCTCGCTCCCGCGCTGGCCTGCGGCTGCACCATCGTCCTCAAGCTCGCGGAGCAGACGCCCCTCTCCGGCCTCCGCCTCGCGCAGCTCATCGACGAAGCAGGATTTCCTCCAGGCGTCGTCAACGTCCTCACCGGCTATGGCGAAGGCGCGGGCGCGCCGCTGGCCAAACACGACCTCGTCGACAAGGTGGCCTTCACCGGCTCAACCGAAGTCGGCAAGCTCATCGTGAAAGCCGCTGCCGGCAATCTGAAAAAGGTCACGCTCGAGCTCGGCGGCAAATCGCCGGCCATCGTCTTTCCCGATGCCGACCTGCCGCATGCCGTCTCCGGCACCGCCAGCGCCATTTTCTTCAACCACGGACAATGCTGCTGCGCCGGCTCGCGCCTCTACATTCACGAAAAGGTATTCGATAAGGTCGTCGAGGGCGTCAGCCACGTGGCCGAGAAAATCCAGCTCGCCCCCGGCCTCGATCCCGCCTGCCAGATGGGTCCGCTCGTCAGCGACGAGCAGTACCAGAAGGTCGTCGGCTACATCGAGTCGGGCATTCAGGATGGCGCCAGAGTCGCCGCCGGCGGACCGGTCTCCGGCTTCGATCGCGGCTACTTTGTCCGCCCCACCGTGCTCACCGACACCAATCCGCGCATGAAGGTCGTGCAGGAGGAGATCTTCGGCCCCGTCGTCTGCGCCGTTCCCTTCTCCGATGAGGATGTCGATCGCATCGTGAAGCGCGCCAACGACACCGTGTACGGCCTCGCCGCGTCGGTCTGGACGCAGAATCTCTCGCTCGCCCACAAGGTCGCGCGCTCGCTGCGCGCCGGCACGGTGTGGGTCAACTGCCACAACGTCTTCGACGCTTCGCTCCCCTTTGGCGGATACAAGCAGTCCGGCTGGGGCCGCGAAATGGGCGAGGAAGTCCTTCATAACTACACCGAAGTCAAAGCCGTCACCGTCGCTTTGTAATCGGGTGTCCCCAGTGAGCGGGCAGAGACAACGGTCCTCTCTGCCCGTTTCCCCAGTTAGAACGTGTAGTCCGGCGGCTTGATCCCCTTCAGCCGCAGATACACTTCCGCCTGCCCGCGATGATGGGCCGTGTGCGTGAAATAGGCCCACAGCCACTCGCCGCCCGTCAGATTCCTCGCCGGATTGCCCACCACGGTGTTCATGCGCGCTTCAGGCATTTGTGTAATCGCCTGCGCGCAGAACGCGAACGTGTCCGTCAGGAACTGCACCGCGGTGTCCTTGTCCACATCCGCTTTTTCCATGTCCTTCGCCCAGCCAGTCACCTTGTCCGGCAGCGCCGGCGGCTGGATTCCCCCGGCATTCGCGCACGCTCCGCGATCGGCCAGCGCGATGTGCACCATCAGTTCGCCGAAACTCATCTCCACTGGCACCGGACGGAATCCGTATCCATCGGCGGGCATCGCGTTGGCCACCGCCACCGTGAACTCGCCCGAGGTCTTCCAGTGCTTCAGCAGGACATCCTTCTCTGTGGTTTGCGCGCAGGCGGGAATCGCCATAGCCAGCAGGGTGAGAGCCAGTGTCAGTTTCATGGGTTCTCCGGAAATGGGGATTGTTCAGGCTCGGGCTATTTTACTGTTCCTCGCTCTGGACGTGCTGCCTTCTCCGCTGGATACTGGATGCGCTCAACCATCATGGATCGCAGACGCTTTGTCCTCACCTCTTTGGGTTCGGCCCTCGCGGCCCCCCACGCCTTCGGAATGCTGGCGCCTCCGCAGAACGCCTCGACCGCCGCACAGCCTTCCACTACGCATTCCACCGGCGACCTCAAGCCTCGTCCCCATGGCTCGGGCCAATTCGGAATCTGGGTCACCGACCAGTGGGGCTTGCCCGCGTATCTGTACACCTGCGACCAGACGAAGGATCCCGCAGCGCACACCGCCGTAACACCGCGCGGTGTCCTCGGCCCCACCGAGCACATCCATCAGGTCGGCAACGATCGCATCGTCGCCCTCGCCTCCAATAACGGATCCGTCCGCGTTCGCCAGGACGAAGGCGCGCCGCGCTTCCTCAACGACTTCGACCCCGACAATCACCAGTACGCTGGCGGCCTCGGCTGGCTCACCGACGGCAACGAGACCATCAGCACCTGGTACGCCGGCGGAACACCCTGGTTCGAGCGCCACTTCGGCATCGGCTACTTCCGCAAAAAAGTCTGGAGCAAGACATATTCCGTCGATCAGATCATCTCCGCGCCCTTCGGCGACGACCCCGTTCTCCTCTCCCAGGTCACGATTCAGAATCTCGGTTCCGGACCTGCATCGCTGCGCTGGATCGAATACTGGGGCTGCCAAACCCAGGAGTTCTCCTTCCGCGATTTCATCGTCTCGTGGTCGCGCATCGGCACGCCGCCCGAACTGCGCCGCCGGGCTGGAGCACGCGCCACGCATCGTGTCGAAGCCGATAGCGGCGGTCTTCTCGAGCACCGTCACTTCACCGGCCGCACGCCGCAGGAAGACGCAATCTGGCAGCGCATGCGCGATTCGCTCAGCGCTCATCCAAACGGCTTCATCTCGCCGGTGCAGGACCCGCCGCCGGACGAATGGTTCGATGGTCATGACGCACCGGCGACCTTTCTCGTCTCGCTCGACGCCCCGGCAGGCGCGTACGCCACCGACGGAGCAGCCTTCTTTGGTTCTGGCGGACCCGCCCATCCCGATGGCCTCGCTCATCCCCTCGACGGAAAGCTCGATTCCAATGGATCAGGCACAGCACTGCTGCTCGAGCGCTCGTTTGCGCTCGGCCCCGGCGAGTCGAAGACTCTGTACTTTCTCTACGGTTATCTGCCCAACGGCTTCGACCTCAATTCACTCGTCGACCGTTACAGATCCCGTGCCACCACATCACTCGCCGATTCCCACAAAGCGTGGGAGCGCTCCGCCCCCATCTTTGCGGTCGACAGCACGGACTGGGTGCGACGCGAGACCTTCTGGAACTACTACTGCCTGCGCTCGAGCCTCACCCTTGACGACTATTTCGGCCAGCACATCCTTAATCAGAACGGCTACTACCAGTACGTCATGGGATTCCAGGGCGCGGCCCGCGATCCACTGCAACATAGTCTGCCGTTTCTCTTCACTGACCCCTCGATCGTCAAGAGCGTTCTGCGCTACACGCTCAGCGAAGTCCGCGACAACGGCTCCGTCCCCTACGGACTCACCGGCCACGGCGTCATCGCGCCCATGGTTTCCGACAACGGCAGCGACCTGCCCCTCTGGCTCATCTGGGCGGTCAGTGAATACATCC
This sequence comes from Acidobacteriaceae bacterium, assembly GCA_035503555.1. GTDB lineage: Bacteria > Acidobacteriota > Terriglobia > Terriglobales > Acidobacteriaceae > Palsa-343. Next base: position 17,397 of record DATJTG010000254.1, on the reverse strand, counting down.
TCGCCACGCGCGACATCGATTTCCTCAGCGAGACAATCACCGCGCACTACAGTAACCCACCCGGCCGCACCGATACAGTCGCCAATCTTCTCGCCCGCTGTTTCCATCACCAGATGAACGATGTCGGCTTCGGCCAGCATGGCGTTTGCCGTATGCTTTCCGACGACTGGAACGACGGTCTCCTCGGCACCTGGGCCGGCTCTCATCTCGAAGAAGCCACCGCCCAGGGCGAAAGCGTACTGAACTCCGCAATGTCCGCCTGGGTCTTTGAAAACTACGCGCGCCTGCTCCGCTATGCTGCCCCCAATGCCGGCTTCGAATCACAGTTGCACCAGGCCGCCGACAAGCATCGCGTCGCCGCCCGTTCCCAGTGGACCGGCAAATGGCTGCGCCGCTGCTGGCTTGGCCCCACTCTCGGCTGGCTCGGCGAAGACACTCTTTGGATCGAGCCGCAACCCTGGGCGATCCTGGGCGGCGTCACCACGCCTGAGCAGACCCGCGCCCTCGTGGCCACGATCAACAAGGAGCTGCGCCTCGGCCCCCTCGGTGCCACGCAGATGAATCAGGGTCCGGACCTTACCAAGCCCGGAATGTTTGGCGCAGGCACCGTCGTTCGCGGCGGCATCTGGCCCTCGCTCAACCAAACCCTCGTCTGGGCCCTCGCCGGCGTCGACCCCGCGATGGCGTGGGATGAGTGGATGCGCAATTCCTTCGCTGCTCACGCCGAAGCCTATCCCGATATCTGGTACGGCATCTGGAGCGGCTCCGACTCATACAACGCGCCCTTCAGCAAAACACCAGGCGCCACCGGCGATCCGTCTTTCAAGGGCGACGACTTCCCCGTCCTCAACCTCCACTCCCACGCCTGCTTTCTTTACTCCGCAACGAAATTGCTCGGCATCAACTTCATCCCGGAAGGCCTCAGCCTGCGTCTCACATTGCCCGAGCGGGCCTACCGGTTTGAGTCACCCCTCGTCGGCGTCAGGCGTCGTGCGGAGGCTCATTTTGAAGGCTGGTACGCGCCCTCTCGACCAGGCTCATGGACGATCCGCATCGAATTCCCCGCCGAACTCGCCGAGCGCGCCGTCACATCCACGGTCAACGGATTACCCGCTGCGCCGAAGCACTCCACCACAGGCGTCGTCGAACTCAACGGCGCCAGCGTACCAGGCAAACCCCTGCGCTGGTCGCTGCAGTTGGCGTAATGAAAGTATCCCGAACCCCGCTTGTGCCATCCTGTTAACCAGATGGCTCAGGATCCCGCGCATCACCACCGTCTCTCGTTTGAGCGCACGCTCGCCACCGCGCGCCAGACCATCATGCTCAGCGAGATTGCGCGGCTGGCCATCGACAGCTTCCGCACCGCCAAAGTTCGTTTCATGCTCACCGCCCTGGGTATGGGCATCGGCACCGCCTCGCTTATCCTCGTGGTCGCGATCTCCGCCACGGGCCGCCAGTACATCCTCAGCGAAATCCAGGGCATCGGTACCAATCTCGTTTATCTCGAATACGCCGGCGGCGGCTCCGGCGCCGTCACCACCACGCAAAGCGACTTCCTCACCTGGGATGATGAGCGCTACATCGATCAGGTCGTTCCCGCCGTCTCCGAGTCCTCTGTGGTTCTCGAGATGCGGCAAAACATCAGCATTGCCGGGAGCACCCACCTGATTCTGGTGCTCGGCGTCGAACCCCAGTACGTTCACGTCCGCAATCTCGTCTCGCTCTCTGGCCGGTTCTTCGACGATGAAGATGAGGCCACCCACGCCAAGGTCGCCGACATCACAGCGCCCCTGGCCCGCGCCATGTTCGGCAGCACCGACTCGGCCATCGGCCAGTCCTTTCAGATCAGCGGCATTCCCTTCACGATCGTCGGAGTTTTCAAGGAGAAAGTCGAAACCTTCGGCGAAACGGAAATCGCCGACCAGACCATCCTCGTCCCTTACACCGTCGCGCGTTATTTCACCGGTACTGACAACGTGAAGGAGATGTACTTCTCCATCCGCGACTCCGGCGACGTGGAAACCGCCGCGAAACAGATCGTCGCAGCCGTGCACAGTTCCGGCCGCCACCAGCCGAATTCCGTTTACACGACGCAGACGATGACCGCGCTCATCACTCTCGCCGGCACCGTGGTCAACGCGCTCACCATCATGCTCATTCTTGTGGCCGGCGTCACGCTCGCTGTCGGCGGCGTCGGCATCATGAACATCATGCTGGCCACGGTCCGCGCCCGCACGCGCGAGATCGGCATCCGCAAGGCCCTCGGCGCCACCGCGCGCGAAATCAAGCTGCAGTTCCTCATGGAAGCGGTCTTCGTCTCCCTCTTCGGCGGCATCCTCGGCGCGGTCATCGGCCTCGGCATTCCCTGGTCGGTGCGCTTCCTCACCAGTTACCGCGTGCCGGTTTCCGGATGGTCGGCCGTGATCGGTCTCGCCGCTTCCTGCATCGTCGGCGTCATCTTCGGCACCCTGCCTGCCAAACGCGCCGCCGCTCTCGATCCAATCGAATCTCTCCGCTACGAATAGCGCCAGGCACCAGGCGGTCAGCAATGTGCTGAGGGGAAATTCCTCCCCTCTGGCACATTGCCGACGGCTTCCTGCTGACAGTATGCTGACAGTCTTTCGCTAACGGTTTCTCGCGGTTCTCACTGCACCTGCGCACCCGCGGGAACGATCCCGATCGCCATCGCCATCAGAGTCCCGTCAGGCACGTGCACGTTCTTTCCCTTCGACGAGAACGTCGCGGAATTGTGCTGGTGGATGTCGCTCGTCAGCTTCACGCCAGGCACATTGCTGTTGCCGGCAGGTTGCTGCTGCCCCGAATCACCGGATCCGCCGCCGGCATCGGCCATGCCTGGCGGCTGCTGCGTCGGAACCGACGATCCCGAACTCCCGCTGCTTCCGCCAGCCCCGCGCGCACCACCGCCGCCGGTCGAACCGCCCCCTCCGCCGCTGCTGGGCTCCATGCCGCCGGCTGGCATTCCGCCTCCGGCAGCTCCCCCACCACCGCCGCTGGCATCCGACGTCATCAGCGCTGGCTCTGCCATCGCCAGCACGGTCGCCTTGATCGGGACTTCCTGTCCGCTCTTCAGCTTTGCCTTATCAAAGGTCACGACCATCGTCGCGTCGCTCTTGTGATCCGATGGGGTCACCTGGTCTACGTGCCCTTCCAGCACCGTGTTTTTCGGAAGAGGCTGCGCGTCGGGAACATTTACATCGGCCACCAGCCTGGCCGTTACCGCATCGCCCTGCTTTGCTTTCTTCGAATCGATCGTCTTGCCGAGTTCAGCCTTCGCCTCCACCATGTGGATGGTCTGCTGCGCCGGCTGCGTCGCGCCCGTGGTCGGCGTGCTCTGGGATGGTGCAGCCTGCGCTCCCGGCGTCTGCGAACTCGGCGCGGATTGCGGCGTGCTTTGCGTTGGCGTGCTCTGCGGTGTCTGTGCGGCGCTCCACGCACCGCAGGTCAGGGTCAGCGCTGCGCTCGCGCCCAGCGCCAGCCCCTTGCGTTTCAATCGATCCATAAAATCCTCCTCGCCGCACAGTCTTTCCCTCCCTTATCGGGACGCGCGCGCGGGAAACGGCGTTGCCCCGCCGCTGATAAACTGAAAATGAAGCTGTTTGCACCGCGGAAAGTTCGTCATTTTTCTGTCGCCGGCAGAGTCACCCGGCATTTTTCCGGTTGCCACCCGCCTCCGCTTCCATAAAAACTTCACCCAGGATTGAGCTTGAGCACTATTCGCAATATCGCCATCATCGCCCACGTCGACCACGGCAAAACCACCCTCGTCGATGCACTCCTCCGCCAGGCCGGTACCTGGCGTGCCAACGAAGCCCACGTCGACCGCGTCATGGATTCCAACGAGCTCGAGCGCGAGCGCGGCATCACCATCCTCGCCAAGAACACCGCCATCCATTACAAAGGCGAGAAAATCAATATTGTCGACACTCCGGGCCACGCCGACTTTGGCGGCGAAGTCGAGCGCGCCCTGCGCATGGTCGATGGCGTCATGCTTCTCGTCGACGCCAGCGAAGGCCCGCTTCCGCAAACCCGCTACGTGCTTTCCAAAGCGCTCGAAGCGCGCCTGCCTCCCATTCTCGTCATCAACAAAATCGATCGCCCCGACGCTCGCGCGCAGGAAGTCCTCAACGAGGTCTACGACCTCTTCATCGATCTCGACGCCACCGAGGATCAGCTCGACTTCCCTGTCCTCTACACGAACGCCAAGCTTGGACAGGCCAGCACCGAAGCCGCCACGCCCGGCGAAGACCTGCAGCCGCTCTTCGAAGCCATTCTCGCCACCACCCCGATGGGCAAAGGCGATCCCAATGGCGTCCTGCAAATTCAGGTCACCAACCTCGATTACTCCGACTACCTCGGCCGCCTCGCCATTGCCCGCGTCTTTCAGGGAACGCTGCGCAACGGCGACGAAGTCGCCATTTCCAAGCGCGACGGCTCGCTCCAGAAAACCCGGATCACCAAGCTCTTCTCGTTCAGCGGCCTCAAGCGCGTCGATATCGAGCAAACAGAGATCGATGACATCGTGGCCGTCGCCGGAGTCGAAGGCATCACCATCGGCGAAACCATCACCAACGTTGACAATCCCGCGCCGCTGCCGGCCATCGTCATCGACGAGCCCACCATCGCCATGCAGTTCTCCGTCAATAACGGTCCCATGGCGGGACGCGAAGGCCAGTGGGTCACCTCGCGCAATCTGCGCGAGCGCCTCGAGAAGGAACTCCTCACCAACGTCTCCATCCGCGTCGAAGAAACCGGCTCGCCCGACAGCTTCAAAGTTCTCGGTCGCGGCGAACTCCAGCTCTCCATCCTCATCGAGATGATGCGCCGCGAGGGCTTCGAGCTCATGGTGGGCCGCCCTGAGATCGTCACGCGCGAAGTTGACGGCAAGCTCATGGAGCCGGTCGAGCACCTCACCATCGACATACCCGAGCAGTTTGTCGGCGTCGTCATTGAGCACCTCGGCCCTCGCAAGGGCGAGATGACAAAAATGCACAATCACGGCTACGGCCGGGTTCGTGTCGAATTCCGCGTTCCGTCCCGCGGCCTCATCGGTCTCCGCAGCGATCTGCTCACCGAGACGCGCGGCACCATGGTCATGAACTCCCTCTTCGACGGCTACATGCCGCATCAGGGACAGATCCCGCAGCGCCCCACCGGCGCCCTTATCGCCGATCGCACCGGCACAACCACCGCCTACGCGCTCGAAGGGCTCGAAGACCGCGGCATCCTCTTCTCCCCGCCCGGCATTGAGGTCTACGAAGGCATGATCATCGGCGAGCACTCCCGCGATAACGACCTCGACGTCAATGTCGTCCGCGAAAAGAAGCTCACCAACATGCGCGCCTCCACCGCCGACGACGCCATCCGCCTCGCGCCCCCGCGCCTGCTCAACCTCGAGCAGGCCATCGAGTTCATCGCCGACGACGAAATGGTCGAAGTCACCCCGAAGTCTCTCCGCCTGCGCAAGAAAATCCTTCAGGCCAACCGCCGTCCACGAAGAAACGCCCCCGTGACGGCCTGACTCGGACAGCTGCCCCACGCAAGCCCTCGGTTGGCTTGCGTGGCGGCCCGTAGCCTGGGACCCGACCCCTGATCCCTGGCCTTTCGCGGTATCCAGAAATGAATACAAAAATCACGCATCCGCGGTAGCATACCGCCATGCTCGATTTCCGCCTGATCGCCGCCTCTCTGCTCGTCCTGCCTTTCGCCGCGCCCGCCTCCGCGCAAACCCCGCAATCCACGCCCCCCGCCCAGGCAGCGCCCGCAGCGTCGGCTGTGCAATCCGGTCAGCCCGCGTCCGGCCAGGCAACTCAGGTCCGTCCCCGCGTCCGCCGCGACGATTCCGTCGTCCCCGTTCCCACGCGCACCGCCATCCTCCGCGGCGCTTACGGCCCTTACCGTTCCAACAACGATCTGCTCTACTACCACCTCGACATTCGCGTCGATCCGGCTCAGAAATACCTCTCGGGCAAAAACACGATCCGCTTCCGCATGCTGCGCGACGGCAACCGCATCCAGCTCGACCTTCAGGACCCGCTCAACGTCGACAAAATTCTCTACGGCTCCACGCAACTCAAATACGAGCGCGACAGCAGCGCCGTCTTCGTCGATTTCCCGCAGACCCTCCACGCCGGCCGCACCTACTCCATCGACTTCTATTACTCCGGCCACCCCCAGGAAACCGGCCGCTTCGGCGGCATCACCTTTAAGAAGGATCCGGCCGGCCACGACTGGATCAACACCGCCTGCGAAGGCATCGGCGCCAGCATCTGGTGGCCCAACAAAGATCAGTGGCGCGACGAAGTCGAGGATATGGACATCAGTGTCGCCATTCCCAACGGCCTCACCGATGTCTCCAACGGCCATTTCGTCGGCAAGACCGACCTCGGCGACGGCTACACGCGCTGGGACTGGCACGTCAGCTATCCGATCAACAACTACGACGTCTCGCTGAACATCGGCAATTACGAGCACTTTTCCGACAAGCTAGGCGACCTCTCGCTCGACTTCTACGCGCTGCCCGAAGATCTCGACAAGGCGAAGACGCAATTCGCCCAGGCCAAAGGCATGATCGAGGCCTACACCCACTACTTCGGCCCCTATCCCTTCGCCAAAGACGGCTACAAGCTCATCGAGGCCCCTTACTCCGGCATGGAGCATCAGAGCGCCGTCACCTACGGCAACTTATTTAAGAATGGGTATCTCGGCCGCGACTGGACCGGCGTCGGCATCAGCCCCCGCTTCGACTTCATCATCATTCACGAGAGCGGCCACGAGTGGTTCGGCAACAGCATCACCGCCGCCGATCCCTCCGATATGTGGATCCATGAAGGCTGGACCACTTACCTCGAGAGCCTCTATGTCGAATACCGCTGGGGCAAGTCCGATGCAATTCGTTACCTCAACGGTTACAAACCTAAGATCTTCAACCAGCGCCCCATCGTCGGCGAGCGCGGAGTCAACGCCGAGCCGCCTGAGGATCAGTACTTCAAAGGCGCGCTCATGCTCAACACCCTGCGCAGCGTCATCAACGACGACGCGAAGTGGTTCGCGCTGATCCACGACCTCTATCAGCACTTCAAATATCAGAACATCCTCACCGAGGACATCGTCGCGTATTGCAATCAACATACCGGCATGAATCTCACGCCGATCTTCGATCAGTACCTGCGCCACGCGCAAATTCCGCGCCTCGAGTTGCTCTTCGGCGAAGCCCCTGGCTCCGTGATGTACAAGTGGCGCGCCGACGAAGACGATTTCGCCATGCCGGTGCGCGTCGGCAGCCCCGACCACTGGCAGATCATCCGCCCCACCACGAAGTGGCAGACGATGCAGACGCCTCTTTCAAAGGACGACTTTCAGGTCGATACCGACCACTACTACGTCGACGTCAACAAACAGTAAGCGATCTTTGAGCGAGAACAAATTGGGGTGCCCCATTCAAGCCTGCTGCTGGCTTGGGTGGGGTAATCCCTGTAACTCGTAACCTGCCTACGCCGCCTTCTCCGCATACGGATTCACCCGCCCCGCAATCTCCGTCAGCAGATGATCGGCATGGCCCTCTTCCTTGATCGTCTTGTCGAGCAGCTCAGCGTGTTGCCGCTCGCCCAACACCTGCGCCCAGCGGCGCACGGCCCCGTAGCAGGCAATCTCGTAGTGCTCCACGCGTTGCGCCGCAGAAATCAACGCCGCATCGCGCACCGAGTCGTCGGCCGCATCCTTCACCATGTCCTCCGCCTCGGTCGCCAACGCGGCCATCACCTTGCATTTCGCGTTCTTCGCCTCGCCAGCCTCTTCGCCCAGAATCTCTTCCAGCCGCTGCACATGCAGGCGGGTCTCCTGCATGTGTGACTGAAACGCCTGCCGCAGCTGCACATCCAGGGCATGGTCGATCATTTTCGGCAATGCCTCCAGAATCTGGTTCTCGGCTGAAAGCAGCATCTGCAACTGATGGATGTAGAGCTTGTGGAGATTATCCAGATTGGCGGAAAAAACTTTCATCGCTTGTCTCCTTCAGCCTGCCTTGGAATGGGTTGGAACCCGCGCATCGGGCGCTCCCGCGTGTATGTGCTGAAGCGCGGCGTCCCTTCTCCGTCGCTTCATCTTCTCCGTAGGATGCGCCCTGGCGTCCCGCACGCTGGTTCCACAAAAAAGCGGCCGCCTGGCTAATCCGGCGGCCGCTTTCGTTGTCCTCGTGGCGGGCGTTACACCATCCGCGCAAACTTCGCGCGCCGCTTCTCCCACTCCTCCAGAGAGAAAAGCCGCGGGCCCACATCGATCAGCCGCGGAATCATGTTGAAGATCCCCACCGGATTCCACCGCTTCCCCTCGCGCGTGCGGAAGCCCTTCTCATTCAGATCGCTCGCGATGCTCGAAAACGAGAAGTCCTGCACCAGCATCTCCATCATCTGCAGCAGCACCTTCTGCTCCGTCTCGTCCAGTTCAAGTCCCTTGCAGTCGTCCGAGATGCGCAGCCCGTAAGGAATATCCTCCGGATAAGCGCCCTCACTTGGTATCTCGCTGTCCGGCAGCTCTCGCCGCCACTCTACCGACACCAGGTGCCACCCGGCAGCGACCCTCTGCTTCACAATCTCTTCCAGCAGGGGCCCCGTAATCATGTCTCGAATTCTTTCTGCGTAAGCCATTGCGCACCCCTCCGTGATCCGCCTATGCAGCACGTTCAGTGCCAGCCCTCGATGACTCGGCGCCGCGTGCCTATGCCACTGAATGCGCAGAGCATACACCCCGGGCAAGCCCGTAGCCATCCGGGACCTGCATCCTGTCGCTGTCCACTTCCGCCAGCGACTCGTCCGCTTCCGAACGCTCACCGACAGTCTGCCCCGGGGTTTCCAGTCTCTTGTCTGTGGTCCCTGGTTTTCTAATTCGCCAACACCGCCCGGTACCGGACATGATTCTTGCGTACCCGCCCCAGCGCCTGATTCGCGTCTGCCATCTTGAAGTTCTCTATTCGCGCCGCCACCCGGTGACGGGCAGCTACGTCCAGCATCTCGGCCATCAGCCAGGGGGTGCCCGTGCTCGACCCGCGCAGGCACAAGAGATCGGCGATGAGCGGCAATGCCGGAACCGACACTGGAGCAGGAGGCACACCCACCAGGCACAGGTTTCCATGCGGCCGCAGGGCGCTGAGATAGGCGCTCCAGTCCTGCGCCGCATTGACAGTCGACAGAATCAGATCCTGTGAGCCCTCCACCGCCTTCAGCGCCTTCGTATCCCGCGAGTTCACGAAGCGGTGCGCCCCGAGCGCCATCGCCTCGTCCTCCTTGGCCGGTGAGGTAGAAAACGCCGTCACTTCCGCGCCAAAGGCTCGAGCAAACTGCAGCGCCAGATGTCCCAGTCCGCCGATTCCAATCACGCCCACCCGCGCCGACGGATTCACTCCCAGAGTTCGCAGCGGACTGTAGACGGTAATGCCTCCGCACAGCAGCGGCGCGGCGGTTTCGCTGTCCAGTTCGTCTGGCAGTTTTACGGCAAAGCGCGCATTCACGCGCACCGCATCGGCGTAGCCGCCGTGACGCCCCACGCAGGTGCGCTGTTCCTGGGCGCACAGGTTATCTTCACCGCGCCGGCACCACTCGCACGACCCGCAGCTATCGGCCTGCCACCCAATCCCCACGCGATCCCCGGGCTTCAGATGCGCTACACCCGCGCCCACCTGTCGCACTGTCCCCACAATTTCGTGCCCGGGAATGAACGGATACTGGCTTACCCCCCAGTCGTTGTCGATCAAATGCAGGTCGCTGTGGCACACGCCGCAATGCGTGATCCTCACCTCGACGTCCTGAGGCCGCAAATTGCCCGGATCGTATTTCAGCGGGAGGAGTTCGGCGCCGGCTGCGTGGACAGCAAGGCCCTGAATCGTCGCCATGGATGCGAATCCTTTGTACCAGGGGAACGCGTATCAGCTGGAATTGGTTTTCCTATCCTACGCCGGCCGCATTTACGCAGGATGACAACCCCGCTACTGGTCTTCCACCTGCAGCGTCACCACCTGCATCCCCGTAATCACCGCATCCATGGCCAGCGATGCCATCGGCATCGCCGACTCGCCGTTCAGCGCTATCCCGTTGTTGTCTTTCAGCGGCGCCAGCACATTCGCCATCGACAGCGGGATCGCCGACAGCGTGTGCCCGTCCACCGCCGCCTGCGCCTCAGGGGCCAGCAGCGTCACGTACATCCGATCGCTCGGATGCGCGCTGTTCAGCTGTGCGATCGTCGCCGAAATATCCAGCGGCTGCGCGTTGAACTGGGGCGGCTGCAGCAGCCGATCGAGCGTCGTGCCATCGCTCACCAGCAGCCGCACGGGCCCTTCCGGCAGGTTCGCCGGCAGTGTGACGGGAATCTGCACATTACGCGGATCTCCGTGCCACGGCCGGATGGTCGCGTTGAGAGTCACCGTATCGCCCGCGTGCACTTCCACTTTGCTCGCCTGCGCGCTGTCGATCTCTGCGGTCAGCCGCCGCGGAATCGCCGCCACTTCCAGATCCACGCTCTCAATCGGCGTTCGCCGCGCGGCGTTGTCGTACAGCCGGTTGAACCGCTCGCCCAGAGCCAGCGCCGCCGCAATATTCGCCGGAACCGTATCGGTGGGCGCGACCAGCCGGTTCAGCTTCACCTCGGGATACCCGCTCAGCTTCACAGCTCCCTGCACGCGATAGGTGGTTTGCGCCGAATAGCCGTTCTGTTGCATCAGCCCCTGATACACCGCCACCATCACCGCCATTGGCGTCACCTGCGGCTGATCGATCACCTCAAAGTGCAGCGTATTGCTCACACCACTTGCCGCGGGCGCTGCCGAATCGCTCGGCTCGCGCGTCACGTGCAGGGTTACCGGAATCATGCGCGCCGGCTTGCCAAACTCACCCATGATGGCCGACTCGCGATCTTCCGTGATCGACCCGACCGTCTCCGTCGTATTGATGATCTTGAATGCCTCGGCGGGCGATGGCAGCGTGGCCACCACGTCGGCCTTGGTCATCGGCATCGACACCGGACCGAATTGCGTGATCGGATGCCCGCACGCCAGCATCTTCTTCGGATCGACGTACGTCACCGTGCACGTCGCCGCGATATCCAGATCGCCGCGCACCAGGATCGCGCTCACCGCCGACCCCGGAACCAGCGGATCCGGCTGCTTCTCATCGCTCGCCGACCCGCCAATGCCTTCCACAGGCATCAGCCCCGCCGGCGCATGTGCCTTCCACAACTTCAGCGCATCGGCGCTGAACCCACTGAACACCAGCGGCGTATCCATCGGTTGAATCAGCGGCTCCGCCGTGCCCGGGCTGCTCACCGCTTCTGCGCTCGGCGCCTCCAGTGCCGCCCGCTCCACTCCAGCATCGGCTTCTGGTTCTTGCAGCTCCGGTCCCTGCGCTCTGAGCTCTGCGCTCTGCGTACTGTCCTGTTCGTCCACCCCCAGCATCTGCTGGATCGGCGTAATCCCGCAGATCGGCTCTTTACTGAACTGTCCGATGCGGAATGCCAGCGCCCCTGCCAGCTTCCCGTCGATATACACCGGGCTGCCGCTCATGCCTTCCACCACGCCCGTATACTGCGGCTTCGGTCCTTCGAGCCGAGCGAGGATCATGTCCTGCCGTGGGCCGATGGCGTTGTGCAGCACGCCCAGGATCTCCACGCCCATCGGTTCCGGTTTCGTGCCCTCAAATACCGTGTAAGCCACGCCCTGCTGGCCACGATGAATCTCGCTCAGTGGGAAAAATTTCGTTACGGCGGGCGGGTTCGGAGGCAGATTCAGCGCCGCCTGCCCATCCACAGAGGCCTGTCCCCAGCCGAGGGCCGGCGCCGCTATTGCCAGGGCCAGCGCCACGCGGATATCTTTCAGCCGATCACACACGTCCATAGACTATGCTGCTTCGGTGCTTGCCGCAAAGGTCGGCCCGGCTCCACAATCGTTCCAGAGGTTTTGCCATGAGGGACTCCCGCTTCCACCGCACGACGCTGGCCGCCGCTGCTCTGCTGGTATCTCAGACGCTTTTTGTCCCCGGTTGGTTACAGGCTCAGGATCCCCAGCAGCAAACTCAGCCCGCCCAGCAGCAGACTCCTGCCCAGCAACAGGGGCAGCAGCCGGCTGATCAAGGCAGCCCTGAAGCCGGAGGCCCGGGCAACGATACCGGCGCCATCGCCGTTCCGAAAAAGCCCGTGAATCCGCCAGCCCCTCCGCCTCCGCCGAAGACCGTCAACAACCCTCCGGGCCTCGGCAACCTCTCCATGCGCGTCGACGTTCCGGTCGTCAACGTTGACGTGAACGTCATCGCCGAAAAGACCCACATGTTCATCCCCAATCTGCAGGAAGACAACTTCCGCGTCTTTGAGGATGGCATCCCCCAGCAGATCGTCGGTTTTCATCAGGTCAAAGCGCCCATCACTGCCGTCCTGCTGCTCGAGTTCGCGGCCAACAGCTATCAGTTCATCTTCGACATGTGGAACGCTGCGGTATCCTTCACCAACCAGTTGCAGCCCAATGACTACGTCGCGGTCGTCACTTACGACATGCACACGACCATCCTCACGGATTTCACCCAGAACAAGCAGTTGATCCAGCAGGCCGTGCAATCGCTGCAAATCCCCACGTGGAACGAAACCAACGAGTTCGACGCCCTCTACGAAACCCTCGACCGCCTTACCCGCATTGACGGCCGCAAGTACATCATCCTCGTCTCCTCGGGCCGGGACACTTTCTCCAAGATCACCCTCGACAAGTGCCTGCAGAAGATCAAGGAAACGCCCAACGTCACCATTTTCTCCATTGCCACGGGCGGCGCCGGCATCATGGGAGCCGGCAACTTCGCCAGCGGCCGTATGAATTCCATCGGCATGCTGCAGGCGCAGAACGAGCTGCAGACTTTTGCGCGCATGACCGGCGGCATGTACTTTGAGCCGCGCTTCGACTCGGAGTTCCCCGACGTCTTCACCGACATCAACAACTCCATCCGCAACCAGTATCAGATCACCTACAAACCCTCCAACAACAAGATGGACGGAACCTACCGCCGCATCCGCGTCGAGCTGGTCGACCAGGAAGGCCACCCGCTCCGGATGGAAGACGAGAAGCACAAGACCCTGAAGTACGACATCATCGCCCGCGACGGCTACAAGGCAAAGCAGCAGGTGGAGTAGCGGCGCTCCACCGGGTGCCCTCAGGTGATCCATTCCAATCCGGCTCTCGCCTGAATGGGATTCCCCAATCCTGGGCTCACCGGCTATCAGCCACCAGCCCCGCCGAATCGCTAACCCGCTGACTCGCTCCTCCCCTGTAACCTGTAACCTGCAACCTGACCATGGAACCTCTCCTCGTCGCCCTGCTCGGACCCACCGGCAGCGGCAAAACCGCGCTCTCGCTCGCTGTGGCGGCCCGCTTCGGGGGCGAAATCGTCAACTGCGATTCGGTCGCGGTCTATTGCGATATGGAACTGGGCACGGCCAAGCCTTCTCGGGAGGAGCGCCGCCAGGTTCCCCACCACCTCATCGACATCCTACCCCCCGACCACTTCTGTACCGCCGGCGACTACAGCCGCCTCGCCCGTGAAGCCATCGGCGCCATCACCGCGCGCCATCATCTCCCCATCGTCGCCGGAGGCACCGGCCTCTATCTGCGAGCGCTGCTCGACGGCCTCTTCCAAGGACCACAGAGATCCGAGGATCTCCGCGAGCGCCTCCGCCGCAGTGCGGAAGCGCACAGCCCCGGCTGGCTGCATCGACTGCTGCGCCGTCTCGATCCCGCCGCCGCGGGCCGCATCCACGCCAACGACCACCCGAAGCTCATCCGCGCCATCGAAGTCTGCCTCGCGGGCGGCAAGCCGCTGACGGAAGCCTGGCGATCGGGCCGCGACCCGCTCCCCGGCTACCGCATTTTGCGCATCGGCCTCGACCCGCCACGCCCGGAACTCTACGCACGCATCGACGCCCGCGCCACGGCGATGTTCGCAGCCGGCCTCGTCGAAGAAACCCGATCCCTCATCGCTCGCTACGGCGAATCGCCTCGCGCCTTTGACGCGCTCGGCTACCGCCAGGCTCGCGCCGTGCTGCGCGGCGAGATGGCGGAAGCCGATGCCACGGCCGTTACCCGCCAGGCGCACCGCAACTACGCGAAGCGCCAGTTCACCTGGTTCCGTCGCGAGCCGGAGGTCCGCTGGCTGGCCGGTTTCGGCGACGATCCCGCCATCGCCTCCCAGGCGGCCGATCTTATACAAGAGAACCTGTGAGCACCAGCAGCCTTTCGCCGTCGACGCATGCCAGGCGCTATACGCTCTACGCTGCCCTCTCGCTCCTCGCTCTGCTCATCCACGGTTACCACCCCTTCGCCAGTGACGGAGGCCTCTACGCTGCCGGTATCCGCCACGTCCTCGATCCGTCGCTCTACCACTTCAACGCACCGTTCGTCACCGCATTCACCCATCACTCGATCTTCGCGATCCTTATCGGCGCGCTCGTTCGCCTGACGCATCTGCCCCTGGCTTGGGCTCTTCTTCTCGCGCACCTCGTGTCGCTCTGGCTTTTTCTCTGCGCTGCGCACGCGCTCGCTGCGCGCGTCTTCGCCGGCGAGTCGGCCCGCTGGTTCGCTGTGCTCCTGGCCGCCGCCTGCTGCGCGCTGCCCGTCGCCGGAACCGCGCTCGTTCTCATGGACCCTTACCTCACGGCGCGCTCGTTCTCCACACCGCTCAGTCTCTTCGCCGTCGCCGCCTGCCTCGACCGCAAGGGTCTGGGCACCGTCCTGCTGCTGACGGCCGCCGTCCTCTTCCATCCGCTCATGGGCGCATATGCCATCGGATTCGTCCTCGTCCTCGCGCTGATTCGGAGCGGCCGCTCCCGCTCGGCAGTCCTGTTGAGCTGCGCCGGGCTCATCGCCGCAGGCATTGTATTTGCGGCCACGCATAACGCACCCGTTTCCCCGGGGTATCGCGAAGCGCTTCTGCTCCCGCAGCGCACGTTTCTCTTCCTCGCGCGCTGGCATTGGTATGAACTCCTCGGCATCGTGCTCCCGCTGCTGCTCTTCGCTGCCGCAACCCAGAAGTTCCCGTCCTCGACGCCCACTGGCGCGCTCTGCCGCACTGCCATTGCAATCGGAACCACGAGCTTTCTCATCGCCGCACTCTTCGTGCCACCCTCCGGACCGTATCTCCTCGTTCCGCTCCAGGTTCTGCGCAGCTGCCACCTCATCTACCTCGTCGGCGTCGTCCTCTGCGGCGGCGTTCTTTCTTCGCTCGCCGCTCGCAGTCACGTCGCCGCCGCGGGCGTCCTCCTGCTGCTCGCCGCCATCATGTTCCAGGTCGAACGCGTCTCGTGGCCCGGATGCAACCGCATCGAGCGACCCGGCCTCGCGCCTTCGAATCCCTGCGAACAGGCCTTTCTCTGGATCCGCCGCCACACCCCGAGCGATGCAACGTTCGCTTTCAACCCGCAGTTTGCCTATCGCCCAGGCGAGGACGAGCAGAACTTCCGCGCACTCGCCGAGCGCGATGCCCTCGCCGACGACAAAGATGCCGGCGTCGTTGCGATCCTGCCCTCTCTGGCCGGCCCCTGGGCCATGCAGCGCAATACGGAACTGTTTGTCGATTCGATGACGGACGCCGAGCGTTACACCGCGCTCGCTCCGCTGGGGGTCACCTGGCTCCTGCTGCCGCCCGACGCGCCCACCAGCTTTCCCTGCCCGTTCTCCAACCTGGCCGTAAAGGTCTGCCAATTGGAGCCGCCACCCGCACCCCGGCCCCACCCAAAAGCAAACGGCCCAGGCCATATAGCCTGAGCCGCCGCACCCGCTGTTCGTTGTTGCCTGCTCTTACTGCACCGTCAGCGCGATGCAGGTGGCCGCCGTGGTGCTGCACGTCGTATCGGAGGGCGTCGCTTCTGTGATGTTCGTTCCATTCGACGAATATGCCGAGATCACGATGCTGTAGTTTCCTGCGACCGTGCCGTAGTTGGGCGCGGGATGGTAGTGCTCATAGCTGTACCGCTGATTGCAGGCCGTCAGTCCCATCGAGGCCGCGCTCAGCAGCAGAACAATCCCCAGCACCCGCAGCGCGCCAAAGTGCTTCCGACGCAGAGCGCCCACTCCGGCCAGCGCCAGCAATCCGGGAACCACAATCGCAAACGCTGCCCTGGAACCGTGGAAGGGGTTCTCGTTCTTCGAGCTGAGCCCGGACGGAGCGGTGGTCGTAATCTGCATTGCGCTCGCGATCGAGCCGTTCGCCGGAGGCGTGAGCACCACAGGATTGAAATTGCAGGTCGACGCGCCCGGCAGTCCCGAGCACGACAGATTCACTGCCTCGGAAAACCCGTTCTGCGAGGTCACCGTGAGCTGAATCGTCGCAAACTGCCCAGGCATCACCGTCACGGTCGACGGATTCGCGGTCACTGTGAATCCTGGCAGCGAACTGGCGGCTGCCGGCAGCACCGTCGTCGCCGCCGATGAGTTCGCATAGGCCGCGTCGCCGTGATAGACCGCGGTGACCGTCCCCGCCCATGACGGAAGATTCGCCCGTTTCAGGACCGCGACGCCATCCTCGACGAACACCGATCCCAGCGATCCCTTCGCCGTCTCAAAGCTCACCGACCCTTCTGAGACCGGCTCACCCTGAAAGTCGGCCACCTTCGCGGTAAGCGAAAACACGCCGTTGTCCTGCTGGCTGGTGACCTGCGTCCGCGTCGGCGCCGCAGACTGCGCCGGCGCGCTCGTGCTGAAGGCGGTCAGGCATGTCAGTATTCCTGTGCTGGCGGCCAGCCGAACGGCGCGCCGCAAATCGATGGGGTTCCGGAACAACAGAATCATTCGCTGAAAACTCTCTTCAGAAGAACCATTCCGCGCGGGAACCGCTATCGCCTCGGCCTGCAGAGATCCTTCGGCCGCTGCCATCCAGTCCTGTTCCCGGTTGGAAGCTCTATTGTATCTGAGCCGCTACCACCCGGACATTCCACGGCGTCTTGTCCCTGGCTCTTCGGCATTTCGACGCGCCTGGAGTTAGGATCGTTAGTTGCTTGATATTGCATTTTTCGAGGCGATCCATCATGGCTACTACCCTTTCCGCGCGCCCGCAGCTTCAATACCTCACCTCCGCCATCGACGAGCTGAAGCAGAAGGGCACCCACTTCCGCCTGCGCATCCTCGACGACGTTCAGGCCCCGGTATGCACCTACGACGGCAAGCGCATCATCAATCTCGCCTCCAACAATTACCTCGGCCTCTGCAATCACCCCAAACTGAAAGAAGCCGCCATCCAGGCTACGCGCGACTTCGGCGTCGGTCCGGGCGCGGTCCGCACCATCGCCGGCACCATGAAAATTCACATGGAGCTTGAGGAAAAAATCGCCCGCTTCAAAAACGTCGAAGCCTGCGTGGTCTTCCAA
>DATJTG010000253.1:0-20049 GCA_035503555.1 Acidobacteriaceae bacterium | reverse complement strand
GCGGATCGCGCGACAAGCAGATTCGAGACGTTCAGGCAGCCGATCAGCAGCATGCATCCGGCCGCACAAAGCAGGAGGATCAGGGGTTTTTGCACGTTCTGCGCCAGGTCCTGCAGCAGTGTCTTCGAGGCCACGTCTTCGGCGACGGGCGCGCTGAGATTCTGCAAGTGGTCCTGATACTGGACGGCCTCCACCTGGCTCAGCGCATTGGCCAAACTGACGCCGGGACGCAGGCGTGCGACGACATGGACGAAGTGAAAATCATGATGCTCGAGCAGCGAGGGAGGCAATGCCGCCCTGAAGGGGACCCAAAGCTGGATACCGGCGTCGGGATAGGTAAAGCTCTTTGGCAATACACCGATGACCGTAAACGGGTTGCCGTCGAGATGAATCTTCCGGCCGATGATGGAGGGATCGCCGCCGAAACGGCGCTCGTAGAGACTCCACGTGAGCAGGGCGGCAGAACCGTCAGTGCGGTCGTCGCTCTCCACGAAGGTCCGGCCGAGGGCCGCGTTGACCCCGAGGACCGAAAACAAATTCCAGGTACCGCCCAAAGCAGTGATCTGTTCGGGAAGCTCACCATGGCCGCCGGTGAGGCTGAACTGCGTCCATCGTGCCGCAGCCATGTCTTCGAAGCCGTGCGTCCTGGCGCGCCAGTCGTAAAAGTCAGCGGGTGCGACGGCGTTGTAGTTGAACTCCTGCGCATTCATCGCTGGATCGCGGAAGTGCTCGTAGATCATGACCAGATGCGAGGGATCGCGGAACGGCAGCGGGCGCAGCATGACCGAGCGCACCACGGTGAACAACGAAGTAGCGGCGCCGATGCACAGCGCCATGACCAGGACGGCGATGAGCGAAAAGCCGGGCGAGCGGAAAAGCGTCCTGAAGCTGATGCGAAGGTCGCGAACGAAACTTTCGAGCATAGTCCAGCTCCAGATACTGCGGGTTTGCTCATAAATGAGCGTGGGATTGCCGAAGGCCCGGAGCGCAGCGTAGTGGGCCTCATCCGGCGAAAGCCCGCCCTCGCGTTGCTCTTCCTCTTCGAGTTCGAGGTCCGAGCGCAGCTCGCGCTCCAGATCGGCGTCGCGTTTGCGGAATGGCCACTTCACCAGCAACCTCCCTGAGACCGTCTTTGATGAGCTACGCGGTACACGTCATTCGGTTCGCAAAGCTCGGAGCGGATCGATAGAGGCGGCGCGCCGGGCGGGGGTCACGCTTGCCAGCAATCCAACGCCGCAGACGAGTGCGATCACGACAGTAAGAACGCCCGCACTGACGGGTCGCACGCCGTAAAGAAACTCTTTGAGCAGAGAGCCATCGAGCGCGACTCCGGCCAGCCCGACGAGAATGCCGCCGGCGAGCAGCAGTCCGCACTGCCGAAGAACCATCCACAGAATGGAAGAACGCTGCGCGCCGAGCGCCATTCGAATGCCAATCTCGCTGGTGCGCTGGCGGACCGTGCAGGAGGTGACTCCGAAGATGCCGACGGCCGCGAGGATGAGGGCGACGGCTGAAAACGCCCCCAGCAGAAGCATGTTGAAGCGCCAGCGCAGGAGGGCGTCGGCAAACACCTGCCGCATCGTGCGCACTTCGGCGATCGGCTGGTGCGCGTCGACGTCGAGCAGCGCGGACGCGAGCTGGCTCGCGAATCCGGGGGAGTCCGCGCTGGTGCGAACAACCCAGCGCAGAGGAATCGTGGCGACGAGGATCGATACCAGATGTGGAGATGCCTGCGCGAAGGGCGTGTACATGGTGGGCGCTCGAGGCTGATCGATTTCGTCGGCGGTGACATCGCCCACGACGCCGACGATCTGGCGCGGCCGGTCGACCCAATCAGGACCGAGGTTTTGGGCAATAACGATCTGCCTGCCAATGGGGCTTTCATGGGGCCAGTAACGACGAGCCATGGCCTGATTGATGACGACGACCCCGGGTGAACCGGCACTATCGGAGGACTCGATGGAGCGACCCTCGAGTATTGGAATCTGCATGGACCGAAAATAGCCGGCGCTTACCAGGAGATAGTCACTCTCACCGGAAGCCTGGTCGGGCGCGACGTTCGACGAGCCACCAATGGTGAATGGGAAATTCAGGGTCGCTTGCGTGGGTAGCGTGCTGACGCTGGCAGCATTCTGCACCCCGGGCATGCGCAGGATCTGTGGCTGTGCGGCTTCGATGAACCGTTGCAGGGCAGCGGGATCGCTGTATTTTGCGGTGGGCAGTGTGGTTTCGAAGGTCGTCAGGTGGTCGAAGTTGAATCCGGGGTTGAGCCGTTCCAGGTTCATGAAACTACGGAGAAGAAGACCGGCTGCAGCAAGAAGCATGAGCGATAGTGCGGTTTCGACCACGATCAGAGCAGATGAAAGCCGCCTGCGACTGCGTCCCGCGGTGACACGGCGCGAGGGGCTTGCGGGACGCGTCCCGCCGGCGTCGCCGCGGGTGACGCGCAGTGCGGGCAGCACCCCGAACAGCAGGCCGGCGCACAGGGAAATGGCAACGGCGAAGAGCAGGACGTGCAAGCCGGGCGCACCCGGAGCAAATCGATTAATCGTCACCGGCGCGGCCATCAGGAGAAGGCGATCGCAAAGCCAGGCGACGGCGACGCCGGCGACGCCGCCCGCGAACGCCAGAACCAGATTCTCGGTGAGCAACTGGCGAACAAGACGCAGGCGGCTGGCTCCGAGGGAGGCGCGGATGGTGATCTCCAACGCGCGATCGCTGAGCCGCGCCAGGAGCAGATTGGCTACGTTCACGCAGGCGATGAGAAGAACCAGGGCCACCGCCGCTGAGAAGAGCAGCAATGCCGGGCGCACGTCTTCCGTCACGCGTTGCTGCAGAGGCAGAAGGGCAACGGAGCCATTGGAGGGAAAGGCTGCGGGGAGTTGCGCGGCTAACTGCCGGCTGAGGGCGGTGATTTGCGCTGCAGCCTGTTCGCGCGTCACGCCGCGCTGCAGGCGCGCGATGCATTCGAGCGTGCCGCTCGGGTCACGGCTGGCAGAGGGCAGCTGGAGCGGCGTCCATAGCTCAATGGCGCCCATGGTGGGCTGAATCGCCAGGAATCGGAAGCCTCGAGGCATCACGCCGACGACCGTGCTCGGCTGACTATCGACTTCGATCGTTTTGCCGATGATGGCGGGGTCGCCGTTGTAGCGGCGATGCCAGAGAGAATCGGTGAGCAGAACGACATTCGGAGCGCCGGGGCGATCGTCATTCGCATTGAAGTTGCGGCCTAACTGCGGCTCGATGCCGAGGACGCGAAAGAAATCGGCGCTGACGCGAAGCCCGGGAACCCGTTCGGGATGATCCCCTTGCGCCAGGTTAAGCCCGACGGGCAGCACGGAATAGGCGGCGATGGACTGCACCCCATGGTTGGGGTGATTCCAGGCGAGGAAGAGAGGGACGGAAGCGGAGTAGCTGGATGCGGAGGGAGTGACTTTCTCGAACTGCACGATACGGTCGGGCTCGGGATAGGCGAGCGGCTGCAACAAAACCTTGTCGATGATGTTGAAGATGGCGAGATTCGCGCCCACCCCTACAGCCAGAATGAGGATGGCCGTGACGGCAAAACCCGGAGATCGCCGGAGCTGGCGCAGGCCATAATAAAGGTCCTGCCAAATGTGCTCGAACGGGGCCGATTTCCAGGTTGCACGCGTTTGTTCACGGATGAGCGTGGGATTGCCGAAGGCCCGGAGCGCAGCGTAGTGGGCCTCATCCGGCGAAAGCCCGCCCTCGCGTTGCTCTTCCTCTTCGAGTTCGAGGTCCGAGCGCAGCTCGCGCTCCAGATCGGCGTCGCGGTTTCCAAGCGGCCACCAGCGCATATCAGATCTCCTCGACCGGAGTTCCCATGACCCGCGCAACCGCCTCCGCCATCTTGTTCCACTGCGATTCTTCAACGGTGAGTTGCTTCCGCCCCTTCTCCGTCAGGCGGTAGTACTTGAACTCCCGATTGCGATCCGGAGCGATTTCCCATTTCGCCGACACCCAGCCGCGCTTCTCAAGCCGGTGCAGCGCCGGATAAAGCGACCCATGCTGCATCTGCAAAAAGTCATTGGTCGTGCGCTGGATATGCTTCCCGATCTGGTGGCCATGGGCCGGCCCGAAAAGCAGCGTGCGAAGGATCAGCATGTCGAGCGTGCCCTGCAGGAGGCCGTTGCGTTTATCCATAGAAGACGTTCTACCCTCGATGGGAAACGATGGTAGACGTTCGACACCCGAAGAGTCAAGCACGCACGGAAAACTCGTTCGCGTGGCTTACGGGAGCGGGTTGTAGAAGTCCTTCGGCGGGGCGGTTGCGCCGCCCGGGACGGTGATCGGAGTGGCTCCCGTTTGCGCGCACGACATAACCGGGGGAAAGTGATTGACGACGGCGTCGGGTATCAGCGCAGCCGAGGCGGGGATGGGCGGTCTTGCTCCACTCAATCGCGCAGGATCGAAGCCGCCGAGAAGATCGGTGAGCTGCGGCAGCGTGTCGCGCGGACCCTCGGGAAGGTAAGGCTTCTCGTCGGGCAGCGATGCCAGCGGCGGCAAATTGAAAAGGACATCAAGGAATTTGGCGAACGACGCGTGGTCGCCGGGGTCGGCGACGATACCGCCGGAGCGGGCCCACGGCGAGATGAGGATGAGCGGGACGCGGGGACCATCGCCGCAGGGATGCTTGTCAGGGCACTGTTCGAACTGCGGCGGAGGGACGTGATCGTAGAACCCTTCGGAGTCATCCCAGAGGACGATGATGGCGGAATCGTTCCAGTAGGGGCTGCGGGCGACAGTGTTCACGACCTTAGCCACGAGCGATTCAGAGAGTTGCGAGTCGGAATAGCCGGGATGGTCGTCGTCGCCCGTGATGTTTTTGGCGCGCGGGTTCGCGGCCACCCAGCCAAATGGGTTGGCATAGCCGCCCTTGATGAAGACGACGCTCTGGGCAGGCAGCTGGCGCGCCTGCATGACGCCAAAAAAGTCGAGCAGGTCGTGGACGCCGCTCCACATGCCGGAGTTCTGGCGGATATAGCCGAAATATTGCGGAGCATTGTGGTGCGGGATGTAGGCGGGGTGGTTGTTGCCGTGCCCGTTGCCGAAGCCCTCCTGATACCAGGCCCAGGGAACGTCCTGGTGGTTGAGGCGGCCGAGGGCACCGATGTCGTCTTTCACATCGTCGGTATCGACCTTCGCATCGCGGCCGGCGTCGCGGCCTTTCATGGTGAGCATCAGCGTGGCGTAGGTCTGGTCCAGTTGATGGCTGGCCTGCGCGTGGGCGGCGGTGTCGTAGGGCGGGAAGTGCGGATCGGCATCGCCAACGACGGGGTCGCCGGGGCCATCCTCGTCGATGCCTCTGTCTTCAGGATGGCGGGCGAGCTGGGTCTCACCGGTTTGTCCGGCGATGAGGTCGATATTGCCGGGCGTGGAAGGGCCGTACATGGCCTGGAAAATGTGATCGTAGAGGGTGAAGCGGTGCGCGTACATCCAGAGGAAGGGGATGGTGTGGCAATCCTCGTGGCCCATGGTGAGCATGCCGAGCTGCCGGGCGTATTGCGCAGGCCGGCCGTAGTCCGTTTGAGCTTTTTCTTCGCCGGCAACGAAATTGTCCATCTTGCCGTTGTCGGCTTTTGCAATGAGCCCCGAGCGAGAGTGGTCGGCGTCCAGTGTGTCGGCTGCGGTCAGGGGGAAGGGAACGATCCAGGCTTTCCCCAGTGGATCCCACTGGCGAAAGCCGTGGGCTCGGGCTTCAGGCGTGGCGAGATTGTCTGCGCCCGGAAAGGTTCCAAAGTAAGAGTCGAAGGAGCGATTCTCCTGGTAGACGACGAAGACGTGATGAACGTGGGCGCGAAGCGCAGCGACGAGCAGGTCGCGAGCCGGCGCGGATCCTTTGGCCTGCTGGGCGGGGGAGGGGAGCGGTACACACAGGACTGTGAAGCAGGTCAGAGCGATTGCGAACATGGCAGTACGGCAGCGGGCAGCGATCACGATCGTCTCCGGAAAGACACAGCGAATTGTAACGGGTGCAGGTTGCAGAGATGCATCGATCGAATGAACGGTCGAATTTGGCTGCAACCGGAAACTGGCGATTCCCAGAAACCTCAGCCTGCAGATGCCAGGCCAGAGGTTGGGTGAGTTCATCAGCGCCACCGCCGCAACCGTTGCTATCTTCGAGGCGGACCGCGCCTATCTTTGAGCCGCAGAGAGATTCAGATGGAACGTATCCAGGGCGTATTCGCTCCCCAGGCTTTCGTCGCGACGGAATATTCGTCAATGAATCAAAAGACTCGGCGATGAGCCATATAGCGAGGTTTGTGCGGTCGAGCATTGCCGGAGGATGAAATACTGGTCGGGTCAAACAGCTCTTCTCGTCGGCAGAGATTGGCGCAGCTGGACTGGAGCGAAGGGCGCCGCCCTGGAGTTTGCGCGCGCAGACTTCATGCGTCGGTGCCCCTGGGGAGCATCCTATGCAGCGAAGGATCGGAAAACCACGTCCGGCTTGCCTTAATCCTGAAGCCCCGTTCCGCCAGCCTCCTGGCCGGCGCGAACGAAGCGCCGGGGTGATGCCCGCGGATCTGGAGTCGAGAAACTAGCTTGTACTCGCTGATGCAGATTCTGAGAGAAACGAGAACGCTCACTCAGCTGACTGCAGTATCTCCTGCTCCTCCTGTCGTTTCTGCGCTTCTTTCGACCTCGGTGTTCGGGGCTTACCAGCCTTTTAAGAAAACGTTCAGGAGTTTTGGTTCATGGTGCAACGTGACATTCCTGCTTTGCCTGGCTTCGCGGCGGATGCGGCGCTTAAGTGGCTTCAGGTTTTTCTGCGAGATGATACGCATCCATCCTTATGCCCATGGTTGAGCCGAACGCGGAACACTCCGCCGCATAACAAAGCGTGCTTCCCTGCTGCGGCACTCCTGCTGGTCGGCCTTCTGGGGAGCGGCTGCGGAACTCCAGGTAATTCGATTCAGCCGCCACCGCCCGGCTGGCCGCCACCGCAAATCAAAAACCTGGTGATCATAATTCAGGAAAACCGAACGCCCGATAATTTGTTCCACTATCTGAGCCCTGCCTGTCCCCTTCCTATGAATCCCGGATCGGTTCTCGACGCCTGCATTCCGTCGCCGGTGACGAGCTCCTGTTACGATGTCTCGCCCTGCGGCTTGTGGCGGCATAAAACCGTGGAGCAGGTGGTGCCTTTAGCTCCGCGCGCTCTCAACGACCGGCTGGATCCTGCCCACGCGCACGAAAATTTCAACTCCATGTGCGACCCCGATCCAGTCACATTGAAATGCCGCAACGATGGCGCAGGAGTCATCAGCTTGCCGCTTGGCGGATCCTATTCTTATGTCGAGAATTCTCCCGTCGCCAACAGCGACGGCAGCCAGGGGCACGTGCTCGATCCCTATCTGACGCTCGCGGAGAATTACGGTTGGGCGAATTTCATGTATCAGACCAATCAGGGCCCGAGCTATCCGGCGCACCAATTCCTCTTTTCAGGAACGTCTGCGCTGAGTGCTCAGGACGACGCAAACTCCACCTTTATCGCCGAGGGCGACATCACCTCGGTCCCCGCCGGGTGCCTGGCGTCCTCGGGGCCGAGCGTTTACGGATTGCTGTCTCCCGTGTTGAGCCCGCCCGCCAGCACATGTAGTCTCTATGCCGGAAAATCGGTCGAAGAGTGTCCGATCGCCAATACAGCGCTCGTTTATCCGACGAACCCCGTGGGGTCATTCTGTGTCCAGCACCAGAGCATGGCCGACCTTCTCGATCCGCGATCAATCTCCTGGAAGTATTACGCGTCATCCGCCGGCAGCATCTGGAACGCTCCGGATGCATTCGCCAATATCTGCCAGCCCAGGTTCTTGAGTCATGGCGGCTCGGAGCCTGCTCAACTGCAGTGTCAGGGATCAGAATGGGATGAGCATGTGGATGTGAAAAACTTGGGTACGGATATCCTTCGGGATGTTGGGAGTTGTAGCTTGTCGCAGGTTAGCTGGGTCATTCCCGACGGCAGGTGGTCCGATCACCCGCCGTTTTCGGAGTGGGGTCCGTCCTGGGTGGCTGCAATCGTCAACGCAATCGGGAACAATCCGCAGTGTCCGCAGGGTACGCCCGATGCAGGCCAAACCTACTGGGAAAACACTGCGATCGTGATCACGTGGGACGATTGGGGAGGTTGGTCGGATAACCAGCCGCCACCTTATTTATCGGATCTGCCGTGTACCTCACTCGATTGTCAGGGCGATTACCAGTTGGGCTTCCGCGTGCCGATGATTGTCGTCTCCGCTTACACACCGCCTGGATACATCGACAACGTTCCACATGATTTCGGTACCATTCTGCGTACGATCGAAGGCATCAACGGCATTCCGGAAGGCGCACTGGGTTTCGCGGATGAGCGGGCAACGACAGATTTGCGAACCTATTTCCCGCTCATCCACCCGCGCCCGTTCCAAACCATTCCGGCGCAGGTGGGCCCGAGCTTCTTCCTAACGCGAACCGGCCAGCCAACGGCGCCTGACGTTGACTGAAGAGTTTCACCCGCGGTCAGGATTTCGTGGAGAAGAACGCAATGTGACGTACAGACAAGTAAACATCAAAGGGGCCCATTTCTTCGGCCCCCCTTTGGTTTTAAAACGGCGGCCATTCCAGAGCGGCGCCCTCCAGCAGCGCTGCGCATTTCTCCACGCGGTAGCCTTTGCCGTCGCAGACTGCGAAGACGCGCGGGTGGCCTGTGGTTCCGGTGCTCCACAGCGAGACGCCGGCATACGCGCCATCTTTGCGGACGATGTAGTACTCCATGTCGAGGAGGCGGATCTTCGTCATATCGCCGTTGTAATTACGGACGATGCGGCGGAGCGCCTCGACACCGGCCTCCTGGGGGCTGCGCCCCTGGCGCATTAGCTCGACGATCGTGTGCGCGCCGACGATCTTGATATTTTCTTCGCCGGAGCCTGTGGCGCCGGCAGAACCCACGTCCTGGTCGGTCCAGGAGCCCGCGCCGAGGATGGGCGAGTCGCCCAGACGGCCGGGAAGCTTCCAGGCAAGGCCGGAGGTGGTGGTAGCACCGGAGACGTCTCCCTTCGTATTCACAACGCTGACGTGGATGGTGCCCGTGGTGGGCCAGAGCACCTGCTCGACAGCGTATGCGCGGTCTTTGGGGGCAATGCCGAGGTCGGCAGCCATCTGCGCGAGCTTTTGCGCGCGGAAGCGGATGGTCGGCTCCCAGTCGGGTGTGGGATGGCGAGGGATAACCCCCGGGCGCAATTGCGGGGTTGCGGCCGTCGCCGTTTGCGTCGGGAAGTCTTCGCGCAAGGAGGACAGGCCGTGGAGATCCATGGAAGGCTTGGGCGCCGGTCTGTTGGCGTACGGATCTTTCCAGGCCGGCTGGGTCATGCCGGGGCCCCACCAGTCCATCTGGGAGTTGTTCTCTTTCCAGAGCATCCAGATGCGGCGGGCGTCTTCGGTGAGAAGGTCTTCGCGCGGAAAGCCAAGGTCGACGGCGAACTTCTCAGCGCCTTCGGCGACCAGCATGACGTGGCCGGTGTGCTCGAAGACTTTGCGGGCGACCAGGCAGACATTCTTAATGTTGCGAACGCCGCCGACCGATCCCGCGGCGCGCGATGGGCCGTGCATGCAACAGGAGTCAAGCTCGACCACGCCTTCCTCATTGGGGAGGCCACCGAGTCCGACGGAGTGATCCTTCGGGTCGTTCTCGCGGCCGAGGCAGACGTGATGCACGGCGTCGAGCGTGTCCTGCCCATCGAGGAGCATCTGGTAGGCCTCCTGGATCGTGTTGTCGCCGGTGACGCGCGTGACAATGACTGGATTCGCGGGGGGCTTGAGTTCCTTCACCGCCTCGGCCGTTTGCGCCAGGGCGTCGGGGATGGTGGAAGAGGTGAGGCTAAGACCCGTGAGGGCGCTGAGCGAGAGAAAATCCCGGCGAGAAGTCATGCGCAACAGGGTACAGGGTGCGGCGTTCAGCGTACAGGTCTGCGCGCCGGCCTAGTAATTTGTGGGTGGCGGGGCGAGATGTCCGCCGTGCGCCGAACGGAAGGTAACGACAGGCGTTTCCTGTTCCGGCTGAACCTCGATCGGACCCACGGTCTGCCAGATGCGGTCGTTGCTGTCGAGCTTCGCGGCGACGTGATCGAGGGAAGTGAGAAAGGCGCACATCAGATGGTAGGTCGTGAAATAGGCGTTGCCATTCACTGCGGAAGCGATGTCAGAAGCGGATCCGGGAAGCCGGCCTGAATCGGAAGGAACGGAGTGGATGACGATCGTGGGCACCATGATGGCGCGAAAAGGATCGGTATTGTCGACTGTGAGCCAGTGATGGGGGCTGACCTGCTCAGGAGGCTGGGTGAGGCCGTCGGAAAGCGCAGACCACAGAAGCTGGGTCTGCAGATGGGTGGATCCGGCGGGAACGCTCTCAAACGGACTGAAGGTGGTGAAGAAGCGCGTGTAACTCAGGCCGAGGCCGTCGAGGTCGATCACTGCGCGGAGGCGTTTGCGGTCCTCCCGGGAGAGGGTCCTGAGCCAGGCGTCGGCGCCTTCGCGCTTCCAGGTCTCGAGAAAGACATAGGTGTTTTCGCGAGGCTGTCCCTGAATGGCCTGGTAAAGGAACGGCAGGAGGACGGCGCCGCTCCAGTCAGCGAGCGCGCCCTGGCCCTGGCCCTCATGCTCGTAATGCGCGACGACCACGATGACGCCCGAGCCGTGGCCGGGCCACATACAGACGAGATTCACACCCTTTTCGCCATGGCGGTCGGTCACGGACTCTTCGTGCATGCGGCCGCCGCTGCAGCTCGCTGCGGAGAAGTTGTCGCGCAGGCGCTGGAGACGCTCGGCGTCGGAGGCGGGGATGGTGTGAACCTCCATCTCGACCGTGCTTCGCGGCGAGGTGAAGAAAAAGAGCGTCTTCGATTTCGGTGAAGCCTCGCTTGCGGGAATATCGCCGGGCGGGGGCAGGGCCGTATCGGGCGGCGGCGCAGGCACTGCGGGTTCGCGAGCGGGGGTTGCGGGAGCGGCTGGGGGCGACGCGGCCGGAGAGGGATCGGGAACGGAGGATCGGGCGACGTCGCGATCAGGGTGCGCGGACTGGCCGAAGGCTCCTGGCGCCAGGAGGAACAGCAGAACGGCCGTGGTGGTTAGCCGGCGAGGCATCGATGGCGCTCCGGAGAACTCGTCTCACGTCGAAATATGCTGTTTCGGCCCACGATGTGAATTCCGCTTCGACCACCCGACCGAGCAAACTCGACGGGGATTCTGGTTCGCTGGCGGGTCTCATCGGCTGGTGTCTCAAGCTTTGCAGAGCGTGAGGCCAGTTCGGGTGGGTAGTAGCATAGCACCGCGGGGCTATGCTGGTCCCCTGGAGATTGAGGATGGCGCGAATCGGAATTCAGTTGCTGGCGGCCGGAGCGTTGTTTTGCGCCGCGGCACAGGCTCAGCTTGCGGTAAACACCCTGCCGGCCGACGTTCAGCAGAAGGTGGATCAGGTAGCGCAATCGGCGCTGGAACAGACCGGTGTGCCCAGCGCCTCGATCGCAATCGTCGAAAACGGGCAGATTGTTTATACCCACGCGTACGGCCAGGCTCGGCTCGAGCCCGCCGAAACTGCGACGCCGGCGATGCGCTATTCGATCGGGTCGATCTCGAAGCAGTTCACAGCAGCGGCGATTCTGCTGCTGGAGCAGGAAGGGAAGCTCTCGATCGACGATCCGGTAAGCAAGTATCTGCCCGATCTCACGAGGGCGAACGAAGTGACGATCCGGATGCTGCTTTCGCATACTTCGGGCTACCAGGATTACTGGCCCGAAGACTATCTGATGTCCCCGATGAGCCAGCCCACAACGGCCCAGCACATCCTGGACACCTGGGGGAAGAAGGCGCTGGATTTCGATCCGGGAACTAAGTGGCAGTACTCGAACACAAACTTCGTCATCGCCGGACGAATCGTGGAGATGGTGAGCGGAGAGCCGCTGATGCAGTTTCTGCAGGAGCATGTGTTTAAGCCCCTGGATATGAAGGAAGTGTGGAACTCGGACGCGCAGAAACTGGAGAAGCCGGACGCGGAGGGTTATATACGGTACGCTCTGGGCCCGCTGCGGCCTGCTCCCAAAGAGGGCCACGGCTGGATGTTCGCGGCGGGAGAACTGGCAATGCCGGCTTACGATCTGGCGCAGTGGGACATCAGCATCATGAACCGGTCGCTGCTGGAGGCGAAGTCGTACAACGAGATGTTCGAACCGGTGAGACTGAAGGACGGGAGCGATTCGCACTACGCGCTGGGACTGTTTATCAACGACATGCAGGGCCATCCCTACTATGAGCACTCCGGCGAAGTGTCAGGATTCGTCTCGGAGAACATGGTCTTCCCGAAAGACAAGCTGGCGATCGCGGCGCTGACGAACCAGGATGCTTCGCGCGCCGCCGGGCAGATCGGGCGCGGGCTGGCTCCTCTGCTGCTGGGGCTCACGAACCAGACGCCCAGCGCCGCCGAGGCGCAGGCGCTCGGGCTATTCGAGCAGTTCCAGCAGGGCAAGATCGACCGCAGCCTGTTTACGCCCTGGTGCAACGGCTACTTCGACGAGCAGGCTCTGGGAGATTTCGCGTCGAGCCTTGCGCCGCTGGGCACGCCGGCCAGCCTGAAACAGATGGCAGAAGAGCTCCGGGGAGGAATGACGTTTCGGGTATTTCGCGTGACTTTCCCGAACAGCAGCCGGCAACTGACCATCACAACCTACACGATGCCCGATGGGAAGTTGGAGCAATATCTGGTGATTCCGGCGCAGTAAAGCCAGGGAGCAGGGCGAACGGTACAGGGGAAGAGGCTTACGCGGCCCGGGGAAGGCATATCCCGGCGGTTGATTTGACTGAAAAATGTCGTTCCTGTGGACGGTTATTTCCTTATTTTTCATCACGTTTAACACAGCATTCAAATTGGGCGGATAGGGTAGACGAGTCGTGACTTTGCGAATTCAGGAACCCAAAACGCCCAAACCAGCGGCCGGTATCGGACCTGTGCCTGTGGCGAGTCCTGCGCCCGCGAACACGGCGATGCCCCAGGAGCCGTCGGCGATCCGGACCTTCCTGCAGAGCCGGGGCAACTCCGGGGCGGCGGATGCGACCTTCCGCTGGATGATGGTGCTCTGCGCCCTCAGCATCTTCGCCATCGTCGCGCTGATTGCCACTGAGCTGGTGATGCATTCGCAGCTTTCGCTGCATAAGTTCGGCCTCAGATTCTTCGTGCGCTCCGCCTGGGACCCGGTGAACAGCAATTTCGGCGCGCTGCCGTTCATCTACGGAACGATCGCCTCGTCGCTGGTGGCCCTCGCGCTGGCGGTGCCGCTGGCCGTGGGTGTGGCGATCTTCCTGACGGAGATGTGTCCGAAGGCGCTGCGCGGGCCGCTGTCGTTCACCACGGAACTGCTGGCGGCGATTCCCAGCGTGGTGTACGGGTTGTGGGCGATTTTTGTGCTGGTGCCCCTGCTGCGGAACTATGTGGATCCTCTGCTGATCAGGGCGCTGGGATGGACGGGGCTGTTTACGGCGCCCGATTTCGGCATTGGGCTGTTTGCGGCAGGAGTGATTCTGGCCATCATGATTCTGCCGATCATCTCGTCGCTCACGCGAGAAGTGATGAGCGCGGTGCCGCATACGCAGCGCGAGGCAGTACTGGCGCTGGGCGCGACGCGATGGGAGATGATCCGGATGGGCGTGCTGCGGAATGCGCGCATCGGGATTGTGGGCTCGGTGATTCTGGGACTGGGGCGCGCGCTGGGCGAAACGATGGCTGTAGCGATGGTCATCGGCAGCAGCCCGACGATTTCGAAATCGCTGCTGGCGCCGGCGGCCACGATGGCCAGTGTGATTGCCAATGAGTTCGCGGAAGCCGCAGACGATACCTATCGCAGCGCGCTGATCGAGATCGGCCTGGCGCTGTTTCTGGTGACGATTGTGGTAAACATGCTGGCGCGGCTGCTGGTATGGGCCGTGACGCGCGGCGCGCCAGCGAGGGTTTCGTAATTTATGACGCCCCGACTCAACTCGAGCGCGGCGAACCGGCGCTGGCGCTGGTTTGCCAACCACATGGCGTCGTGGCTGAGCGTGGGCGCGACCATTCTTGTGATTGCGCCCCTGATCGCAATCTTCATCGATCTGGTTTACAAGGGCGCGAGTTCACTGAACCTGAATTTCTTTATCAAAACGCCGGCACCGGTGGGCGAACCGGGCGGCGGCATGGCCAACGCCATCGTGGGCTCGGCGGTGCTTTTGGGCCTGGCGAGCTCAATTGGCGTGCCGATTGGGATCGGCGCGGGAATTTATCTGGCGGAATACGGACGCGGCACGAAGCTATCGCACGTGGTGCGCTTCACAGCCGACGTGCTGAACGGGGTGCCGTCGATCGTGATGGGCATTGCGATCTACGCGCTCATTGTGGCTCCGGAGAGAGGATTCTCAGCGATGGCCGGCGGCGTGGTGCTGGGCGTGATGATGATCCCGACGGTGGCGCGCACGACGGAAGAGATGCTGCTGATGGTGCCGCATTCCATCCGGGAAGCGGCGCTGGGACTGGGGGTGCCGAACTGGCGGTCGATGCTCTCGATCACGCTGAAGACGGCGCTGCCGGGCGTGATCACGGGATGCATGCTGGCCTTTGCGCGCGTGGCGGGCGAGACGGCCCCGCTGCTGTTTACAGCCTTCGGCAACCCATTTGTGAGCACGGATCTCACTCGGCCGATTGAGGCACTCCCGCTCCAGATTTACGTTTACGCACTATCCCCCTATGACGAGTGGCACCGGCTGGCGTGGGCCGGAGCGCTGGTGCTCATCGTGCTGATTGTGGTTTCCGTGGCCCTCGTGCGGTTTGTGACGACGCGCGGCGCGCTGAAAGGGGCAAGCTAGAAAGATGGGCGTCGGTATCGAGGTCAACAAGCTGAACGCGTGGTACGGAGCGAACCATACGCTCGAGGACATCACGCTGCACATTCCGGCGAACGAGGCGACGGCGCTCATTGGGCCCTCGGGCTGCGGCAAGTCGACGTTTGTGCGCTGCCTGAACCGCATGCACGAGACCAATCCCATCGCCAGGGTTACGGGCGAGGTGAAGGTTGGCGGGGTGGACATCTACAGCGATACGTCAGCGGTGGAAGTGCGGCGCCGCATCGGCATGGTTTTCCAGCGGCCGAATCCATTTCCCACGATGTCAATTTACGACAATGTGGCGTCGGGACTGCGGCTGAATGGATTCCGCAACCGGCGGGTGCTGGACGATGTGGTGGAACGCTCGCTGACCCATGCGGCTTTGTGGGATGAAGTGAAGGACGACCTGAAGAAAAAGTCAGGCGCGAGCCTGTCGGGCGGCCAGCAGCAGCGGCTTTGCATCGCGCGGGCCCTGGCGGTGGATCCGGAAGTGCTGCTGATGGACGAACCGGCATCGGCGCTCGATCCGGTTTCGACGGCGAAGATCGAGGATCTGATTTTTCAGCTGAAGGTGCAGTACACGATCGTGATCGTGACTCACAACATGCAGCAGGCGGCGCGCGTGGCCGAGCGGACAGGGTTTTTCCTGAACGGGAAGCTTATCGAATTCGATTCGACCCACAAAATATTTACGAATCCGAGCGACAAGCGGACGGAAGATTACATTACGGGCAGGTTCGGATGAGGATCCGATTTCAGCAAAACCTGGACGACCTGAAAGAGAAGCTGCTGGTCATGGCCGGCATGGCGGAGCAGTCCATCCAGCGGGCGGTGGAGGCGTACCGGGTGCGGGATTTGTCGATCTGCGACCTGGTGGATCGCGGCGAGATCGCGATCAATCGCCTCGAGCGCGAAATCGACCAGATGGCGCTCGATCTGCTGGCGATGGAGCAGCCCATGGCCATCGACCTGCGCTTCATCCTTTCCGTCATCAAGATCAATGCGGACCTGGAGCGCGTGGGCGATTCCGCGCGGGCCATCAGCGACCGTGTGCGAGAACTTCAGTCGGTTCCGGTGGCCGATCTGCCGATCGACATTCCGCGCACTGCGAACCTGGCGAGCGCGATGGTGCGGAAGGCATTGCAGGCCTTCATCGAAGCCGACGCGAATATGGCGGAGAGCGTGCTTTCGATGGATGACAGCGTCGACAAGCTCAACGCGAGCGCGCATTCGACGCTGCTGAATCTGATGAAAAAAGATCCCCCGCTGGCGCCGCAGGCGCTGGGCGCGCTGATGATTTCGCGTGCGCTGGAGCGGGTGGCCGATCACGCGACGAACATCGCGGAAGACGTGATCTTCTGGGTGCGCGGGGCCGATGTGCGGCATCATGCGGGCACAGCGGGCGGCGGCGCGAAAGCGCAAACCTCAGCCAGCTGACGGATCCCACCAGTCGAAGACAGAAGCAGCCGGATAGTAGAGGCCCAGGCGCAGAGGCGCTTCCGGGCCATGCTGCGCGCGCAGGGCGCGGCTATAGGCAAGTAGCTGCGGAGCGTAGATTTGGCGCTCAGCGGCGATCCATGTCGCAGCATCACCCGAGGGAGCGGCGCCGGTTTTATAGTCGACGATCCAGAGATAATCGGAGCCTTCGGCAAACGGCGCCGGTCCAGCCCGGAAAACGCGATCGGCGCGCAGGGTCCGCAGGCGCGCATCGGCGAAGCCGGACCACGAAGTTTCGGATTGCGCTTCCGGGTGAGGCGCGAGAATCCAGCGACAAACAGGATCAGCGGCACAGGCGAGGGCAAGATTCGTCACCGTGACGGTGGCGTCTTTGAGCGTCTGGCCAGAAAGAGCAGCAGCGCGAAGCAGGTACGCGGCGCGTGCGCGGAGCTGTTCGGCGGGCGTGTCGATAAGGCCGGTGCCCATGCGCTCGAGCAGCGCATGCACGGCCGCACCGACAACCCGCGCCAGACGCGAGCCTTCACGACGGCGGAACTCCGGCGAATCCGCGCTGCTGAGGACTGCGGCGCCGCTCATCCCGACATTGGGCGCGTATATCGGCCGGTAGTCGACCGGAAGGCGAAACGGGCCACGGAATTGCGCGGGCTCGGCGACCGCCGCGATCGCGGCGACCTCGCCCGGAGAGGGGAAGCCGATCACGTTGGGCGGCACAACGGCCGGC
Source organism: Acidobacteriaceae bacterium (assembly GCA_035503555.1). Lineage (GTDB taxonomy): Bacteria > Acidobacteriota > Terriglobia > Terriglobales > Acidobacteriaceae > Palsa-343. The sequence goes on along the minus strand of DATJTG010000253.1, from coordinate 2,975 downwards.
ACAGGTTGCTGGTAGAACGTCTCGAATTCGGGCCCGAGGGCGGGCCAGGCTGCCGCAAGCAGGCTATCGGCGTCGCCAGGTTTGAGGCCGGACGAAGCGACCGTCGCGGTGCCGAAGAGATGCAGTTCAGTGCGGGCGCGCGTGCAGGCGACATAGAACAGGCGCTTGCGCTCTTCATTGACGCGAATCCTGCGCTGGACGGTGACCCATCGGTAGAGTGGGTCGGAATCGTCGCCTTTGGCCCCGATGGGCGCAACGAGAAATTCATTTTCGGCGGCGTTGAAAGGATCGCGGCGTCCAAGCGAAGCGATCAGCGGCTGGCCGTCGCGCGCGGGCTTGCGATCGAGTCCAGGAACGATGACCACGTCAAAGCCGAGTCCCTTGGCTTTATGAATGGTCATCAACTCGATGCCGGCCCGGTCGCTGACGGTTGGGTCGGGCTGAGCGAAGAGATCCTCAAGCTGCGCATCGAAGGCAGGCAGGAGCGGTGCAAGGCCATCGGCCGTGACGGCATCGAGCAGAGTGAAGAAGACCTCGCAATTTTCGAGAGCCGCGGCATCGAGGGTGGCGGGTCCGCCGAGCGTGCGCCAGGTGCGCTCGATCCACGAAGCGAACGATGGGGATTCCGACTGGCGCCAGCGAATGTCCAGGGCGCGGCGCAGGATATGCCCGGTGCGCGCGAGACGCGCGCGGCCGTCAGGAGAGAGCCGGTCCTGGTTGCGATCGATCAGCTCGAGAACGGAGAGGGTTCTGCAGCTGGGGTCGTCGGAACCGGTGAGAATGTGCAGATCGGCGAGCGTGAGGCCGCACCAGGGCGCGCGCAATACCGCAAGCCACGCGATGCGTTCCATCGGGTGCAGCAGGGCGCGCGTGAGCGAGCGCAGGTCGAGGAGCTCCTGGCGCTCGGAGAGGCGATCGATCTCGACGGCGCGGAAGGGCAGGCCACGCTCGCGAAGCAGGGGAACCAGCTGAGCGAGATGCGGCCGCGCTCGGACGAGCACGGCGATGCGGTATTCAGGGTGTTCGGCGGTGGCACGTTCGAGGATTTCGAGAATCTCCTGGGCCTCGTCGCGGCGTGCCTGCGCCGACTCTTCGCGCGTAGGGCGAGCGTCGGATCTGCCAATGAACCGCGGATGCACGTGAACCCAGGAACCAGCTGCGTTGGGAGCGACCGCATGCGCCGTGGCAGGCGCGAATTTTGCCGCGGATGAGCCCGGCGGCGCTTCCTCGGCGCAGATCGCGTCGAAGAATTCGTTGAGCGGCGCCGTGATGCCGGCGTGGGAGCGAAAGTTCACCGACAGCGAGACCGGATCGCAAACAATGCGCGCGTCTTCGGGGCCGAGCCCATGAGTCCACGCGTGCGTGAAGAGTTCGACCTCCGCCTGGCGGAACATGTAGATGGACTGCATCGGATCGCCGACGGCGAAGACCGTGCGGTGGTCTTCGGGATCGGAGCCAGGATCCCACGATCGCAGAATCTCTGTCAGCAGTTCGTGCTGGCGCTGCGATGTGTCCTGAAACTCGTCGATCAGGAGATGACGAGCGATGGCGCGGTCCGGCACCTCTTTGAGAACCTGAATCGCGGCGAGCGAAAGCTCGGTAAAATCGACAGCATTCTGCTCGGCAAAGACGACCCCCAACTCCGCGACCGCGCGGCGCAGGACTGTGAACACGTGACGAAGCGTCGTCCACTGGGTTTCGGAGTACGCCGCGGGCGGAAGGCTGCGAATCGCGCAGAGCGCGGCTTTCAACTGCGGAAGATTGCGCAGGCGCGCCAGCAGGAACTCCATCTTCTCCTTGGCGCGTTTTGCGGCAGGTCCTCCAGCCTTTTCGGTAGGGAAGCCTTCGGACGATTGCACGCGCTTGCGCCACTCACCGTCTTTTGTCAGGACAAGATTGCAGAGACAGAGCCAATGCTCGACCGATAACGACGGCGAGAAATTGGTGATGCCGGCCAGGCCCGCCACGTCCTGATTGCCGTTGGCGCAGGCGAAGTTGGCCAGGGCGAGAAGCTCGGAAGCGAGACTGAACTCTGCCGCAAGAAGCTGGTGCGCTGAGGCGAGGACGCGGGCTATCGCGCGGCGAAAGGGCGCTTCCAGGCGAATTCGCGCTTCATCCCAGTCGTCCTCCGTCATGGCGCGAGAGAGCGGCAGAGCTTGTTGCCACTGGTCGCGGCTTGCGAGCATCTGCGCGATGAGGCCCTCGCAGTCGGCGAGGCGATTGTCGCGGAGATCGAGCAGGTGCGCGAGCGCAGCATCGAGTTCGGCATCAGCGCCGCCGAGGCGATCGAGCGTACGGCGCGCCGCAGTCGCGTACAGCGGGCGCGACTCCTCGGTGGGCTGCAGTCGTCCGCCCAGCCGCGCCAGCAGCGGACGATCGTGCGCGATGCGGAGCGAGAGCGAGTCGATGGTGTCAACGGAAAGACGCTCGGGATGGTTGAGGAGATCCCAGCCGCGGCGCTGCGATTGCGCCAGCGCCTCGCGAGCGAGAACGATGCGGGGATGTTCGTTGTCTGTGAAGGGCCGGCGGCCAGCGGCGGCATCGAAATCGGAGAGGATGCGCCCGCGCATCTCCGCTGTTGCCGCGCGTGTGAAGGTGATGGCGAGGATCTCTTCCGGCTCGCCGACGACGGCGAGAAGCTTCAGGAAACGGCGCGTGAGCAGATCGGTTTTGCCGGAGCCGGCGGGCGCCTGCACGATGACGGAGCGCGCGATGTCGAGGGCGGCGTCGCGCGCCGCCTGATCGATGGGCGGCTCAGGCATCGGGAGCTTCCTCGCCGTTTTCGTCGGAAGCTTCGAGATTCAGCTCGGCTTTGCGGCAAAGGCCGGGGAAGTCGCAGTACTTGCAGACAGAAGGTTCGCGAGGATCGACTGATGCTTCTCCTGCAAGGAACTGCTCGGCGATGCGCGCCAGCACGCGAGCCCAGTCGTCGCGCATGGATGCGGAATAGGGTTCGCGGACGAGGCCGCTGGCGG
>DATJTG010000252.1:0-4626 GCA_035503555.1 Acidobacteriaceae bacterium | reverse complement strand
AGGATGGCGACGCACTGCGCGTCGTTGACGCGATCGACGATGGCGTTGGCGGCGAATCCGCCGAAGATCACGGAGTGCACGGCGCCGATGCGCGCGCAGGCGAGAATCGCGATCGCAAGCTCGGGCGTCATGCCCATGTAGACGGCGACGCGATCGCCCTTCCGGATGCCAAGACCTTTGAGCACATTGGCGAAGCGCTGCACTTCGGCGTGCAGCTCGCGAAAAGTGATGCGGCGGACTTCGCCGGGCTCGCCTTCCCAAAGGATGGCGACTTTATCGGCGCGGCCGTTCTCGACATGGCGATCGACGCAGTTGTAGCAAAGGTTGAGCTTGCCGCCCACGAACCACTTCGCCCAGGGGAAATTCCACTCGAGGACTTTGTTCCACGGCTCGAACCAGTGCAGTTCGCGAGCGGCCTCGGCCCAGAAGCCTTCGGGATCGTCGACGGAGCGGCGGTAGAGGGCTTCGTACTCGGCGAGGTTTTTGATGTGGGCTTGCTGGGCGAAGGCCGGAGGAGGAGGAAAGACGCGAACTTCGTGGAGGATGGATTCGAGATTGGGGCTGATTGCAGTCTCTGAAGACATGAACTCTCCGTCAGCCACCAAGGTAACGGTTGCGGGATTGCCGTTGCAACCGGAAGAGCAGGTTACAGGGGACCGGGTGAAGGCCGCTACACTATTCGTCGGAGGATTTCCCCTTTTGCCTTCAGAACTGGGACATGTGCTGGCGGTGATTCCGGCTCGCCTGGGCTCGACGCGGCTGCCGCGCAAGGTGCTGCGCGAGATTGCCGGCGAACCGATGATTGCGTGGGTGTATCGCGCGGCGCGGGCGTGTTCGCTGCTGGAAAACGTGCTGGTTGCCGCGGACTCGCAGGAGGTGCTCGACTTCTGTCAGTCGCATGGGCTGCCCGCGGTGTACACGCCGGAGGACTGCGCGAGCGGGACGGATCGCGTATATGCCGTGGCGCAATCGATACCCGCGGATATCTATGTGAACATCCAGGGCGATGAACCGCTGCTCACGCCCGAGCATTTTCCGCCGCTGCTGGATCTGTTTGCGCGGCCCGAAGTGCAGGTAGGAACGCTGGCCGTCCGATGCCCTGCGCGCGACGTGGACAATCCCAACGCCGTGAAGGTGGTTACAGCAGCCAACGATCGCGCGCTGTATTTCTCGCGGGCGACGATTCCCTTCGATCGCGAAAAGACCGACTTCGCGGGCTATCGCAAGCACCTGGGGATTTACGCGTACCGGCGCGAAGCGCTGCACCGGTTCGCAGCGCTGCCGCCGTCGTGGATCGAGCAGGTGGAACGGCTGGAACAGCTGCGTCTGCTCGACAACGGCATCGATATCTATGTGGCTTCGGCGCCCCATGACACCATCGGCGTGGATACCGAGGAAGATTTGCAGGCGGCGGAAAAGGTGCTGATGGAGCGGCGACGATCGGAAACCGGGGATTGAAAACTACCCCACCCAAGCCCAGGAGAGGCTTGAGTGGGGCACCCGATGACGCGGACCTCCGATGTTACGGCGTGCAGGAGATGGTGGCCGTGTCCGACGAGGGATTGCCGCCCGAGCCTGCGAACGGGACATCCGAGGCATTCGAGCAGGTTGGGAAATTGCTGTTGACGGTCGAGCCGCTGGCAAAAGTGCCGCAGTTCGGATTCTGGACAGCGATGCTGCAGCTGCCATAACCGGTCATGCCCGAGACCGACCAGGGCGTTCCCGGCGGAACATCGTTGATGATCCCGCTGGGAAGAATGACGGTCACCGTGCAGGCGTTATTGCTGGAGCTGGTAAAGGAATCGCTGCCGCCGTTCCAGTACTCAAAGGTATTTTGATTGTTGGTGCCGACCGATGCGCTGAATGTATCGTGCGGGCACGAGCAGACCGGAGTTCCGGTTGTGTCAAATCCGATGACCACGCTGCCGGCGGCACACTGGAAGCCCGCCACGGTGTTCGGTCCCGGAGGACCCTGCGGGCCCTGGGCTCCCGGAGGTCCCTGCGGTCCGGGAACGCCTTGCGGACCCTGGACACCCTGTGGCCCCTGGATGCCTTGCGGACCCTGGGGGCCGTCGGCGCCGAGCGTCACGATGAAGACTGCGTAGTGATCGTCATCGCCTTTTCCCCAACCCCATCCCCAGCCTGGCGACTTGCCGCCGAAATCGTGATCGGGGTCGGCAACAATGAGGCGGTAACTGCCGGGCGGAATGCTGGCCGGCAGGTTGGCCACAACCTGGGTGTTGGTATTGCTGGTAACGGTGAGCGCCATCGCGTCGAGAAAGACCTTCGGAGTTTTGTTTCCGAAGTTGCCGCCGTTGATGGTGACGGTGTTGCTGGTGTAGTTGGGCTGCGCGTTGATGATGTACGGATTGTTGTGATGTCCGTCGTCGGCCCAGCCTGTGGGGCCGAGTGCCAGCGCCAGAACACAAAGACCGAGAGAGCCAGCCAGTTTCAGAGGCAGATTGCTCATGTGCCCGTCTCCTTGAGGGTTGAGAAATGGGGGGTTCTCGCACGGAGGGGGGAGCCGAACGTCCGACGCCCGCCGCGGAGGAGCGTGAGCGATTTTTGAAGGGGCGCAGCAATCGTACGGTACAGAGGGGTGTACTTCTGCGCGCCTCATTGTTACTCAGGTGATCGCCCCAGTGTCAAGTTAATGATTCGACTGGTTTTGTAGGATCAAAAATGGGTACAACAGTAACCGCATGCCTCAAACGGTCAGATTGGCACCGCGAGATTCGCGTCCAAAAGCAGTCACGACAGCGATATAGCAGGCGACGATGAGCACGGTGACGGCCAGCATGGGGCCGTATCCGCCGAAGCGCTCAGCGGCGAGGGCCTGGATGGAGACGTTCCAGGAGGAGAGCAGATTACCGAGCTGGTAGGTGAGCCCTGGGAAGGTGGCGCGAACCGGCCCCGGAGAAAGCTCCGTGAGCCACGCGGGAATCACGCCCCACGCGCCCTGCACCATGAACTGCATGAGGAACGCGCCGGCCGTAAGAGCGACGACAGAGTGGGCGAGCGCGAAGAGAGGGATGACGGGCAGCGCCAGCAGGGCTGCCAGAATGATGGCGCGCTTGCGACCGATACGCTCGGAGATGGTTCCGAAGAGGATGCCGCCGGCGATGCCTCCCACGCTGTAGATGACAGCGATCGTTCCGGTGAGCTGCGGCGAGAAACCGTGGTCCTTTTGCAGGAACGTCGGATACAAATCCTGCGTGCCGTGCGAGAAGGAGTTAAAGCCGGTCATGAGCAGGACGAGGAAGACAAAGGTTCCGGCGTATTGCAGCAGTCCCTGTTTGAGGCCGATGCCGGGGAGGGTTTTCGTCTCGAGGGATCGGCCTTCTTTCCACGCGGGCGACTCTTCGACTTTGCCACCGATGTAAAAGACGAGGAGCGCGGGCGCGGCGCCGATGAGGAACATGCCGCGCCATCCGAACGAATGGCCGTTCCAGGAGAATCGCGAGAACCACGGGAACAGGACGGCGTAAGCGGCCGCGGCAATCAGGTATCCGGCGGCGTAACCCTCCTGGAGTAATCCGGAGAAGAATCCGCGATTCTCTTTGGGCAGACTCTCGAACGCGAGCGCAGCGCCCACGCCCCACTCGCCGCCCATCGCGATGCCAAAGAGAGCCCGCAGAACCCACAGCGTGTGCATCGATCCGGCAAAGGCGCAGGCCAGCTCGAGCACCGAATAGCACGCGATGTTGAACATCAGCGTAGGCCGGCGGCCAAAGCGATCGGCCATGAGTCCGAAGAGGAACGCGCCGACGGGCCGAAACGCCAGAGTGATGGAAAGAGCGGCGACGACCTCGGCGCGGGTGACGCGAAAGTCTGCAGAAACGGCGGAGACGCAGAAGACGAGGATGAAGTAGTCGAAGGCGTCGAGCGACCAGGCGAGGAAACAGGCTGCGAAGGCGTGCTTCTGGGGCGACGTGAGGTTCCGAAAAGGACCGGCGGCGATTCCTGAAGGTTTCTGCACGTTTTGGCTCGTTCCAGGCTCTCAGCTGGATCAACTACTGTGGGATGCAGCGATTCAGGAATCGCGCCAGCATTGCAGCAGCTTACCAAAGGCACCCAGGGGCGGCGCGTGGCCCTTTTCGAGAGATGGGCGAAGCGGTAGAGTGGGTGCGGAATCCATGAGCCCGCCGCCGGCATTTGTTTTCCGTGGCCGCAGGCTGGGCGGGAATGAGGCCAGCGATGACAGGCAAAGGAATGTGGAGTTCGGTGAGCAGAGTTTCGCTGTGTGCGACGGCGCTGACCGTGGCGCTGGCGGCGCCGTCAGGATGCGGAGGAGGAGGGGGCGGCGGAACGGTGTGTCCGGGGGCCGGCAATTGCGGGCCTATCGAGGCGCAGGTTGCGACGCCGACCATCGCAACGGCGAACGCGGAGAATGGCGCGGTGATCGTGACCCTGGCCGACTCAACGAGCGGGGCGACGATCTACTACACGATCGACGGCAGCACGCCGACGGCGAGCTCCATCCAGTACATTGCGCCGTTCCTCGTGGCCTCGAATTTGACGGTGAATGCCATCGCAACCGCATCGGGCGACAAGAACAGCACCACGGCGACGCAGGCGTTCTCTGCAAACATCCCGTCAGGAACCGTCGTCTGGGAAGACGACTTC
>DATJTG010000251.1:0-16005 GCA_035503555.1 Acidobacteriaceae bacterium | reverse complement strand
CGGAGATGAGCACGCAGATAACAGATGGGGACGTGGACGCGCGAACCGAAACAGCGATAAATATCGTGCGGGAAAAGAAAAAGCTGGTAAGGCGCTCGGCGCCCGATGCATCGCAGCGGATCCGGCGAATGACCCAGGCGGTGTTTCTCCTGCTGAACGCCTGGATCGGGCTGCAGTTCTTCCTGTGGGTGCGCTGGTTTGAGATTGGCGGCCGCGGCACGCCCGTGAGCCGGCCGGCGGGTGTGGAAGGCTGGCTCCCGATTGCCGGCTTGATGAATCTGAAATACCTGCTCGTGACCGGGCACGTGCCCACCATTCATCCGGCGACGATGTTCCTGCTGGTCGCGTTTTTGCTCATCAGCCTCGCGCTCAAGAAGGCATTCTGCGCATGGCTGTGCCCGGTGGGGACACTCTCCGAATATCTGTGGAAGCTGGGCCGCAGAGTCTTTGGGCGCAACCTGACGGTTCCGCGCTGGCTCGACTTTCCGCTGCGCGGACTGAAGTACGTGCTGCTGGGATTCTTCGTCTTCGTCATCGCCGCCATGTCGGCCGCGGGACTCGCTGACTTTATGTCCTCACCCTACGGTGTGGTGGCCGACGTAAAGATGCTCAACTTCTTCCGGAATATGAGCACGACCGGGATCCTGGTTCTGATCGTGCTGGGCGCGCTGTCGGTGGTCATCCAGAACTTCTGGTGCCGCTATCTGTGCCCCTACGGCGCGCTGATGGGCCTGGCCTCGCTGCTGAGCCCGATGAAGATTCGGCGCGATTCCGCAGCCTGCATCGACTGCGGCAAGTGCGCGAAGGCCTGCCCTGCGCATCTGCGTGTGGATCAGTTGGTGCAGATCCGCTCGGCGGAGTGCAGCGCCTGCATGGCGTGCGTCGCCTCCTGCTCGGTGGAGGATGCTCTGCAGTTTGCGCTGCCGCCATCCAAATCCGGCGATCGCTGGCGTGGGCGCGTGGCACGCCCGCAAACCGTGGCTGCGATCATGGCGATCGTCTTTTTCGGCGTGGTGCTCTTCGCGCGCGCCACGGGGCACTGGCACACGAACCTGCCACAGGCCGTCTACGCCCGCCTGGTTCCGCACGCCAACGAGGTAACACACCCCGGAATGTGAACGACAGGGCTCAGAGCAAAGGGCTCAGCGCTACTCCGCGTGAATCTCGTAGTGCCCACCCTGCTTCAACTCGATAGCCACGCGTGTGCCGTTCTCCGCAGGCGTCGTGGCCGGCGCGGCGCCATTCACCAGCACGCGTCCCGCTCCTGGCGCAGCCGGATACAGCACGGTCGCGTCGACGCCTGACGGCAGATCGAGGACCAGATGCAGGCTGTGCTCGTCGTGCTTGTGGCTCAGGCTCACCGAGAGCAGGCCCTGCGGCGTGGGCTCAGCGCCACGCGCCCAGGTGAGCCCGAGCAGATCGGGCCGGATGGTCGTCTGCGCGAAGCCCGGCGCAGTGGGCTGGATGCCGAGCACCTGCTCCATGAGCCAGTACGACGGGCCGCTCGCCCATCCGTGCGCGAGGCTGGTCTGGTAGCCGGAGGTGTCGTCGGCCTGGAGGTCGACGTGCGGATTATCCTTCGGCCAGGCAGGGTCGTAGGCTTCCCAGAAACTCGTCGCGCCCTCCTTAATCATGCCGCCCCAGTATTCGCGAATCCAGGCTAGCGCCGCGTCGCGATGGCCCATCTCGGCCATGGCGTCGAGCACGTACGATCCGTAGTAGGGGCTGATAACATCGGGCCGGTACGTGGGCTTGCCGACATTGTCGAGCACGTTGCTCCAGATGGATCCGTACTGGTCGGGCATAGCGACACCGGCGAGTACTGCCATGGAGTTGGTCTGCCAGCGCGGGCCGTAGGAGCCATCGGACCACGCGGTCTCCTGGCTGGTCTTCGCCAGCGAGTCGGCGCGCTGTTCCCAGTGCTCGGCGTTCTGCGTGTCGCCGATCTGGTGCAGCAGCCAGGCCGCATCGCGGTACGCGCGGATGTATTCGAGCGGCGTAGCCTTGCGCGTCTCCGGCGTATCGCCGTCCAGCCCCATGGCCCAGTCGACGTACAGCCACTCTTTGGTGTGGTTGATGAAGTTATTCTGCGCGTCGAAATCCTTGTCCATGAAGGCCAGCAGCTGCAGAAGCTGCTCATGCACCTTTTGTACATACTCGGTTTGGCCCGTGTGACGGACGAAGTCAGCCAGCTCGGTGAACCAGTACGACGAGTAGCCGGGGATGCTGTTGACGTGCTGTTTGATGGGCACGGGGCCGATCAGGCGCGTGAGCGTGTCCTCCACGAGGAACTGATCGGCGAAGACGGCGTCGATCACGCGTCCGCTCACGTCGGTGTCGCCCATCCAGCGTGCGCGATCCCGTTTGGGCGCGTCCCAGATGTCGTCCTGCATGCAGAGATGCGAGGTGTAGACGCCGGTTTCCCAGATGCGGTTCAGCAGCGTATCCGACGATTCGAAAGAGCCGAGGTAGTGGACGGGGTAGTAGATGTCCTCGAGCCGGATAGCGCGGGCCTTGAAGTGCGGCGCGGCCAGGAAACGAATCCGCGCGTAACGAAACGCCGACTTCGGCCCTGCGGCGCTGCCATGCGCGTTCACCAGCACCGCATCGTCGCCGAGATACGGCTCGTTGTTCAGCTCGCCGAGCGATTCGCCGTAGGCGATGGACACCAAAGCCGCCGAGTCGCTGTCGGAGACGACCTGCACCCGACCCGCGACTTCGCGGCCGAAGTCAAGCGTAACGTACGGCGTGTATTCCCCGGTGATGTCGAGCTGCATTTCAAGCGAGAATTCGTGCTGCGGATCGTCGCTCGCCCGCGTGAGCGCGTCGACGTTCTCGAAGCTGCCCTCGCCTGGATAGGCATCCACCACTTTCACCGCAGGCAGATACGTGTGGGCCAGGAACGGCGAAGCGCCTTCATAGCCGGGCCAGTCGTACATGCCGGCGTCGCTGTTCGCCTGGAAAAAGTCGATATTGCTCTCGATACCGCCTTGCGCCACTGCGGCAGGCCAGGCGCTGTCGTCGAAATTCGCCGTCTCCCATCCGCTCGCCTGCTGCGTGGTGGCTTTCCTGTGGGGGCCGCTGATCAGCGCGGCGGGAGCCACTACCCCCAGAGTGGCCGGGACCAGTTTCGCAACGAGATGGTCGCCGTGATCGGCTTCGAGGGCGACGACGTTGTCGCCGGCATGGAGCAGCCGATGCACCTCCGCATAGAAGACGTGGACGTCGAGCCGCGATCCGGGATCGGCGGCAAAATGACCGGCAGGTTCGCCGTTGACGTACGCCTCAGCGTTGCGCGGGCCGGCAATATAGAGCGTAGCCACTGCCGGAACCGTGTCGATCTGACAGTGGGCGCGAAACCAGCGCGGCGCCTCCTGCTGCTGGCGGGATTGACCCGGCTCGCTGCGCGTCCAGATGTACTGTTCCGGCAGCGGCTGATGGAATGACGAGAAGAGCTGCGGGCTGGTTATCGAGCGCGTGGGATCGAGTTGTCCGGCGGGCGGCGTATTCGGCGCGGACTGCGCGGCAGCGATCAGGGCGGGCACGAGGATCAGCGGCAGAATGGCGAAACGGCGCAGCATGGCGGGAGCTCCCAATGCGAGGAATTCTTGAAGCCAGAGCCGAAGGTAAGCGCGTGGCTTTCAGATGTCAATTGCGCGGCGCAGCGCAGCGCGCGCCAGCAGCCGCGTGGAGTCGAGTGTGGGCAGCGGCGAATTGGCATCGCTCATGATGAGCGGAATTTCCGTGCAGCCGAGGACGACGGCATCGCAGCCCGCATCGTGCATGCGGGCGATCGTTCGCTGGTGATACGCGATGCCCTCAGCACGGACAATGCCGCGCACCAGCTCGTTCATGATGATGCGGTTGATCTCCTCGCGCTCTTCGTCGCCGGGGCGCAGATACGCGAGGCCGCGGGCCGTGAGCTGCTCGGGGTAGACCTCGCTGAGCACCAGCCAGCGCGTGCCGAGGATACCGATGCGGCGAAAGCCGCGCGCCACGGCCTCGTCAGCCACCACGCCCGCGATGTGGAGCCACGGCAGCGGCGATTGTGGCGCGACGAACGGCATCGCCTGGTGGATGGTGTTGTCCGGGCAGATGAGAAAATCGGCTCCGGCCCGCGCGAGCCTTTGCGCCGAGTCGAGCATGAGCGCCCCCACCTGCTCCCATGCGCCGGCCGCGATGTGCGGCTGATACTCGGCCAGGCTATGGTTATCGAGCGTGATCTGAGGATGCGCGTGCTTGCCGAGCAGCGGCTCGGCCTCCAGGCAGACGGTGCGATAACACAACCCCGCTCCCTCAAACGAACAGGCGACGATCCCGATGTGCTGCATGGAAACAGCGTATAGCGTTCAGCGTTCAGGAGCGCTTACGCTTCCGGCGAGAGCTCCAGGTCCTCGAAGCCGCGCACTTTATAGATCGCGATGGAGACAATCCAGCTCAGCGCGAAGAGTCCGACAATGCAGTAGCCGAGGACGCCGAAGTTGGAGCTGAGGCGATCCACCAGCACCCAGAATGCGCCCTGCAGATGGAATTGGCCGCCGAGCAGCCCCAGAGCCTCGATGCCGCCCACCACCAGCGCCACCACCACCGACACCGACGTGATGGTGAGGTTGTAGTAGAGCTTGCGAATCGGCTTCACATACGCCCAACCATACGCGCCGAGCATCAGGATGTTGTCCGTCGTGTCGACGAGCGACATGCCCGCGGCGAAGAGCACCGGGAAAACCAGGATGGAGACGATCGGCAGGCCGCGCGAGGCTTCCGCGGCGGAGATGCCGAGCAGGCCGATTTCCGTGGCCGTGTCGAAGCCGAGTCCGAATAATACGCCCAGCGGATACATGTGCCAGCTGCGGCGGATCATGGCGAAAACGGGCCGGAAAATGCGCGCCAGAAATCCGCGATTGGCCAGCAACAGGTCCAGGTCCTCGTCGACGTAAGGCTCGCCGCGGCGTACGCGCGTAAACGTCCGGTAGACGGAGCGCAGCACGATGAGGTTGACGATCGCGATAGCAAGTAAAAAGAGCGCCGACACCAGCGTGCCGATGACTCCCCCGATCGAGCGGAAGTGATCCAGGCGCTGCTGCAGCCCCAAAGCGGTGAGTGCGATCAGCAGCGCGCCCACCACCACGATCGTTGAATGTCCAAGCGAGAAAAGGAAGCCGACGGCGACGGGTCGCTTGCCTTCCTGCATCAGCTTGCGCGTTACGTTATCGATGGCCGCGATGTGGTCGGCATCGACCGCGTGGCGAAGGCCGAAGCTGTAGGCGAGAAACGCCGTGCCCAGCAGCACCGGGAAGCGATGGAACGCGGCGACGGCCCACAGCCACGCTCCGGCGTTGAAGAGAATCAGGATGGCATAGATGCCCGCAATTTTGCCGCGAAGATGCCCTGCCCGGTCGCTGAACAATTGCTGGATCGCGGAGGTCATAGCGGCGGGGGCATCTCCCGGACGGGCGGCTCGTAACACCAATTCTAGACTTATGCTACGTGCGAAGACCGGACCGCGTGGTGATTATTATCACCGGGGTCTCTCGGATGGGCGCTACCGGCGGCCAGCGCCTCAGCCGCGCCCCGCGGCGATTCTCTGCAACTCCGGCAGGATGTTCCCCAGCGGCTCCGGGGCCGCATTCCTCGTACCGAGCGCAAAGTAGGCGCGGCGATACAACGGGTACAGGCGGTCGTAGACGGCATGCGCTTCCGGCTGCGGATCGCAGGTTTTGAAGGGCAGGCAGCACGCGGCCTGCGCCTGTTCAATCGCAGGATACGCACCCGCGGCCAGCAGCGCGAAGATGCCGGAGCCCAGGCTGGTGGGGATGCCGTCGGGCACCAGCACCGGCTTGCCCAGCACATCCGCGTACACCTGGTTGAGGACGGCGTTGTTCTGCGGAATGCCGCCCGCATTGATGACGCGATCGACCGGCACGCCGTATTCGGCCATGCGCTCGAGGATGATGCGCGTGTGGAACGCCGTGCCTTCGATGGCCGCGAACAGCTCATCCTGCGCCGTATGCACCAGATTCCAGCCGAGAGTGATGCCCCCGAGTTCGGAATTGACCAGCACGGTGCGGTCGCCGTTATCCCATGAGAGGCGCAGCAGGCCGGTCTGTCCGGCGCGGTAATGCTCGAGACCCTTCGACAGCTCAGCCACCTCCGTGCCGGCGCGGCGCGCAATGGCCTCGAAGATGTCGCCCGTTGCCGAGAGGCCGGCCTCGATACCCGTGAACTGCGGATGCACGCTGCCCGGCACCACGCCGCACACGCCAGGAATGAGCCGCGTCTCTTTTGCCATGGCGATGATGCACGTCGAGGTTCCGACGACGTTGACGACGTCGCCCTCGCGGCACCCGGCGCCCAGTGAATCCCAGTGCGCGTCAAACGCGCCCACGGGGATTGGGATGCCGGCGCGCAGGCCGAGCTTTTGTGCCCACTCCTGCGACAAATGTCCGGCCAGATGATCGGAAGTCAGATAGTCGCCGGCGAGTTTCTCTCTGATGCCGTCGAGCAGCGGGTCGACGCTGGAGAGAAACGACTGCGGCGGCAGCCCTCCCCATTTCTGGTTCCACATCCACTTGTGGCCCATGGCGCAAACGCTGCGCTTCACCTGCTTCGGTGAGGCGATGCCGCACAGCGTGGCCGCCACCATGTCGCAGTGCTCGAAGGCCGAGGCGAGCCGGCTGCGCTTCTCCGGATTGTGCCGGAGCCAGTGCAGCAGCTTGGCGAAGCCCCATTCGTGCGAGTAAACGCCGCCGCACCACTCGATGGCTTCGAGGCCCTGCTGGTGCGCGAGCGCGGTAATCTCCTGCGCTTCCGCCTTGGCGCGATGGTCGCACCACAGGTAGTACTCGCTGAGCGGCTGCATCCGTGCGTCCACCGGGACAACGCTCGAGCCGGTGGTGTCGAGCGCGATGGCCTCGATCTGTTCGCCGCGAATGCCTGCCGACTCGACCGCTTCGCGCGTCGCCTCAGCCACCGCGGTCATGTGGTCGGCATGCGACTGCGTTGCGAAGTCGGGATCTTCGCGCTTGCGGTGCAGCGGATACTTGCCCAAAGCCGTGCCCAGACGGCCGCGCAGGCTGTCGATGATCGACACGCGCACGCTCAGCGTTCCAAAATCCACTCCGGCAACGATGGCCATCCTGCAATTCCTTTCAAATGTCTTACGGCGTTTCGACGATGGCGAGATCCCAGGGCTTGAGGGTTACGGTCGCCCCGGCGGCGACGCTGGCGCCGGTCAGCAAATCTTTGCCGGCGTCGCCGCGATACGCAAACGACACCGTCTCGCCGGAGTAGTTGAAGTAGTAGCTCAGCGGCCTGCCGTCGCGATTCGTGCCGTGCACCGCGTGAACCGCCGCCGGCAATTCCTGATCGGATCCGGCCAGGCCATCGCGACGCAGTTCGTCGAGCAGAACCGCCTTCTGCAGCGGCTCCGACAGATATGTGCCTTCATAGAGCAGCGTGCCCGTACCGTACTGGTTCTCCGTGATGGCCGGCCACTGCCCGAAGAAAGGATGGTCGTAGTACGCGAGCGCCTTCGCGTGCTCGGGCATCAGAAACTCGGCCCAGTACATCGCCTGGTTATCGGCGCCCACGTGATAAGGATCGCCCCTGAGCGCGAGGGGGTGCTCGAGGTTTGAGAACTCCTGATAGCTGAAGCCGCACGCCTCGCGCAGCGGGCCCGGCGCGCGCACCCAGCGCACGGCGGAGTTCTCGTTGGCGAAGCCGCTCTTGAAGGTCATCACCACGTGGCCGCCGTTCTTCACGTAATCGGAGATGCGCTGGAGGAGAGCGTTGTCGGAAATGTAGAGCGCGGGCACGATCAGCAGCTTGTACTGGGAAAAATCTTTCGTGCCGGGGAAGACGAAATCGGTCCCGACATTCAGGTGGTAGAGCGCGTCGTGAATCTGGCCAACGAGAGAGCCGTACGTCGCGGCGGGAGCGCCGCCGGACCACTGCGCGCCGCTGAGGGCGAAAGGCATAAATTCGAGCGCGTTCAGCGAATCGCGGCTGTAGAGAATCGCCACCTGATTGTGGGGCGTGAAGCCGAGCAGGTGCGACTGGATGCGCTTCAGTTCATTGCCCGTCCGCGACACCTCGGCGTACGCGCGGTTGGGCTCGAAGTCGTGCGAGAGCACGCCCTTCCAGTAGGTCTCCTGATTGGCCGGGATCGACGCCCAGTGCCAGTACTCCACCATCTCCGCGCCGTTGGAGAGATGCGTGTAGACGTCTTCGCGCAACTGACCGTCGTAGGGAGGATATTGGTACGACGAAGTCCAGTCGGTGGTCTGTGCGTTGGTCTCGGTCACGAGGTAGTTGCTGTGCTTCAGCGACCGGCTGAAATCTCCCTGGATCGACTGCGTTGAGCCGTCGTAGCGATCCTGCGTGCCGTGGTAGATGTTGTCGGCGACGATGTCGAGCGCGGCGGCGACGTGGTTCTCGTTCACGTCGGCTTTCATCATGCCGCCGTAGTCGGTGGTGACGAACTGACCGGGCCCGCGATTTTCGCGCACGAGCTGCGCCTGCCACGAGAGGAAATCCGTCACCCGCATCTGTTGCCAGCGCGACCACTCCAGTTTGTAACCGGTCGACTGCGCCTCATCGCGCGTGGGCACGTCGTCCCAGCTGTTGATGTCCTCGCCCCAGTAGTTCAGGAACCACGCTTTGTTGAGCGCATCGGTGGTGCCGAATTTCTGCTTCAGGTGGTCCACGAAACCGGCAAAGACGTCGGGATTCGACGCGCCGTACGACGCGGTCTCGTTGTCGATCTGCCAGCCGATGACGTCGGGGTTGTTTTTGTAGTGCGCCACCAGGTGGCGGATGAGCCGTTCGCAGTACTGGCGATAGATCGGGTTCGAGATGTCCATGTTCTGCCGCGGGCCGTAGAACGTTTGCGCGCCGCCCAGGGGCCGCGCCAGAATCTCGGGGTGCTCGTGATAAAGCCACGTGGGGATGGAGTAGGTCGGCGTGCCCATGATGACCTTAATGCCGGCCTTTGCCATCGCATCGACCACGCGATCCATCCACGCGTATTCGAAGCGGCCGTCCTCGGGCTCCCACAGGCTCCACGTCGACTCGCCCATGCGGACGACGTTGAGGCCAGCGGCCTTCATCATGGCGACGTCCTGATCGAGCCGCTCGGTGGGCTCGTATTCGTGGTAGTAGGCCGCGCCGTAGAGGATCTCCGGCAACTGGGGCACGCTGGTCGCGGGCTGCGGGATGGGGTCCTGGCTCATTCCGGCGGCGGGAAGGAGTACGGAGCCGGCGAGCAGAAGCAGAGCTGATGTGGCGTGCAGTTTCATGGCTGGCATGGACCTGAAAGCGTTTCCCAAATCACATCTTACTTACGCTCGACAGCGGGGCAAAGTCAAGAATCAATGGCCTGGAGAGTGAGGAAACGCGATCCCGGAGGTGCTGCAAACGTTTTCTCGCCGAAGTCCGGTTAAGTGGGTCTGCCGGTGAGCGCGGCTGTCTCCGGCGCCGCCACTCTGCCCGGAGCGTAACTCGTCGATTGCCGGACCGTCAGGCTGGTTGGCACCTCGAGCACCGTGCGGGAGGGCTCCTGATCGGGCGTCTCGATGTGGCAGCGCAAGGCCTCGACCGCGGCGCGCGCGAGGCTG
Organism: Acidobacteriaceae bacterium; assembly: GCA_035503555.1. Classification (GTDB taxonomy): domain Bacteria; phylum Acidobacteriota; class Terriglobia; order Terriglobales; family Acidobacteriaceae; genus Palsa-343. Next base: position 6,391 of record DATJTG010000251.1, on the reverse strand, counting down.
TTGCGCGACATCCGCACCGTGGTCAGCGGCGGATAGACAAACTCCGCCAGATGAATATCGTCGAAACCGATGACGGAAATATCGCCGGGCACGGAGATGCCGTTCCGCGCCAGCACGCGCAGCGCGCCGATGGCCGTCATGTCGTTCGAGCACATCACCGCGGTCGGCCGTTCGGGGACCTGGAGCAGCGTCTCCATGCACTTCATGCCGCCTTCGAGCGTGTGATCGCCCTCGAGCAGCCACTGTGGCGGCGGCTCCAGGCCGATCTCCGCAACCGCCTTGAGGAATGCCGCCTTCCTCAGCTGCGCCGAGCGCTGCATCAGCGGGCCGCTGATGAACGCAATTCGCCGGTGCCCGAGCACGGCCAGATGCTGCACGCCTTCGCGAATGCCCTGCTGATAATTGACGGCGATGGCGCTCATGCGCTCCTGCGCCGGCGCGGCATCGACAAACACCATGGGAATCTGCCGCTGCGACAGCTCCTCGAGCAGCGGGCCTTCGATGCCGAAGGTCATGATCGCCACGCCTTCCACGTTGCGCTCCACCATGCGGCGCACGCAGTTCTTCATCCGATCCGGTTCGTAGTTGGTGGAGCCGATCAGAATCTCGTAGCCGTGACGGGTAGCTACGTCTTCAAAGCCCTGCACCAGCTCCGGGAAGAACGGATTGGTGATTTCGGAGACCAGCAGCCCCAGCAGGCGGCTGCGCCCGGAAACCAGGGCGCGGGCGTGCGTATTGGGGAAGTAGTTCAGCTCGCGGATAGCCTTCCAGACGCGCTTGGCCAGCTCTTTATCAACTGTGGATACGCCGTTGATGGTGCGCGAAACGGTCGCGATGGAGACGCGTGCGTGCCGCGCCACGTCGTGAATGTCCTGCCGCCTGGGTGTGCCCTTCTGTCTGCCGCCCTTGCCTGCCATCCGCTCGAGACCCCTCCACGGGACTGTGGCTCACATCCTACATCTTTGCCGCAAAAGTGTATTCATGGTTGCTCTGCGCGAGCCGGTCCGGCCTCGCGAGCGCTGGATTTGCGGCTATGATGGCGCGATGGAACCGTTGCCATCGGCCGTGCTGCTCAGACCCGCGCGAACCTTGCGCCTTGCGACTCTCCTGGTTCTGCCGCTTCTTTTGGGTTCCTTCGCGCCCGCACAGACGCCGTCCCGGCTGCGCACCACCTACTGGCCCGCGCAGTGGATCACCTGCCCCCGGGCGCCTCAGCGCGAAGTCGCGGTCTGTTATCTGCGCAAGGCGTTCACTGTGGCTGCGGTTCCGCAGCAGGCCGTCGTCTACGTGAGCGCCGACAATCGCTATCGACTGTTTCTCAACGGCGAGCCCATCTCGCGGGGGCCTTCGCGCGGCGACGTGGATCACTGGCGCTACGAGACCGTCGATCTGGCCGGGCACCTGCACGCGGGAAAGAACGTCCTCGCGGCGGTCGTCTGGAACTACGCCGACCTCGCGCCCATGGCGCAGATGAGCAAGCAGACCGGGTTCCTGTTGCAGGCGGGGCCAGGCGCACCCTCCGGTCTCGATACGAGCCAATCGTGGAAGACGCTGCTGGATGGGTCGCGGCGGCCGCTGCCGATCGAGGGAATCACCGACTACTTCGCCGCGGGGACGGGCGAGCGGGTTGACGGCGCGGCTTATCCCTGGGGATGGCAGAGCGAATCGTACGACGACTCGGCGTGGCTGCCCGCCGGGGAGGAAGGCCATGCCGGTCCGCGCGGCATGAGCGACACGCATTCGCCATGGATGCTCGTAGCCGACACGCTTCCGCCGCAGACAGAGACGTCGCAGCGCTTCGCTCGCGTGGTGCGCACGGAGGGCGTCACGGTTCCCGAGGGCTTCGTTGCAGGCGATGCGCCGCTGACGATTCCCGCGAACGCCACCGCGACCATTTTGCTCGATCAGAGCGTCGAGACTACGGCGTATCCGCAACTGACGGTCAGTGGCGGACGCGGCTCGCGCGTGCGCATCGTCTACGCCGAGGCGCTCTACGGCCCCAAGGGCATCAAGGGCAATCGCAACGAAACCGAAGGCAAGACGATCAGCGGCATCGCCGACGAATTCCTGCCCGATGGCGGCGATCATCGGAGGTTCGCTCCGCTATGGTGGCGCGCCTGGCGTTTTGCGCAGATCCAGATCCACACTGGCGACGCGCCCCTCACGATCGACGACTTCCACTCGGCGTTCACGTCGTATCCGTTCGAGAAAGTCGCGCGCTTCCAAAGCGGCGATGCCGAGCTCGACCGCATCGAGGCAGCGGGCTGGCGCACGGCTCTGCTCTGCGCGCACGAAACCTACATGGACTCCCCTTACTACGAGCAGCTCCAGTACATCGGCGACACGCGCATCCAGGGCCTCATCTCGCTCTACGTCACCGGCGACGACCGCCTGCTGAAGAACGCGGTCGAGCTGCTTGGCGACTCGCAGACCCCCGAGGGCCTGACGCAAAGCCGCTACCCGACGGAGCTGCCGCAATACATCCCGGGCTTTTCGCTCATCTGGGTTGATATGCTGCACGACCTGTGGTGGTACGACGGCCAGCGCGACATGCTCGTGCCCTGGCTGCCCAACGCCCGCGCCGTGCTCGCGTGGTACGAGCGGCATCTTTCGCCATCGGGCCTGCTGGGACGGATCGAGTGGTGGCCCTTCGTCGACTGGGCCGACGAGTTTCCCGGGGGCGTGCCTCCGCGCGAAGCCGATGGCCAATCGGCGGCGCAGTCGCTGCTGTTCGCCATGGCGCTCGAGAACGCGGCCGATCTGGAGGCAGCCCTGGGCGAACCCAGCCTGGCGCAGCGCGACCGCGCGCTGGCGGCGAAAATCGACGCGGCAGTCTTCCGCCTTTGCTGGGACGCGCAGCGGCACCTGCTGGCCGACACGCCGGAAAAGAAGTCGTTCAGCCAGCAGACCAACGCTCTCGGCGTGCTTACCGGAGCCATTCCGCCCGCGCTCGCGGCGCAGGCGATGGAGCGCACGCTCGGCGACGCCTCGCTGACCCAGGCGAGCTACTACTTCCGCTTCTACGTTCTGCGCGCCATGCGGAAGGCGGGGCTCGGGGACCGCTACCTCGCGCAGCTCGGCCCCTGGCGCGAGATGCTGGCCGACGGGCTTTCCACCTTTGCCGAGCAGCCGGGCAATCCACGCTCCGACTGCCACGCGTGGAGCGCGCATCCGCTGATCGATCTGCTGGCCACGGTCGCCGGCATCGAGCCGGCCGCGCCGGGATTCGCGCGCGTGCGCATCGCCCCGCACCTCGGCGATTTGCACGCGCTCGACGCATCCATGCCCTCGCCGCATGGCGTCATCGGAGCGAAGTATTCCGTTGCCGCGGGCAAGCTCACCGCCGACCTTACGCTGCCCGCGGGAGTTTCGGGCGACTTCGTGTGGAACGGCCGCACGGTCGCGCTGCACGCCGGAGCGCAGCATCTGACTTTACCCGGCAGCGAGGCGAACCGGATGCACGGAGGCCGGTGAGAGATCCCGGCGGCGAACTCGTGCCTCAGGAGTTGGGCACACCGGAATCAGGACTCGCCTTCAGGCTCTTGGCCATGTACATCGCGCTGTCGGCGGCATCCAGCAGGCTTTCGATCGTGGCGCCGTGTTCCGGAAAAACCGCGACGCCCACGCTGGCCGCACCCCGTAATGTATAGCCGCGCACCGCGAACGGCTCATCGAAACAACGCTCGAGGCGCTGCGCGATGTAGTCGAGGTCGGCACGGCTGCCGATGGTGGAAATGAGCGCCGCGAATTCGTCGCCGCCCAGCCGCGCCAGCACATCGCCGGGACGCAGCTGATGCTTCATCCGCCTGGCGGCCTCCTGCAAATAGAGGTCGCCCACCTGATGGCCGTGCTCGTCGTTCACGCGCTTGAAGCCATCCAGATCCACATACAGCAGCCCGAACGGGCGGTTTCGCCGCTGCGCATCGTCGATCAGCGCCTGCAGGCGTTTTTCAAACGCGAACCGGTTGTAGATATTGGTGAGCAGATCGAATTCGGAGCGATGCAGGAGATCCGAATAGAGGCCGCGCGTTTCAATCGCCATCGCCGCGAGCCACGCTCCCATCGCCAGCGCATCCTGCGGATTGGAACCAGCCGGATCGCTCAGAGCGACCGCAACCGAGAGCTTACCGTGGGGAGGCCCGGAGCGGGCGGGAATCTCGTGAGAGACATTCTCGAGCCCCGGGTGCTTCGTCTCGCGATGGCCGAGGTGAATGCCTCCCGCGAATTCGCACCAGCTCGGGGCGCCGCCCAGACTGGACGAAACCATCTCGGTGATGGCGACGAGGATATCGCTCAGCGGCCTGGTGCCGTTGATGTCTTCGAGGATGCGGCTCCGCTGCCGTTCCACGGTGGCCTCGGCTTCGATGCGGGCGGCGATCGCCTGGCTCTGGCGGGTTACCTTTCTCGAAAGCGACCAACCCCAGAGGCAGGCCACAATGACCACGGCCAGGAGCAAGCCCACCGCCGCAATCAGATTGCGAATGCTCAGAATCGGCGGACCGGCGACAACTGCCAGATCGTCGGGCGACTGCAGCAGCAGATCGAAATCCTTGGGTCCGTTGAACGGGTCGGAGCCGTAGAGCGTGCAAATGCCGGTCACGCGCACCCTGGATCCGATGGCGATGGACCGGAAGCGGGGAAGCTGGCTCGCGGCGACGTTTTCAGGATGACGATAAATGGCCGAAAAACGATCGCCATCGGCGACCAGCACGTATTCATCGAATCTGGCCTGGCGCACGGCCATCAGCAGGCGTCCTTCCGTCGACACCAGATCGAACGCGTCGCTCCCATAGCGCAGATCCGCAAGCGAAGCGGCGCGCGGCGCCACCGGAGCGCGGCGGCTGGTGTCCTGAACCTCGGCGTGCGTCAGAACGGTTGAGCCGGTGCTGGCGTCGGGAAAGCCGGATGCATCGGCAACGTCGCCCACGCGCAGCGGCTCATTCGTCTGGGTCATCACCAGCAGGCTTTGATCTCCATGTTGCAGTACCAGAGACGAGCCCGGCTGATAGTAGGTGATCGTTCCCTCTACACGGACCCTCCGGGTAAGATCGCGAACGTGGTATCCGCTGAGGAGCTGATCCATGGGCGTGAGCGGCAGCGATCGAGCGCCGGCGGCGGTTCGTCGCACCACCCGGATATCGTCGGGTGAGCCAACGTAGAGCGCGGCGCCGATGAGTTGTTTCTTCGCGTCGAACCGTGTTGCGACGACGCCCGTCACTTCCACGTCGCTGTCGAGCAGGCCGGTCATTGCGTCCTGACCGCCTCCGACGACGAGGGCTTCGACGTAGCCGCCATCCATGAGCAGTTGCAGATCTTCAACCCGAGCATTGGCATTCAGCCCGGAGTCGGCCGTCTGAACCCTGGCCTGCACGGTCACGCGCAGGCAGTCGAGGTCGCCGCGCATGAGCTGATCGAACGTCGCCGCGATGGGCGGCGGCGGAGCGCCATGACCCAGCAGCTTCACGTCATTGCTGACAACGATGGGCCGGAAACTCCCCTGTGTGACGCCGTGAACGAGGACGCGATCGCCGGGGACGAGGTTCTTCGGCGTTCCGGTTTCCACGTAAACCGCCTGGCCCGCGTCCTGTACCCACAGGCCGAACAAGGGGCGATCGTAGAGAGTAACCGTGGCCGTGAAGGCGACGGGCAGCGCCTGATTCGCCTGGGCGTTGGAAAGGCTGTGGACCTGGCCCAGCGTGGTCAGGGCCGGCGGCGCAGCTTCCACGGCTGGAAGGCGCAGAACCAGCGCCGCCGCCAGCAGAAGCCATGCTTGCCTTCGCCTGCCCATCACTCGTGAGAGTCTATCCCCGGCAAAGTATTTGTCCAGTTCTATTATCGGCGGGCGAGCGCGGAAATGCAGCATTTCGAGGAACCTGGCGCGAGTTTGCCGCAGGTTGCAATCTTCGCCGCTAACGTCCCCGGCTAGCCGAATCGAAGCTGCCCGGAGCCGACGCCATCGATGCGTGGCTGCCGGCGGTTGCGCTGTACGCTGCGCCGCAATCGGAGGCGAGGCGCACCATCAAAGCGACAGGCGCAGCCCCGGTCAACGCAAAAGCGCACAGGCCCAGGAAAACCTGGATCAGCTTTCTCATGGACCTTCAGTTTAGGAAGCAGTGGAATCAGCCGCCATTGCACGACCGGCTCATCGATTACAACTTTGGGGGAAAGGGGCGAGGGGGCAGATGTCATCCAGCTGAAAAAGAATGGACGGTATGGAGCCGAGACTTCCGAGTTGCCGACAATACATCAGCGTGCGTGATGCGGCATGAGATCCCTGTCGATCCGACCATGAGGTTGTACCGGAGCCGACGGCCTTCCCACCATCTGATCAGCTCTCGACGGCTGTACGGTTGAGAAAAGACGTGGAGAGCGTCAGACGACATACGGCAAG
>DATJTG010000250.1:0-21476 GCA_035503555.1 Acidobacteriaceae bacterium | reverse complement strand
GGGATGGGCAGCAGCGTGCAATGCGGGATAAATTGCGACTCGTAGCGCGCGTCGGTAACCGGGAAATAGAGATCGGTGGCTGAGGGCATGTAAAGCACCTGGGCCTGGATGGAGCCGAGAGCCTTCTGCTCGTCGCCGTTGAAGCCCGGCGTTGCGCCGACGTCGTTCGACTCCCACGTGCGCAATTGGAGAATGAGATTGTTGGCGTCGGCGTCGGGGATGAAGTGCGTGCGGTATTGGTCGAGCACCTGCTGGAGCGTCGTGCCGGGCTTCGCGTCGGTCTTCCACAGCTCCTGGCGCCACCACTCCTGCGAGTAGAGCCACGCGGTCCACACCGCGGCGAAGGCTTCGATTCCCTTCTGCGGCTCGGCGGTGTAATCGCCGTGGTTGAAGGACGAGTCGGCGGCGATGGCGTCGATTTCGCTCTCGTTGCGCGCGATGCCGTGGCCGTAAGTTTTCGCGGTGCCGCTGGTGGCGACGATGCGATCCATATAGGCGGGATACGAAACGGCCCACTGGAAGGCCTGCTGCGCGCCCATGGAGAATCCGATGACGGCCTGGAGATGCTGAATGCCGTACTGCTCCACGAGCATCTGATGCACGGCGTTCACGTTGTCGCGGATGGTCATGACGGGAAAGCGCGGGCCGTGGAAGGGCTCGGGCGTATTGCTGGGCGATGAGGAGCGGCCGTTGCCGAAGAGCTCCGAGGTGATGAGGAACAGACGGGCGGGATCGAGCGCGTGCCCGGGGCCGATGAGCCATCCGTAGCCGTGCATCTCCGCCATGTAATGCGAGGGCAGCAGGATGGCGTTGTCTTTGGCGGCGTCGAGCTGGCCGTAGGTGCCGTAGAGGATCTTCGCCTCGGGAAGGACGGCTCCGCTCTCAGTTTTGAAGTTGTGGATGACGTAGGTGTGCTCGGTGGGCTGCGGCTGGGCGGGTGGGGAGGCCGATTGCGCATGAGCGATCGGGGCGAGAGCGGCGATGAAGAGAGCAATCAGGCAGGCGCGGGATATTGTCGTCATGACGGTTACACTTTCGCGGATTTCGGAATCGAGCTACGGCACGTTGAGGAAATCTTCGAGCACGGCACGGTATTTTTGCGGCTCCTCGTAGGACGGCAGGTGGCCGCTTTCTTCGAAGAAGACAAGCTTTGCGCCGGGGATGGCGTGGGCCATGTTCCATGCGGTGAGCGGGGCCACATTCATGTCGTCGCGGCCGTTGATGACGAGCGTGGGACAGCGAATGCCGGCGAGGGTCGCGGTGAAGTTGTGGGTGCCGGCGCTCTCAGACATGGCGCGCGCCACGGCTGGCTCGTAGCCGAGATTGCCCATGGCGGCCATGTAGGCGTCGCGCTTTGCGGGCGAGTAGAAGATCATGCGGAAATGGTTGCGCAGAGAAAGGCGCGCGGCCGCATCGGAGTCGGCGCCGAGTTTCTTCATCGCGGCATCGTCTTCGGCTTCGATGTCAGGATAGGTTTGCGGCAGCAGGTGCACGGTGTCTTTCCACGTGGGGCCGGGCGAATCAGAAAGCACGAGGCGCGCGACGTGCTCGGGATGCGCGGCGATGTACGCCATCGAGATCCATCCGCCGAAGGAGTCGCCGACGAGAGCGACCTTGTCGAGGCCGAGGTGAGCGCGGAGGGCTTCGAGGTCGTCTGCCTGGGCTTCCAGGGTCTGCGGAGCATGGGGCGCGAGGCGTTTCGATTCGCCGGTGCCGCGCTGGTCGTAGAAGACCACGAGACGGTGGCGGGCGACCTCAAACCACATCGTGCTCATCTTCATATAAGCGCGGCTGAGGCCCGGGCCTCCATTGACGCAGATCACGGGCAGCGCGGAACCGCCGGAGCCGTAGGTTTCGTAGGCGATATCGACCGCATCCGTGTGGACGATGCCGGTGGCGTGGGGCAGAGTTTGCGCAGGCAGCGCTGCGCCTAACATCAGCGCCGCGGAAAGGCCGACGGCGCTGGAAAGCGTGGAGGAGAGCACGGCGAACCTCGGGAGAACGAGGATGACTGCGGGATGGAGCGAGGATAGCATCCGCGCGGGACGCGGGAAAAACCGCCGGCCGGGCCGAGCCGGCGAGGCGACCGAGGTTGATGGATCAGATGCCTGCCGCCGACATCTCATCGTGTATTCATCTGAGCAAAGGATGATAGCCGTAGTCTGACGTGATGCGACGGGTTGTGTTGTTCCTGAATCCGCTGCTGATTCACTCCGCGAAGCGCCGCGCGACCGTGGAGGAGATCGCGGAGTTGCTGAGCGAGCACGGCAGCGACGTGCACCTGCAGGAGACGCTCTCTGCGCATTCGGCCGGGCAGCAGGCCCGCGACCTCGTGGCGGAGGGGTTCGACACGTTTCTGGTGTGCGGCGGCGACGGCACCATCTTCCAGGTGCTGCAGGGACTGGCCGGATCGGACGCGCAGCTTGGAGTTCTGCCCTTCGGCACCGGCAACGTGATCGCGCAGAATCTGCGGCTGCCGCGGAATCCGCTGGCGGCGGCGAAGCTGCTGCTGCGCGCGCAGCCCCGGGCGGTCACGCTGGGGCAGATCGATCTCAATCCGGTGGGCCACAAGCGCATGCGCACCTGGTATTTCTTTATTGCAGCGGGCATGGGCGTGCATGCGGCGCTGATGAACCTGGCGCCGACCGGACAGGGGAAGCGCCGCGGCGGACGGCTGGCGTATTTTGTGGGCGGAGCGAGGCTGCTGATCGAACATCCGGTGCAGACGTTCCAGATCGACCTGACGCTTGAAGACGGCAGCACGACAAGCGAGCGGGTCTGCGAAGCGATTGCAACGCACGTACCGGAAATCAACGCGTGGCAATCGGGCGGCGATCCGTTCGGCTCCTCGCTGCGCGTCGCGTGGGTCCCTCCAACGGGCCGGCTGGGCCTCGCGCACGCCAGCTATCACGCGCTGACCTCAGGCAAGGCCAACGGGCACCGGGAGGGATGGGGCAAGCTGCCTTATCCGCAATATGTAACGGTGAAGAAGATGATTTGCCGGCCCCTCAACGGCAATCACTACGACCCGCCACTGCTGGTGGAGGCCGACGGCGAGGTGCTGGGTGCGCAGTACACGGCCATCGGCGTCGCCGACAAGACGCTGCATTTGCTGTGGCCGCCGGGAACGCGCTGACGCGCCTGCGTCCATCGTCTTTCCGTCGCTCGCGATGTCCGGAATGCTCTCTGCGCTGCAGCGCGATCCAGCCCTCAACCGGGAAGAATTTACGCGACGGTCGTCCATCCGCCGTGTGATCGCGAATCAACCACAAGGTCAGCGGAGAAATCCGTGGGTGGTCATCGGCGACGTGTCCAGGCGCGCTGCCTTGGAAGGTTTTCATTCCGCCCGCGTTAACCATGGGGCCGAAAGGGTTGCACGCCATGGCCCGCGATGATGGCGCTCCGTTCAGTTGACTCTCTGGTAAACATCGGCATCCCACCCTCAGGTGTGCGCGAGAGAAATCCCTCAGCTGGCGGTTTCAGAAGAAGAGGAGTGTTCGCGGCACCGGAGACCCCGCAGCTTGGGGTCAATCTCTTACGGAGTTGCGCATGAAACAGATTGTATCGATGGCCTCGATTCTGGGGCTTGGTCTTATGCTGGCGGGCAGTTCCGCCACCCTGACGGCGCAGGATGCGCCGCCGCCACCCCCTCCCCAACCGCAACAGGTATCGATGCCGCCCGCAGCCTGGTCGAACCACGTTGAAATCGGAGCCTTCGGCGATTATCTGCGCTATTCGCGCTCAAGCCCGGCGATCAATTTCGTCGGGGTGGGCGGCCGGCTCGGCATCAACGTGTCGCGGCATGCCGCGATCGAAGGCGAGATGAGCTATGATTTCGCGCGCAACTATACGACGACCTACAGCAACGGCAACAGCGGCGGCGTGAACACGAGCTTCACGACCACGCATCTGCGCCCGCTGACAGGACTGTTCGGCCCGGCGATTTATCTGGGCAGCCCGTCGGTCCATGCGTTTGTGACCGGAAAGGTCGGTTTCATCAATTTCACCAACAGCAATCCGAACAACGTATCGACCGGAACGGTGACGACTTCCATCAATAACGTCAACAACGGCGCGACGGATCTGGCCGTGTATCCGGGCGGAGGTATCGAAGGATTCTGGGGACCGTTTGGATTGCGCGCCGAGGGTGGCGACGAGTTCTACTTCGATAACGGCACGCACAGCAATCTGCGCGTGACGGTGGGCCCGGTCATCCGGTTCTAACGACGTTGCACAGGCGAACGCGGCCGCAGGAGGCGGAGTGATCTGCTGACGCGGCTGCGGCACGCTTCGCTGCGGAGCCAGGTTCCGCTCCAGGCGGCGCTCTTCAAGCATTCGCCGAAAATCTTCTCTCAAGAATCCTTTCCTCGGCGCCGATAACGCGGATACAGGCCTGGCAGGTCCCGGCACATGCGTGTCCGGGGCGGGGCCGCGTGGGAACGATGCCGGAAAGAGCGGATATGCCGCAGGAGCAGAGTGGGGGGCACGAGGACTGGTATCGATACGCGCTCGCGCTGGAGGCGTCGCAGGAAGGTTTTTGGGACTGGGACCCGGTCGCGGACCGTCTGTGGGGATCGCGGCGCTGGCAGGCCATTACCGGAGTACCGGAATCCTGTTCTCCGCTCAGCGCATGGCTCGACCGGGTGCATCCCTACGACAAGCCCCGCTTCGAGGCGGACCTGGGCGCGGTGCGGACCGGCAAATGCAGCGCGGTGCGCAACGAGCACCGCATCCGGCACAGCACGGGCGAGTGGCGCTGGGTAACGACGCGCGGCATCGTGTCGCACGATGAGTCAGGGCGGGTGACGCACGTAGCGGGTTCGCTGACCGACAACACCGAGACGCGGACGGCGGATGCGCTGACCGGGCTGCCCAATCGCCTGTTCTTTCTCGATTATCTGGAAGCGCGGCTGGAGCGCGGGCGGCAGCAGGGCGACTGGGATTTTGCCGTGCTCTCGGTAGCGCTGGATCGCTTCGATCGCGTCAATGAGACGCTCGGCTCCGGGGGCGGCGACCGGCTGCTGATGGAGACGGCGCAGCGGCTGCAACACCAGTTGCCGGGCCGCTCGATTGCGGCGCGTCTGAACGGGGCGGAGTTTCTGGTATGTCTGGAGCCGACCCACAGCGAAGCCGATGCGTTGCGCTTCGCGGAAGAAGCGCGCTCGGCGGTGCGCCAGCCCTTTGTGTGGCGCGGACAGCGGATAACGCCGCAGCTGGCCATCGGCATTGCCCGCGCCGACGCGAGCTACGCGCACCCTGAAGATCTGATGAGCGACGCGGAGAGCGCGCTGGCGCATGCGCGCGAGCAGGAGCGCCCCGGCGTGGTGTGCTACTCGCACGGCATGCGCGAACAGGCGCTCGAGAAGATGCAGCTCGAAGCGGATCTGGAGAAAGCGATCCGCGCGGGCGAGCTGGTGATGTATTACCAGCCGGAAGTGGATTTGCGCACGAATCACATTGTGGGGTTCGAGGCGCTGGTGCGCTGGCGGCATGGGCGCCGCGGGCTGCTGCCGCCGTCGGAGTTCATTCCCCTGGCGGAGGAAACGGGATTGATCCTGCCGCTGGGCGACTGGGGCCTTGCAGAAGCGTGCCGGCAACTGGTGACGTGGCGAAAGCGCGGTCTGGCGGAGATGCAGAACGTTCGCATGAGCGTGAACCTCTCGGCGCGGCAGTTCGACCGGCCCGATCTGGTGCAGAGAGTGCGGCGGGTGCTGGAGGAATCAGGCCTGGGCGCGGGCGCACTGCGGCTGGAAGTGACGGAGAGCAGCCTGATCTCCGATGCCGCGGCCGCGGTGAAAACCATGCGCAGCCTGAGCGAGCTGGGCGTCGGCCTGCACATGGACGACTTTGGCGTGGGCTACAGCTCGCTGCACTACCTGCAGCGCTTTCCCTTCGATACGCTGAAGATCGATCGGTCGTTCGTGCAGGGCGTGGTGAGCGATCGCGAATCGCGTCAGATTGTGCGCAGCATCCTGGACCTGGCGCGCTCGTTTGGCATGGATGTGGTGGCGGAAGGGATTGAAGATGCGGCGCAACTGCGGGAGCTAAAAACGATGGGCTGCCCGTGCGGGCAGGGCTACTTCTTTGCGAAGCCGATGGCGCCGGCGGCGATTGAGACGATGATCGAGTCAGGCCATCTGACGGCGCGGCCCGCGCTGGTGATGGCGTAAGTCCGCGATTCAGAATCCGGGTGGGTGTTCGCCCATGACGTTGAAGGCCTGCTCCAGGGCGATGCCGACAGCGCCGAGCAGTCCTTCTTCAAACGGGCGCGCGAGCAGCGTGATGCCGTGGGGCACGCGGCGGGGCGGTGAAAACCTCGGCAGGGGATGGGCGGGATCGGGCGCCCAGTCGCTGCGCGCTTCGGAGACTTCGACAAACCCGGCCCTCAAGGTGAGCGAGGGGTGCCCGGTATTGTTGCTGATGACGAGCATCTCGTCGCGCAGCGAAGGAACGAGGAGGAGATCGACCTGAGTGAAGAGGCGCTCCATCTCGTGCGCGACTTTGCGGCGCAGGCGGTCGGCCTGCACCATGTCGACGGCGGAGAGAAAGCGCGCCTGGCGGAAGGTGTTGGGCCAGGCGTCGGACACCTGAGCGCGCAGCTCATCGACCTGGTGGTTCAGCGTGATCTCTTCGAAGGCCGCGGCGGATTCGGCGAACAAAATCACGTTGAGGCAGTCGTAAGGCCAGTCGGGCAGGGAGACTTCGACAGTGCTGAGACCGAGCCGCTGGACGGTCTTGAGCGCGGCGCGATCGACGTCAGTGGCGGGTGCTTCGTTCATCCACTTCGGGAAATAGCCGATGCGCAGATTGCGAATGGGGGCAGCGGCGTCGTAGTCGAGATGGCAGGGAACGCTGGCGGTGTCGCCGGGATCGGGACCGGTGATGGTTTCGAGCACGAGAAGCGTATCTTCCACGCCGCGCGTCATGGGGCCGAGCTTGTCGAGCGACCAGCAGAGAGTCATGGCGCCGGTGCGCGGCACGCGGCCGTAGGTGGGGCGCAGGCCGGTGACGCCGCAGCGCATGGAAGGGCTGATGATGCTGCCTCCGGTTTCGCTGCCGATGGAGAAACCGACGAGGCCGGCGGCCGTAGCCGCACCGGGTCCGGCGCTGGAGCCGCTGGCGCCTTCGTCGAGGTTCCAGGGATTCATGGTTTGGCCGCCGAACCAGATGTCGTTCAGGGCGAGCGCACCCATGCTGAGCTTGGCGACCAGCACCGCGCCTGCACGGTTGAGGCGCTCGACCACGGCGCAGTCGCGCGTGGGAACGCGGTGCTGGAAGGGCTCGGCGCCATAGGTGGTGGCGATGCCTGCAGTATCGAGCAGATCTTTGCCGCCCCAGGGAATGCCGTGCAGCGGTCCGCGATAATGGCCGGCGGCGATTTCGGCGTCGGCGCGGCGCGCCTGATCGAGCGCGTGATCGGGCGTGAGAGTGATCACGCAGCGGAGCTGCGGATTGTACTGCTGCAGGCGGGCGAGATAGATCTTCGTGAGCCGCTCGGAGGTAAGCTTGCGGGTCTCGATCCAGCGGGAGAGCTTTGCGACGGGTGCGTAGGCAATCTCGGCGTCGCTCGCCGGCAGCGGGCCGGGATCGGCGTGGCTACGGACGAAGCGGCTCTGCGCAGGACCGGAAGTTCCGAGTCCTGGCTGGACGCAGCGAATGAGCGAGTAGGGAGCGACTTCCGGCTCGAGTGCAACGGTGCGCGGACCGGTGCGGCGCTCGTAGAGGCCGGCCATCGCCTGGCGCCAGTTTCCTGCGGCCTGGGCCATATCCTTTTCGGTCATCTCCACGCGGACGAGCTTTTCCGCTTCGGTGAAGGTCGCGACAGAGACTTCGGGTCCGACGGCGGGTGCGGTGCCGAAGGCCGGCGGCTGGCCCGGCGGCGGCGCGGCCTGGCCAGCGGGCGGCGATTGCTGCGCGTCGAGATGCGGAGCGACGGCGGCGCCGAGAACGCCAAGCGCCGACTGAACCAGGAACTGCCTGCGGGCTCGATCCATGCGTGCCTCAGGAAACTGGAGGATGGGCTGCGGGTTACCAGGAAGTGTACGGCAAACGCGCCGTCGCGCGCCGCATCAGGCAGCGGGTGGCGGCGCGAACGACGCGAGCGTCTTATCGAGGCTGGCTTCGTCTTCGACGTTGACGCAGGGTTGGCCACGATCGATCTGGCGCATGAGTCCGCTGAGCACTTTGCCGGGGCCGACTTCGACGAGGGTGAGCGGGCCCTGGGCCAGGAGCAGGCGGATCGACTCGACCCAGCGCACCGCGCCGGTGACCTGGCGGACGAGCGCATCGCGCAGCTGAGCGGGATCGGAGACGAGGGCGGCGTCGACATTCACCGCGACGGGGATTTTCGGATGCGAAAATTCGGTGGCGTGCAGCAACTCGGCGAGGCGGTCCTGCGCAGGCTGCATGAGAGCGCAGTGGAAAGGCGCGCTCACCTGGAGCATGACGACGCGTTTCGCTCCGCGATCTTTGCACAGGGCGGCGGCGCGTTCCACGCCGGCGGCTGCGCCAGAGATGACCGTTTGTTCCGGCGAGTTGAAGTTGGCGGCGGAAACGACGCTGGCGGTTTCGGCCGCGGCATCGGCGCAGGCGCGGGCGGTGTCGTCGGAGCTGAGGCCGAGGACGGCGGCCATGGCTCCCTGCCCGGCGGGCACGGCCTCCTGCATGAAGCGGCCGCGCTGGCGCACGGTGCGCACCGCATCGGCAAAGCGCAGAGAACCGGCGGCGACGTTGGCGGCATATTCACCGAGCGAGTGTCCGGCAACGAACACGGGCTCGACGCCGCGCTCCTCGAGCACGCGCAGCGCGGCGACGGAGACGGTGCAGATGGCGGGCTGCTGATATTCCGTGAGCTTCAGCTGATCTTCGGGGCCCTCGAAGCAGAGCTTCGAAATGGAGAAGCCGAGCGCGTCGTCGGCTTCGGCAAAGGTCTGGCGAGCGGCCGGGTATTTCTCTGCGAGATCGCGGCCCATGCCGGGGTACTGCGAGTTCTGTCCAGGAAAGAGAAAGGCGAGCTTCGTCATGATCCCTGCCATCATAATTCGCCGGACCGGATGCGGTATGCGCGGTGACGAGAGCGAGCGCATGCGGCAGAAAATGCCGGAGCGCGGCCCTGTGCAAAATACGCTTTAACTTTCGAGGGGGGTGCTGCGTCTATATCGAAGAGGCGCGCGGGGCGCTGCGCTTCACGGAGTCGCCCCTTGTGCCCTCAATGGAAGCCCCGGTGGTTCGTGGGTCCGCCGGGGCTTTTCTTTGTCTACGCCGAAGCGGCCAGACTGGCCGGTCGAGGCCCATGGTTCGCGGCCAATGCAGCCTGCGATCCGTTGTGATGCGTAAGCCGGTGCACAAAGTGGTACGGGGGCCATGGCCCCGAGAGCTGCATCTGGCAATCCTTCATGAGCTGGCTCGCGCTCGAATACTTATTTTGATAACGCTCCACCAGGGTGGAGTCGATCAGGTGGGCGATATCCAGCAGCATCTTGCCGGTTTCCATGCGGCGGCAGGTAACTTCTTCCGCCAGGGGCAGGAACATGCGATGCATCTGGACCGTGACCGCCCGGGCTTTGGTTTGGCGTTCGCGCTGGAGAGCGGCGTTCTCGCGGAGATTGGACAGATAGGCCTTGCCGACAGCGGGCAACGCAGCAGCTGCGGGGACATAACGGCGGATTTGATCGCGGCAGCAGTCGTCGAGCACCACTTTCAGGTGCATCTCCGCCTTGCCACGGAGCCGTTCGATGTTGGTGAGGAATTGCCGCTGGTTGGAGCGAATCGACCGGCGCAGCGCCTCGTCGTCCGCAAAAACCGTACCGAACCGAAAAGGAAGGACTGTGGAGGTTTTGAAGCAATCGGAGATAACGCGGGCATGCTCCACGCCAGCGCGATCGCTGAGGGGCTCAGAAGAGGAATACTCGCTGACGATAACGGCGAGATCACTGGCTGGGTAAAGGAAGATTTGGTTTCCCTGGATCCCGGTGGCTGCTTCCATCGGAATCGGCTTGCGATGACGAAGCAACTCAGGAAAGGCCTGTCGTTCGGTTATGCAATAGGCGTACCACGCCATAGAAGACGCTCCGGACGCTGGATTGGGCTTGGGATTCGAGGAACAGCTTTTCGGGGATGGACATGGCTCGATTTCTTAGGTTGGCGGGCCCAGGTTGTGGTTAAGATGGCTCCGTCCGCGCCGACCGCGAACGCTACCAAACTGAACCGTATGCTAGTCCGCGATGTAAACGCCTGGCAACAGGCCTACGGGCTTCCCGGCACAGCGTTAGCCGTGGAAAACAAACTAGTGTTCGTGACGTGAAATATATTTCAGTATTATGAACTTATTGAAACGAAAGTAATCTTGCTGAGGCGAAAAGCTCTCTTGAGCCAACATGGGCCTCACCTCCGCTGCGATCCGCCGGAAGCCGGGTCCAGGTCTCCCGGTAAATCGATGTCGTATGCGCCATCGGGCCAGTCCACTGTCCGCGCGCCGTGGCGAAAAATCAGATCACGTGCGCCCTGGTCCCCCTCAATCGATTTAAGTGCTGAAAAGAGACCTGTGCCGAACACGGCCGGAACGCCTGCGCGTCCGGCATAGGCTGAAGCAGTGATGGCTGATGAGCCGGCGGCGTGGAGGGCGAGAAGCCGGAGCAGATGGGCGGCGGTGAGGCGCGGCTGGTCGCAGACGAGGAGCACCAGAGCGTCCATTTTCGGACGCGCTCGGAGGGCCGCCACGACCCCACAGGCCAGGGAAGAGCCCATCCCGGAGTCCCATTTTTGATTGACGACGGCTTCGACGGGCAGCCCGGCAAGTTCCGCAGACATGCGATCAGCCTCAAAGCCCAGGACGACGATGACCGGGGCACAGCCCGCTTCGAGCGCGAGACGAGCGGTGCGGAGCAGCAGGCTTTCTCCATCAATCTGAACGAGTTGTTTTGGGTTGCCGAGGCGCGTGGAGGCTCCGGCGGCGAGGATGACGGCTGCGGCCTTCAGCGGTGGTCCGCCGCCAGGCTCCGGTTCAGGCATGGATGAGACCGGTCGAGGTCAGCTTCTTCGGCTCGCGCGCGGCGAGGACGGCCTGGAGTTCAGCGACGATCGAGAGGGCGATCGCGGCGGGAGCGTGTCCACCCAGATCGAGGCCCACGGGGGTGTGCAGGCGCGCGAGGCACTCGGACGCGCTGACGCCCACCTGCTTCGCGACCTCAGAAACCAGCCGCTCGGTACGCGCGCGCGGGCCGAGAACGCCAAGGTATTTCATTCCGCGACGCAGCAGCGAGGCGAGCGCGGTGCGGTCCTGCTCGTAGCTGTGGGTCATGATCACGGCGAGGTCGTCGCGGCGCACTTCCGAGAGCGCGGCACGCAGGCCGAGGATGCGCGCGGCCCGCGGAAAGCGCTCGGGGCGCGCAAGCTGCGAGCGTCCATCGGCGACGATGACATGCCAGCCAAGGGTGGCGGCAAACTCCACGAGCGGCTGCGCGTCATCCCCCGCGCCAAAGATCCACAGCGCCGGCGGAGCCGCAACGTATTCGACGAAAGGACCTTGTGGTTGCGCGGGGCCAGAGGTGCGTCGCGCCAGAGCGTCGTGGGCAGCCGCAAGGACGGACGCATCCGCGGTCCGTTCGAACAGACAGACGCCATCTTCGCGCAGGATCAACCGGGTTCCCGGAGATTTCGTATCCGTTGCAGTGACGATGACGAAGGCCTTCCGCTCCTCGACGCTTTGCCGCAGCGCCGCCAGCACCTGGCGTGCGGGCTCGCCGCGCTCCAGCAGAACCGAGATCGTGCCGCCGCAGCCGAGGCCGTAGGGCAGCTCGGCGTCGTCGTCGAAGAAGCTGGAGTAGCGCTGGAGGACCGGACCTTTTTCCGTGAGCCACCAGGCTTTCTTCGCGATCTCTCCTTCGAGACAGCCGCCGCTCACGGTGCCCGCGCGCTGGCCGGAGGCGGTGAGGACCATGCGCGCGCCGGGCCGTCGATAGGCCGAACCTTCGATGCCGACGACGGTGGCCACGCAAACTTCTTCCTGCGCCACGAGAGCGTGTTGCGCGAGGGCCAGGATTTCCTTCAGCTCCGACATGGTTATGCGATTCCGCGCTGGCCGGCCATCAGCTCTTCCAAACGCACCGGCAGTTTCCGCACGCGCACGCCGGTGGCGTGATACACGGCCATAGTAAGCGCCGGGGCCACGCCGGCCAGGCCGATTTCACCAATGCCGCGCGCGCCATACTCGTTGACGTGCAGATCAGGATACTCGACAAAAATGCAGTCGAGGTCGGGAATATCGGCGTTGGTCGCGACGATGTAATCGGCGAAGTTGTTATTGAGCGGCTTGGCGTTGCGCGGGTCGTAGAGCGTCTCTTCAAAGATGCCCATGCCGATGCCCATGACGACGGCGCCGAGGATCTGGTTGCGTCCGGCCTTCTGATTGATGATGCGGCCGGCGTCGATGACGGTGAGGCCGCGGCTCACGCGCAGGCGAGCGATGCCGGGATCCCAGGCGACCTCAATGAACTGCGCGCCGAAGGAATGCGCGGAGAACTTGTGCGCTTCGGCCGGATCGGGCGCGGTGCGCGCTTCGTCGTCGAGCGCGGCGAGCCGTGCGCTCGAGAGGATCTGCTCGAAGGGCACGCCGCTGGCCGGGGGCTGATCGGCGACGTGGATGCGGCCCGCGGTCATGATGAGCTTCGGCGGATCGCCGCCGGGCGCATTGTTGCTCGCATGAAAAGGGGAGCCGGGGGTCTGCTGTGCGACGGCGATGACGCGATCGATCACGCCCGTGGTGGCCTGCGCAATCGCGGGCAGAACCGTGGCCGTAGCCGTCGAGCCGCCGGAGGTTGGCCCGTCGGGCAGCGAACTGTCGCCGAGAACGACATGGATCCTGTCGATGGGGATGCCGGTCTTCTCCGCGACCACCTGGGCGAAGATGGTGTACGTGCCGGTGCCGATGTCCTGCGTGGCGCAACTCGCGCGCGCGGTGCCGTCGGCGTTGAGGCGCACGCGGACGGTGGCCGATCCGCGGCCTGCGTGCCAGGTGGCCGAAGCCATGCCCCAGCCGACGATTTCGCCGTTGCGACGCATCGATCTCACCTGCGGCGTGCGCTGGCTCCATCCCCACTTGTTCGCACCGGTTTGGTAGCACTCGCGCAGGCGTTTGCTCGACCAGGCACGCGCGGGCTGATAGCTCTCGTCCTGGTCCGCGTAGTTTTTCAGGCGCAGATCGAGGGGATCGAGATTGAGCTGGATGGCGAGTTCGTCCATCGCAGACTCCAGCGGGAACAGCCCGGGCACAATGCCGGGGCCGCGCATGGGAGTCGGGGTGCCGATGTTCATGGGCACGAGCTGCTGGGTCGCTTCGACATTCTGGCAGCTGTAGAGCATGGTCGAGACGCCGGTGCAGCCCTCGACGTAGGTATCGACGAGCGACGTCGGCTGCAGCACGTCGTGCTGGATGGAGAGGAGTTTGCCATCCTGCGTCGCGCCGAGGCGCATGCGCTGCTGCGTAAGCGGACGATGGCCGACGGTGGTGAACATGAGCCCGCGGGTGATCTGCACTTTCACGGGGCGCTGGACGCGCTTTGCGGCCATAGCGGCGAGAAGCGACTGCGGCCAGGGGAAGAGCTTGCCGCCGAAACCCGACCCGCAGAATGGCGAGATGACGCTGATGCGATCCAGCGGAACGCCGAGCATTTCCGAGACGACGTGGTGATGATTGACCACGCCCTGCGTCGTTTCGTAGAGCGTGAGGTGATCGCCATCCCACGCGGCGATGGTGGCGTGCATCTCCATCGGATTGTGGGTCTCGGTGGAGAGAGTGTAGGTCTGGTCGATCTTCACCGGCGCGGAATCGAATGCCTGAGCCGCACCGCCGCGCGCGTAGTGGATGCGCGGGGGCCCCTCAGGCGCCGGTGCGGCGGCCAGATCAACGACTGGAGGCTTCGCATCGTAGCGCACCTGCACGCGCGCCGCGGCCGCCTGCGCCTGCTCCAGCGTATTGGCAACTATGATTGCGACAAATTGCCCGTAGTAATAGACCTGGTCGTCTTCAAACGGCGGGCGCACTTCGCCGGCGCGGCTGTAGCTCTCAAAGTGGCCAGCGGGGCGGAAGAGCGGATCGGCGTTGCCGTGGTGCAGGATGGCGAGCACGCCCGGCATGCGCGCGGCTTCCGCGGTATCGATGCCGGCGATGCGCGCGCTGCCCACCGTGCTCACCACAGGGAAACCGTAGGCCATGTTTTCGAGGGGATGATCGACTGCGTAGCGGGCGGCCCCGGTGACTTTCAGCGGGCCGTCCACGCGCGTCACCGACGCGCCGATGATGGAACTGCTCATGCCGCCTGCTCCTCTGGGGTGGGGGTTGGCGTGGGCTTTCTGTTTATGCGGATTCAGTGGCCGTGGTCAGCGTGCGCACCAGCGCGCGCTTCGCCAGCTCGATTTTGAATCCGTTGTACTTGAGCGGCTTCGCGCCGGCCATCGCCGCGTCTGCCGCCTGCCTGAAGACATCGGGGCTTGCTGCCTGGCCTTCGAGAGCTTTTTCCGCCTCGCGCGAACGCCAGGGCTTTGTGCCGACTCCGCCGAAAGCAATGCGAGCGCGAGCGATCCTTCCACCGCTCACCTGAATGACGACCGCTGCGGAGGCAAGCGCGAATTCATACTGCGCGCGATCGCGCAGCTTCAGGTAGTGCGAGCGCGTGCCCGCGGGCAGCGCCGGCAGGGTGACATGGGTGATGATCTCGCCGGGGACGAGGACGTTTTCCTTGTCGGGCGTGCTGCCGGGAACGAGATAGAACTCATCGAGCGCAATGGATCGCTCGCCTTTCGGGCCGCTGGTGTGCACGGTCGCTTCGAGAGCCATCATCGCGACGGCCATGTCGGAAGGATGCGTCGCGACGCAATGCTCCGACCCGCCGAGCACCGCGTGGATCCGGTTGTATCCATCCATCGCGGAGCAGCCGGAGCCGGGCTTGCGCTTGTTGCATCCGTAGTTCGTGTCGCGATAGTAGTAACAGCGCGTTTTCTGCAGCAGATTGCCGCCGGTGGTCGCCATGTTGCGCAGTTGCGGCGATGCGCCGGAGAGCAGCGCCTCCGACAGGACGGGATACTTCTCCTTCACCGTGGCGTTCCACGCGAGATCGCTGTTCCGCACCAGCGCGCCGATGCGCAGGCCGCCGCCGGGCGCGGCTTCCACCTGGGTGAGCGGCAGCGAGTTGATGTCGACGAGCGATGCCGGCTGCAACACGTTGAGCTTCATCAAATCGACGAGCGTGGTGCCGCCGGCGATAAACGCGCCGGTCTCGCCGTGGGAGCGCACCGCGCCCTCTACTGTTTTTGCCTGACTGTAGCGAAAGGTTTCCATGCAAGCTCCTCAGGCGCGATGGCCGCGGGCCTGCTGCACCGCCGCCACAATGTTGTTGTAGGCGCCGCAGCGGCAGATGTTGCCGCTCATGGCGACGCGGACGTCGTCGTCGCTGGATCCGATGGGCTCGTGGAGCAGCGCCGACGCCGACATGATCTGGCCTGGGGTGCAATAGCCGCACTGGAATCCGTCGTGCTCGAGAAACGCCTGCTGCACCGCGCTGAGCTGGCCGTGTTCCGCGAGGCCCTCGATGGTGGTGATCCTGTCGCCCTCGTGCATGACGGCGAAGCTGAGGCAGGAGTTCACGCGGCGTCCGTTCACGTGCACCGTGCAGGCGCCGCACTGCCCGTGGTCGCAGCCTTTCTTGGTGCCGAAGAGCTGGAGACGCTCGCGCAGCGCGTCGAGCAGGGTCACGCGCGGCTCGAGCATGAGCTTGTAATCTTTTCCGTTGACCGTGAGCGTGACCGGGACTGCGCCCGGGACGGCCTTCTCCGCCGTTTCAGCCGCGGCTGGTTCCGTCTGCGCGGCGCGCGCCAGCGGAGCAGCGGTCGCGGCCACGCCGGCTGCGCCCAATTGCCCGAGGAAAGCGCGGCGCGAGAAGCGGCCTTTGGTGGGCGCGTCGTCACTTTTCTTCAGCTTGTCTTCCACTTCGTCAACCAGAGGACGCTTCGGCTGATCCATTCCGGCTCCTTTGTGCCTGGAAGCTGACAGCATGCTCGCGACCGCAACGGTTCCAAACGCGAGCAAAATTCGTCAGATTGTCATGTTCAGCGACTGAGGATCGCTGATCTGCGGATGCAATCCAATTTACAACTGCGTCGCGTTGTGTGCAGGCGGCGCGGGGTTTCTTTTCTTGCGGCTCAGCACGAAGGCATTGTCGGTGCTGCGCCGGGTTGCAGTGGCGCGTTCGATCTTGCGCCAGAAGGCCACGAAGTAATCGATGGCGGTGAGGATGGAGATGCCCGCCATGTAGTAGATGCCCACCACCGCCAAAAGATGAATGGGGACGACGAACCAGCCGATGTGCCAGGCGCGCCATCCGCGATCGACTACCGCGAGCACCACGGAAGCGATCTGGATGACGGTTTTCAGCTTGCCTACGTCGCTGGCCTCGATGGTGAAGCCCTCCGTGGAGGCGATGGAGCGCAGGCCGCTGACCAGAAACTCGCGGCCCACGACGACGACCACGATCCACGGCTTCACGACGTGGGGATTGAACTCAACCAGCGCGACGTAAGCCGAGGTGATGAGCAGCTTGTCGGCGATGGGATCGAGCAGCATGCCCATGGTGGTGATCTGGCCGCGGCTGCGCGCCAGGTAGCCATCGATGCCGTCGGAAATGGAAACGACGATGAAGAACAGGGAGATGAGGATTTCCTGCTCGCCGTGCCAGGCGCCGTGCGGGAAATGCGGCGACATCATCCAGATGAGCACGGGGACGCAAAAAATGCGGCCCATCGTGATGGAATTGGGCAGGTTCACGGCGCAGACGGACCCTGCAGTCATTATGCACCAGCGCGCCGGGGGCTTGCCCGGCGAGCTGAATCCCAAATTAGAACCGCAGGCGCGCGCTCACCTGCATCAGGCGGGGCGGAGCGGCAGAGACGATCTGGCCGAAGGTCTGGCTGCCGATGTTTCCTTCGACCGAAGAGGGGCCGAAGAACTGCGCGTGATTGAACAAGTTGAAGGCCTCCAGGCGCAGTTGCAGTTCCTTGCCGTCGAGCAGCGTCGATGATTTTTCGAGCGCCAGATCGGTGGAGTCGGAGCCGGGCCCGTGGAAGACGCGCCGCCGCGCGTTGCCGAAGTCCCCCAGCGCGGGCAGGCTGAAGAGCGCGGTGTTGAAGGCGGCTCCGGCCCTGGGGCTGCCTTGGAGTTCGAGCGGGCCGGGGGTGAAGCTCAGTTGGTCAGCGCCGTTGTTATTGACGCCATTGGGCTGCGTGCCCAGCAATGACGTGTCGTTGTTGTTGATGAGCGTGACGGGGAAGCCGGTGGTCAGCCGCGTGAGACCGAAGATGGTCCAGCCGGCGGTTGCGGTGCGGAGCCAGGGCTGCGATGCCCATGCCGCGGGAGCGCCCGGCAGATGCCAGTGGTAATTCGCGACGAGGTTGTGGGTGAGATCGAAAGCCGAGAGCGCGCGGCTGAGGCTGGGATCGATGGGATTGACGGGATCGGAGAGGCTTGAGGCCTGATCGATCGACTGGCTCCAGGTGTAGGCGAGAGAGTAGCCGAAAACGCTGCCGTCGTGTTTCAGGCTCACTTCGAGTGCGTTGTCGTGGGAGTTGCCGATGGTCTTCTGCCAGCTCACGCTGGCGAACGCGGGCGAAAAGCGCGTCCGCGTTCCCTGTACGACCGTGCCATTGGCTTCGGTGTAGGTGCCGCTTTCGCCGAAGGGCCCGCAAGTGGCGGATCCGGCGGCAACGCTGCTGACCTCGCTGAGGCTCAGGCACAGCGACGGATCGCCGGGGTTGGCTTCGAGCAGAGTGAGGAGATGATGCGCCTGGGTTCCTGCGTAGCTCACGTCGAGCACGGTTCCGCGGCCCAGTTCGCGCTCGACGGAGACGAGGTAATCCTCCGCGTAGGGTGAGACGTTGCCGGGCGAGACGGCGGGGATTCCGGTGAAGGGCTCGAACTGCGCCCAACCCACGGAGCCCACAGGATGGGTGCGGCTCGCGCCCAGCGGCGCGATGGCCAGCGGGAAGCGCGGACCGTTCGGCTCGAGGCTCGATCCGTCGGCCGCGGCGGTCCACGGGGTATCGAAGAGCGTGGGCACGGCGCTCGTGTAGGTGTAGCCGTAGGGAGGGTTCGCGCTCATAATGGCCGGCGAAAGCCCCTCGATGGGCGTGTAGAACTCGCCCCATGAGGCGCGCAGGCTGGTCTTGCCTTCGCCCAGGAACCTGGGCGTCCACGCAAGTCCCACCCGCGGGGCAAAATCCGTCCATTGTTTCTCGGCGAGGGTACGCGGCACGCCGGGATCGCCGGGGAAGACGATGCCCTCGGGGGCGTTCGGAAACACGATGCTCTGCTCGCCGGGCACCAGCGTCTGCAACTGGTTGTACTTCTCGCTCCAGGGTGGCAGCAGATCCCAGCGAACGCCGTAGTTCAGCGTCAGACCCGAGCGCATCCGCCACACATCCTGCGCGTACGCTCCGGCCAGCAGGTTGCGATTGTAGAAGTGGCGCGCGTCGCCCTGCGTGTAGCTCGAATCGACTCCGAGCAGGAAGTCGGCAAAATCCAGGCCGGTTTCGTTGCCCGTGAACGAATAGCTGCCGTTGAAGTAGACGTCGGGGTGGTTGTTCACCTGGTCCGCATGGATATCGACGCCAAATTTGAAGTCGTGCGCGCCGGCGGTGTGCGACCAGTCGTCCGCAGCCTCGATGATGTTTTCCGCCTGGAAGAGTGCGGTGGTGTCGACACCCATGGTGAAGTCGTTGAACGCGACGTTCTCGACGCCCTCGATCTGCGGCGCGAGCGCGACGATGCCGGAGAATCCCTGCGATGCGAGCGAGGGGCCGACGCCGCCCTGCGGCACGCCGACGTTGGCAGCATTCCGCATATAGCTGAGGCGCGCCTGGTTCACAGTGTTGGCGCCGAAGGTCGTGGTGTCGCTCAGCGAAAGCAATTGCGCGCGGCCGTAGTTGAGCGCGTTGAATCCTGGAACAGTTGCGCCGCCGGTGCCCGCCGGGTAGGGATCGTTGAGGTTGTAGTCGTCGAAGAAGTAGTACCCGGCGAGCGAGCCGATCCGCGAACTGGCGTCGAGCCGCAGGGCGCCTTTGTCGTCGCGGATTTGCTGCTCGGCGGCCGAGGTAGAGAACGTCCCCACGCCGGCGTTGGCCTGCGGAACGTATTGCAGCAGGTGCTGGGCCGCGCTGGACCAGATGCTTTTCGGGATCACGCTGTCAGGGAACACGGAGGAGCGGTTGGCCGCGCACCCCGTTGAGGCCGGCGAATAGGGATCGCCCGTCTGTACGGTTCGGCCCAGTTTCTGCGTGAGCAGCCGCGCCAGATACGGTCCGCCCACGCAGCCGGTGAGCAGGCTGCCGGAGGCCGTCGCGAAGTTCCCCGCACGCTCGGCTGCTGTGGGCACCGAGATCAGCCCTGTATCGATGCCCTCGGCGACGCGCGTACCCTGATAGTCAGCGAAAAAGTACAAGCGATCCTTGCGCAGCGGACCGCCCAGCGCGCCGCCAAACTGGTTTTGGTGGAAAGCACTGCGCTCCTGGGAAAAGTAGTTGCGCGCGTCGAGATCGGTGTTGCGCAGAAACTCGAAGACCGAGCCGCGCCAGTCGTTGGTGCCGCTTTTCGTCGTCACGGCAATCTGTCCGCCGCTCGCGCTGCCATATTCCGGCGCATAGTTGCCGGTGGCCACGTTCAGCTCAGCGATGGAATCGAGCGTGGGCACAATGGCTACGCCCATATTCACGTCCTCCTGGGCATCGGCGCCGTTCACGCGGAAGCTATTGGCCGTCTCGCGCTGGCCCCCGATGGAGAGGGCGCCGGAATCCAGTTCGCCCGAGGGAGGCGTGCTCGCGACGCCGCTCATCACGATGGCGTTGGCCTGCCCCGCGCTGGCCGGAGCGACGCCCGGCTGCACCGCCAGGGCGTCGGTGAAGCTGCGTCCATTCAGCGGAACCGTCTCTATCTGGTGGGCGTCGAGGGTGCCGCCGGTTTCCGTCGAAGTCGTTTCGACGGCGAGGCCCGTCGCCGTCACCGATACGGTTTCCGAGGCGTGGGCGACGTCCAGGGCGAGGTGCAGCGGAGCATTCTGCGCGGCCACATTCACGGGCTGCTCGAGCGGAGCGAAGCTCGGCGCCGTCGCCGTCACGCGGTAATCGCCTGGCGTGAGGCCGGTCAGCTGAAATTCGCCCGCTCCGTCGGTGGTCGCGACGACGGGCGAGCCCCCGGCCGCGGGCCTGGCGCTCACCGTGGCGCCTGGAATGACGGCGCCGGTGATGTCGGTGACCGAACCGGTCAGCCCGACGGATTGCTGTCCGTAAGCAAGAGCTCCCAGGGCGAGAAGCAGGATGCCGGCCAAAATGTGGGACGGTCGCGGCATACGTCCGCCGATCGCTGCGACGGCTGGCTCCCCCGTGGTGGCCGGGACTTCGGCGCTGCGGCGCGGCGCAGGGAGGATCGCGCGAACGCCGGTGCGGAAGGTCAGCGCTCGCTCGGCTACGTGGTGCCGCCGCGCCCGCCAGCCCATCCGAAAAATCTGTCCTGAACTCATATACGACCTCAATAGTCCGATTTAAGCCCGCACGACCCCCTTCTTCCTGTGATTGAGATCACAAGGCAAAAAGAGCAAGAAAGATCCGGCACGGCAGGTAGCCCGTCGGAGACGTGCTCCTTCCAATATACGATCAAATCAGTCGTATATTGGCCGGGCAGGCAGCTGGCCGCCGAAATTCTTCATGCGTCGGGCGGGGAAGAGCCTCCGGCAGCACTGCATCGGCCGCGGGCGGGAAACCTAACTGTGGGGTCGAACTACGTTGCTGCGCGTGCTCCACACCATGGTGAGCACGATGAACCAGGCGATGGTGTAGATGCCGATACTGCAGCTGACGAAGAGAAGTCCCCACGGCGGAGGCGTGGGGTTGAACAGCCGGGCGAGCATGAGTCCCGGCTGCTGAGCATAGGTCGTTACTTCCGAGATGAGGATGCTATAGCTCAGCCGCGTTGCGGAAAATCCGATGAATCCAACCGTCGCCGCGCCCAAAAGCAGGCTTATCACGAAGCGTGCGGGTACGGGCGATCTGCGTTTGGCCATCGAGTATTCCTCTGGGGAAGGGGATTCCCGGCAAGACAACTAGCTGCATTGTAAGCAGAACGTCAACGCTTCGTATTCCACAAATGGGTAAGACATTGTTGCAAGCGAAGCGCCGCATCCATCCGGGTCCGGCGAAGTGTGCGGCCGTTCCGCAGTCCGGCGGCTCAGGCGGCGAGGTTCCCAGCTCGCAGAGGAGTGCCGATGAGGTAACGGATCGGCACGCGGCAGCCGCGCTCGTCGCCGACCTGCCAGGCGTAGTCCGGCGCGGAGAGGCCGGCCGTCAGCTCGCGCAGATCGTCGAGCGAGTAGCTGCGCAGGCACGAGAGGATGCCGTCGATCAGGAGAACGGACGGGACCACGGGAACAATCCACGTCCAG
>DATJTG010000249.1:0-3536 GCA_035503555.1 Acidobacteriaceae bacterium | reverse complement strand
CGCGCCGCCGCCTCCAGCAGCTTGCGATACTTTTTCTGCGCCTCGCGGTAACGCTCGCTTGCAGCGCCCGCTTTCGACCCCGGCACTGCCGCCACCATGGCGTCGTCGGGCCGCACGCCCTCCACCGCCGCCAGGGCCTCGCGGAAGAACTTCTCTGCGCGCTTCGACAGCCCGTCCAGCGTTTCTTCGCGGCCGCACGGTGCCTGGCTCGCGTGCGAGAGCAGCTTCGCTGCATCGCCGTTCGTCGGCTGCGCTTCCTCAAGATCCGAATAGCACCGCAGCAGATCCGCCGCCAGCGCGCGCTTCAGCGCCGCGTGCACCGGCCGCAGCTTCAGCTTCGCCAGCGCCTCGTCCAGACTCCACACGCCGCCCCCCGCCAGATCGTTGCACAGCGCGTCCCACGGATACTGCTCGCTGGCCCGCAGCGGACGCCAGTTCTGGAACACGTGATATTGGTACGCGTGCAGATGCAGCTTCAGCCCGCGATCTTGGATCTCCTTCGCGCGTCGCAGATAATGCATCCCCGTCGCGCTGTCCTGGAACGCCAGCAGCGCCTGACCATCCACCGGCAAATCCAGCGCCTCGTGCAAACGCGCGTGCGAGAGCCCGCCGCTCACCTTGTCCGCCTTCGCCGCCGATCCGTGCAGCGTTCCCGCGGTGCTCCCGTATTGGTTGTGATATACCACGAGCGCGCGCTGATCGCCCCGCCGGTTCGACCACGCAAAGACGTTCTCGTCCACCGTGCCGTCTTCGCGCCAGAAGTCGAACAGCGCGAAGTTCTCGCTCTCCGCAAACAAGCGGCGATTCTTCAGGAGCGGCGCAATCTCCCGCTGGTGCCGCTCCACCAGATCGCGATTCGGCGTCTCCTCATAGCGCGGCCGCTTGTACTCCATCCCGTACTTCTCGGTGAACGCCTCAATCTGCCCGTGCCCCAGCATCGGCAGCCCCGGCAGCGTCGCCATCATCGTGCACACGCCGAAATACTTGTCGCCCGTCCCGAACTGGTCGATCGCCGTTCGCTCGTCCGGATTGCTCATGAAGTTCACATACCGCTTCAGAATGTCCGGATCGAACTCGATCGTGTTCTTGATCACCGAGCGATACTTCGCGTTCTCCTCGTCGCGCATCATGTTCATGAATGCGCTGTTGTACACGCGATGCATACCCAGCGTCCGCACGAAATACCCTTCCAGCAGCCAGAAGGCCTCGGCCAGCAGCAGCGTCCCCGGCACTTCCACCGCAACGCGATCCACCACCTCGCGCCAGAACTCGTGCGGCATCGCCGCGTCGAACTGTTCCTGCGTCATCGCCGATTCGGCCCGCGACGGAATCGATCCCCCATGCCCCGGCAGGGGAAACCACAGCCGCTGCACGTGCCGCCGCGCCAGGGTCATGGCCGCGTCGAATCGAATAATGGGGAACAGCCGCGCCACGTGCAGGATCGTCTGAATCACCTGCTCGCGCACATCCGCCCGCAGATAGTTGAGCTGCGCCGTGTCGTTCCACGGAAAGCTCGTTCCATCGTTGCCGTGGTACACGTACTCGACGTGCCCGCTTCCGTTATCGCGCCGCCGGAACACCACCGCCGCATCGGTCTGGTTGTAGTAGTGATCCTCGATTTTGATTTCCACGCGCCCGTCGGGCGATAAATCCGGCCCATCGAACTGATACGCCGGATACGGCTTGTCCTGCCGCGACAAAAACCACTCCGGATGCTCCACCACCCAGGGCGAATCGATGCCCATGTGGTTCGGCACCATATCGCTCGCCAGCCGCACCCCGCAGCGCGCCGCGCGCTCGCGCAAATTGTTGTACGCGTAGTCGCCGCCCAGATCGTCGGCAATCCGGTAGTCGTACAGCGAATACGCCGACGCCACCGCATCGCCCTGCCCGCGCATCCGCTTGATCGTCTGCGACGCCCGGCTCCGCTCCCACACGCCGATCAGCCAAAGCGCGTTCAGCCCGCGCCGCGCCAGGGTTTCCAGTTCCTCGTCCGGAATCTGATCGAGCCGCTCGATCGCCCGCCCGTATTGCCGCGACAGCTGCGCGAGCCACACATAGGTGCTCTTCGCAATCATCACCACGTTCGGCATCCAGTCCACATCGGGACTGAAGCGCTCGTATTCCACATCGCCCGGGTGGTTGCCGCCGTCGCGCCCAAACTCAGGCACCGGGTAATACGCCTTCCCGAATTCAATGGGATCGTGATGCTGGTGCTCAGATGGCGGATGAAACCGCATCCACACCGCAATCTCTTCTTCCTTCAGCACGTCGGTCGCCAACAGAATCCGCCGTAGCCCCTCGCCCAGCGCCGATCCCCAGTTCTCGCGGATCCACGCCAGCTGATCGCTCAGCGAATCCGGCGACGCCTCGATCGGCGCGCGCAGCAGATCCAGCAGGTTGCCGCGCCCCATCCCCGTCTCCGGCCGCGTCGCAAAATAGCTCCGCAGCTCCGAAGTCACCTCTTTATATGAAGTGCTCTCCGCCAGCTTTTGGTCGTCGTAGAGTTCGCGAAACGGCTTGAACGCGGGATTCTGATTCGCCAGCCACAGCAGCATCAGCTCTTCCAGCACAGCCTCGCGATGCGCCAGGCCCTCCGTGGAGCCATTCAGCCACTCGTCGAGCTTCGCCTCGCCGCGGTAGACCGCGACGTTCGGGAACTCCTCGACGAATCCCCGCAGCAGCCGCTCGACATTCTCTTCGCCCACCCGCGCCGTAAACCACGCCAGCGCCGCATTGGTCACTTCCGGGTCGCGTCTCTTCCGGTACTGCGCGACCAGAGCGTGGCTGATCTCGTCGATCAGCCCCATCGCAAACAGCGCGCCCGGCTGCACGGGATGGTTCGGATCGCGCACTTCGCTCATCTTCCACGCGAGATCGCGGCACTGCGTCAGATCGGCGAAAACGACGTTGCCGACAAAGTTGAACAGCGCATCGCTGACCTGGTAGCGATCGCGAGCCTCGCGCGAAATGTGGAATTCCATCATCACAGAATTCTTAGACGCAAACTTCCGTGTAGCCGGACTGCATCTGCCCCCGCGCTCGGCCCGATACACCCTAAACGCTATACCCTATACCTTGTCCCTCAAAAACTCCGGAAGGCGATCCGCGCGCACGCCGTCGTAGCTGTGCAGCGCCGTGAACCGCGCAATCGAAGTCGGAATCCCCACCGCCGTGAAGCCCGGATGCCCCGTCGCCGGAAACGGGCCGCCGTGATTCATCGCCGGGCTCACCGCCACACCGGTCGGCATCTTGTCGTTCAGCAGCCGCCCGACCCTGCGCCGCAGCACCGGCTCAATGCGGGCATACATCGCATCATCGCCGCCCGACGCTGAAGAATACACCGTCCCGGTCAGCTGCCCTTCCATGTGCTCCAGCACCGCGAGCAGCTCGGCCTCATCGGCTGCCACCAACACCATCACTTCGTTGCCGAAAGCTTCCCGCTGCAACTCCTCAGGATTCGCCAGGAACGCGTTGCCGGAAACCTCCAGCAGCGTCGCCGCATACCGGTAGCCCTTCCCCGGAGTGTTCTTTCC
>DATJTG010000248.1:0-4090 GCA_035503555.1 Acidobacteriaceae bacterium | reverse complement strand
AGAGCGCTTCATCATGATGACGGCGCCCTGGCGGCGGAGTTTGGTGGTGGCCACCAGCGGCCAGGCGAAGAGCGTGGCTCCGGTGGCAAAGGCGATCAGCGCCCACAGCCAGGGAATGCGGAAGTCCGGGACGGCGAACATCGAGAATCCGGTGGACATGCCGGCCGGGGGGATGAGGATCTTCTTCAGCGTGACCGCGGTGCGGGTTTCGCGGATGCGCCAGGCGATGACGACAGCGCCCCCGACGAGGATGGAGCAACCGTATTCGAAGGGCGTGATATGGGGCATCAACAACGGATCGGATTCCTTTGCGGCCGGTCTGCTTCCCACATCTGCCAAAGTTGGGCAGAGCCTTCGACTTCGCTCAGGCCAGGTTGCGGGGCACCTGCCTTTGAGGATAACCCCTGGCGCGGGGCAGGAACGAGCTACGAGCGCGCGCTGAAAAGGGGATACCCCCCCTCGCACCGTATCGGTGGCAAACGCCTGATTCCGGAGGCGTTGCCAGGGGTGGCCGCAGAACGGTGGCAAGCACCTCATTCCAGAGGGCTTGCGGCTGCCCTTCGGATCGCTTTTGCGCTGGTGTTACCGATCGGTAAAGCCGAAGTGTCAAAGAGCGCGCGACCCGGCCTGGGCCTGGGCCGGGGACAGCGATCAGCGATCAGTGATCAGTAATCAGTGACCCGTAATCGGTGACCCGTGATCGGTGATCGGAAAAAGACGGCCGCATCCGCAAAAGGAAAAGCTCTGCCGCGAGGACAGAGCTTTCCTGCTTTTTAGCGTAGGCGGTTGGGAGAGTGGAGGCAAGAAGAATCGGAGGGGGAGACGGTACGGAGGTCATGGGGGCAGCTCAGGAGGTGGGTTCGGAGGGCGGAGATGGGTTCGGGAGATGGACCTTGAGGCAGGCGCCGAAGGAGCAGCCCCTCGGCTATACTGCCCCGCATGATCTCCGTCGGGTCCCACCCTGCATGGCATCCGGTTTTCGAAGCCCTGGGCTACGTGGTGGGTTATGTAGTGTTTCGCTGGGCCCGCGCGCGACGGGGCGACGTGGTCGAAGAACCGCAGAGGTGGACGGTGATCGCCGCAGCCGCCGTGGGAGCGCTGATCGGCAGCCGGCTGCTGGGTTTGGCCGAACAATGGCCGACGGTTCTGGCAGCGGCTCGATCCGGGCGCCTGGTTGCGGTGTTTTTCGCATCGGGCGGCAAAACGATCGTGGGCGGCCTGCTGGGCGGCTGGATCGGCGTTGAACTGGCGAAGCGCTTCAGCGGGATTCACTCGCGCACCGGCGACTTGTTTGCGCTGCCGCTGTGTGCCGGGATCGCGGTGGGACGCATCGGCTGCTTTGTTGCGGGGCTGGCCGACGACACGTATGGGAAAGCAACGAGACTTCCGTGGGGCGTCAACTTCGGAGACGGCGTTTCCCGGCACCCGACGCAGCTTTACGAGATTCTGTTCCTCGCGGTCCTGGCCTTCGCCCTTACGCGCCCGGCGAACTGGCCCGATGGTTACAGATTTCGGCTATTCATGGCCGGGTATCTCGGTTGGCGGCTGGCCATCGATTTCCTGAAGCCGCAGCCGCTGGTAGCGGGAATGAACGTTATTCAGTGGGCGTGTGTTGCGGGATTATCTGTCCTGGCGGCACTCTGTCTCCGTGACGTACTCATGCGGCGCTGGAAGGGAGCGGTTCATGCCGCAGTTGCTTGAACGGGTGAACTTCCCGAAAGTCGTCACGGTGCTTGCGGTCAGCCTGGGTGTCGGTCTCGGCCTGTGCGGCCTGAACTTTGTCGCCGTTTCCGCCCTGGGTGGCGGCAGCGGCGGAATAGCCACGGCGCTGATTACGACAGCCTGGCTCGAACTTTTGGTCATGGTGCTTTCTGCTGTTGGTCTGGTGGTCGCCCTCGCCATGTGGGGAGCGGTAAAAGTCATCCATTCGCACAGGAGCGCCGGCTCCGGCCCGCAGCGGCTCTTCGACGGTGACGACGAGAAGGGCCATCAGCCCTGAGGGTTGAACGACGGATGAGTACGGTTCCGAAACTGTCATAAATCACCTTGATTTGCGAGGCTCGGCAGGTAGAATCCGCGCATGGATCGAAAGAAGCTCCTGACGGCGTCGTCGGTGGTTGGGCTGTTGGCCTGCGGAGCATGCTTTTTGCCGCCGCCGCGCCCGCCGCGGATGCACCCTCTCGGATCTGAAAGCGTGTACGTGAAAGTGACAGATCTTTCCCAACCACCCCTGGTCGACGGGGATGCATTCGGGCGGTCCGTCGCCCAGGACATCAACGCAAAAACGCATCGCCCGACGGCACGCTGCGGAGGAGAGGTCACATCTGACGATGCCGTTCTGCAGGTCTTTCTCATCCGGGAGACGGCGACAGCCGGGCCGAGCAGTCCTGGAGCTTTCGAGTGGACTTTGACCTTTACCACTTACGCGACCCTGAGTGCGCCGAGCGGCGCGTCACCGAGCCAATTGCCCAGCCACCTTCATCGCTGGAAGGGCAGCTTGCCGGAATCAGCGCCGGAACTTGCGTGGCGCGATCCGAAGGTGCGCTATTGGCTGGACAATGTTGCCAACGAGGTTTCCCTGTCTCTGGTCTATGGCGACCCGGCAAGCCGATAACCTGCAGGAGTGATCTTTCTGAGGACGATCAAAGCTCATGACCGAAAAGGTTAGGCCGTACCTCTTTTACGACGTCGCGATCTCGATCTGCTCGACGTGCTACCGGCGGATCGACGCCAAGATCGTTTTCGAAGAGGACAAAGTGTGGATGCTGAAGCGGTGCCCGCAACACGGCTTCCAGCGCGTGCTGGTCGCGGACGACGTGGACTACTATCGCCGTTCGCGCGAGGTCTTCATCAAGCGGCCGGAGCAGCCGATGATGTACAACACGCCCATTAAATATGGCTGCCCGTACGACTGCGGCCTGTGCCCGGACCACGAACAGCATAGCTGCCTCACGCTGATTGAGCTCTGCGACGCCTGCAACCTGACCTGCCCGATCTGTTATGCGGGCAGCGGCCAGCACCGCACGGAGTATCGGTCGCTCGCCGAGATTGAGGGCATGCTGGACTGCGTGGTGCGCAACGAAAAGCAGCCCGATGTGGTGCAGATCTCCGGAGGCGAGCCCACGCTGCATCCTGACTTCTTCCGCGTTCTTGAGATGTGCAAGGAACGGCCGATCCGCCACCTGATGGTGAACACGAACGGGATCCGCATCGCGCAGGAGCCGGACTTCGCAGCCCGGCTGGCCGAGTTCATGCCCCAGTTCGAGATTTACCTGCAGTTCGACTCCCTGCGCCGCGAACCGCTCCTGCAGCTGCGCGGCGCCGACCTGCGCGGCATCCGGCAGAAGGCGCTGGATCGGTTGAACGAACTCGGGATCTCCACCACGCTGGTGGTGACGGTGGAGCGGGGCGTCAACGATGGAGAACTGGGGGAGATCATCGAATTTGCCCTGCGGCAGCCGGCGGTACGCGGCGTGACGATTCAGCCCGTGCAGCAGGCCGGGCGCGTGCAGGGATTCGATGCCGGGAACCATCGCCTGACGCTGACGGAGGTGAGACGCCGCATCCTCAAACAGACGGAGGTCTTCAGGCCGGAGGATCTCATCCCGGTACCGTGCCATCCCGATGCGCTGGCGATGGCCTACGCGCTGAAGCTGGAAGCGAAGGTTGTGCCGCTGACCGGCATGATTCCACCGGAAGTGCTGATCGACGGGGCGAAGAATACGATCGTTTACGAACAGGAGCGCGGCATTCGCGATCATCTGTTCAGGTTGTTCGCCACGAACCACTCACCGGTGTCGCAAGCTTCCACCCTGCGCGAACTGTTGTGCTGCCTGCCGAAGGCAATCATTCCGAAGGAACTGGGGTACGCGAATCTGTTTCGGGTGCTGATCGTGCAGTTTATCGACGCGGAAGCCTTCGATGTCCGCAGCGTGAAGAAAAGCTGCATTCACATCGCGCATCCCGACGGCAAGAGACTGATCCCGTTTGACACATACAACATGTTTTATCGGGGCGAACTCGAATCTACCCGGCTGGCGGCGCTTAGGGGCGCGGAGCCGCAGTCCGTTGCTGCAGGCATTTTGGAAGA
>DATJTG010000247.1:0-5016 GCA_035503555.1 Acidobacteriaceae bacterium | reverse complement strand
GGCGTGGCGGCCGATCACGTCGCCGGAAGTCGAGACGAGTTCGCCCGCGGTATTGGGAATCTCCTCGCCCTGCTCGCCGAGATAGGCGCTGATGAACGCCTTGTAGTCGCCGCCGGGGATAAAGCAAATCTCCTGCGAGTCAGGCTTGACGGCAATGGCGAGGCCGCGCTGCGCGGCGATTTCGCGCACCTCAGCCTTCCGATAGGCGCCCAGCGGAAAGAGCGTGCGGCTGAGCTGATCCTGGGTGAGGCCGAAGAGGAAATACGTCTGGTCCTTGGCCTGATCGACGGGGCGGCTGAGGATCCAGCGATGGCGGGCCGGGTCGAACGCGTTGCGCGCGTAGTGGCCGGTGGCGATGCGGTCGGCACCGATCTGGCGGGCGCGGACGAGAAGCTGATCGAACTTGAGGTGATTGTTGCAAAGTGAACAAGGAATGGGAGTTCGCCCGTTCAGGTACTCGCGGACGAAGGGGCGCACGACGTCCTCTTCGAAGCGCTCCTCTTCGTTGACGACGTAGTAGGGAATCTGGAGCGCCTCGGCGACACGGCGCGCGTCGTAAACGTCATCGAGGGAGCAGCAGCGGCCGGTGACGTGCTCCGGCATGCCCTCCTTGCCGGCGAGGCGGCGCTGGTTCCAGAGCTGCAGGGTGAGGCCGACGAGGTCGTATCCCTCGGCGCGCAGCATGGCGGCGACGGTCGACGAATCGACTCCGCCGGACATGGCGACGGCAATGGTGTTGTTGAGGGACATACGCGCCTGTCTCCAGTATGACAGGGAGCAGGGCCCAGGCCGGTCAGACCAAGGTTAAACCTGAAGAATACCGCGTAACTGAAAGATTCAGGGCAGCTTACGATCCAGTTTTGGCGGCGCGCAGAAGCCGAGTGGAACGCACCGGTTTCTTCTGCGAACGCACGAGCCGAGGTTCTTCGGCTTCGCTCAGGCCCGAACGGCGATCCATCCACTCATCGAGCCGCGACTTGCGGAAACGCCAGCGATTGCCAAGGCGAAAGGCTGGGATAAACCCCGTGGCAGCATAGCGATACAGGCTGTCAGCGCTGATGCCCAGATAGTGGGCGGCCTGGCGGATGTCCATGACTTCGCGCGTCTCGTCGGTTGGGGCAAGCGTGGCTTTCACGGCTCCTCCGGTCACTGAGCAGGGACAGGTATACCACAGGGCGGAGCGGGAAAGAAACAGAGAATTCCCAGGGAAACCGGAAAGCAAACTCGCGGCAGATCCAAAACGACTCAGTGCCCTGCCCGCCCGGGCGGGCGAACAGGGCAGAGTTCAAGTGCAACTTACAGTTTTGGCTCGAGGCCACTGATGATGGAGAGGAAGCTGTCGTCGACTGTGCGATTCTTCGAGATGGCTTCCGCCAGCGGGATGCTCTCGATTTTGGTTCCGCGGAGAACGACGAGGCGCCCGAACTTCTTCTCGTGCACCAGATCGATGGCAGCGAGGCCATAGCGCGTCGCCAGCATGCGATCGTAGGCGGTCGGCGTTCCGCCGCGCTGGGTGTGGCCCAGGTTGACGGAGCGCGTCTCGTAGCCGGTCTTCTTCTCGATTTCCTCGGCAAGATGCTCGCCGATGCCGCTGAGCCGCGCATGCCCGAACGAGTCGACTTTGGTGCCTTTGACCGCCTGTTCGCCGGAGTTCGGCAGCTTCGCGCCCTCGGCGACGACGACGATGCCGTATTTCTTGCCGTGGTCGTGGTTGTGCTTCAGGATGGCGCAGACGTGATCGAGATCGATGGGCTTTTCGGGCACCAGGATTGCGTGCGCGCCGCCGGCCACGCCGGCGGTGAGCGCGATCCAACCGGCGTCGCGGCCCATGACTTCGCAGACGATGACGCGGTTGTGCGACTCAGCCGTGGTGTGCAGGCGATCGACGGCTTCGGTGGCGATCATGACGGCGGTGTCGAATCCGAAGCAGACGTCGGTGCCGTTGAGGTCGTTGTCGATGGTCTTGGGAACGCCCACGCCGGGGACGCCGGCCTCGATCAGCGCGTTGGTGACCGACTGCGTGTCGTCGCCGCCGATGGCGATGAGCGCGTCGAGCTTGTTCGCCTTGAGCACTTCGACGCACTTCTGAATGCCGCCTTCGATCTTGCGCACGTTGGTGCGCGAGGTGCGCAGGACGGTGCCGCCGAGAGCGAGGATGCCGTCAACTTTTTCCAGAGTGAGCGGAATGGTGTTGTTGTCGAGAACGCCGCGCCAGCCTTCCAAAAATCCGACGAATTCGTCTCCGTAATGCGTAATGCCTTTTTTCACCGCCGCATGAATGACGGCATTCAGGCCAGGGCAGTCTCCGCCGCCCGTTAAAACTCCAATTCGCATCGTTCGTCTCCCTATTTGTGAACGTTTATGATGAAAAACTCTGCAGGATAAAGTCCGTCTTTCATCATAAAGTCCGGCCAGCAGGGGCTACAAACCGCGAGACCGCACAGCGGGACGATTCGGGTCACTTCGGTACTGCTTCCTGGAATGGCGCGCAGGAGATCATGGGAAAATCACTCGCAGAAGGGCCCCTTGATCACGCGGGGCCCCTTGCGGCACGAACTTGCGTTGAGGTTCGGAAGAGAGAGAATCGCCCAGGGCCTTCGCAGTTAATTTCCGCCCGATTGCTGCCGGCACGCAGCATGCGCGGCAGCATTGAGCGCGTCCAGCCCCGAACTCGTCGTCGAGGCATTGAACGACTGGTCGGGCGCGGTGATCGGCCCGGACCAGTCGAAGCCGATCTGGTCGTAGAGGTTGCGGTCGCTGCCCCAGACCGAGGTCGCGTTCTGGTTGATGAAGTCGAGATAAGACTGCTCGCCCGTCACCTCGTAAAGGGATTCCAGGTTGCGCATGAAAATCCCTTTGAACTGGGTCTGATCGGGGTTTTGTGTTGGGCAAGTCGATCCGCAGGGCTCGGTCAGAATTCCGTCCGAGCTCGCAAGGTTGGTGATGGCGGCATTCGCGATTTGCTCTGCCTCCGTCAGATAAGACTGATCGTGCGTCGCCTGGTACAACGCTGCGAGCCCGCCGAGGATGATCCCCTGGTTGTACGTCCATGTGGTCTGGCCGTTGTTCTGGCAAGTGGTGGTGAGGCCGTCGTTGATCAGGTACGAGGAGTTGATGAGCCCGCTCGCGTTGAACCACGACAGCTCCTTCTGCGCCCACTGCAGGTAACTCGCCTGGTGGGTCACCAGGTAGAGGCGAGCGGACAGCTCCAGGAAGAGCTCGTTGGTGACGGAGTTCTGGTAGGCGTTCGTGGTCTGCCATATCAGGCCGCCGCCGCACTGGGAAGGCGTCCACGCCCCGGTGACGTAGGAGTACATCGTCTCCACCATCTGCAGATAAGCGGGGTTACGCGTCAGTTGGTAAGCGTTGAGCCAGGTAAGCGCCCACCACTGCGTGTCGTCGTACGCGGTGTCGATAAAGTTGCCTGGGGTTGGCGGCGGCGCCTCGTTGACGGCCTTCGCAAAGGTGTTGGAAACGTCGCTCATGTAGGTCCGCGATCCCGTGGTCTGCATGTAATCGATGATCGCGTCGAGGGCGTTGGCAGAGTTCCACCAGCCGGTGGTGTTGAACAGCCCGCTCGAGGAGGTGTAGTCGGTCTGCAGTTCCTGCACGGCAGCCTCGGCTTCTCCCTCATAGCCGGTGAGCTGCACGGTGGAAACCTGCGGGCTCGGCGGGGAGTTGCCCTCTGCGCTCGTCGCTACCACGGTGGCATAGAGAACGCCGGCGCCGCCGGGAGCCCGGACCGTTGCGCCCGTTGCTCCACTGCCGCATCCCGCGACCGTCGCGCTCGGGCTTGCATAGTTCTCAGCGAAGGGCTGGGCGGTGACATAGACGTCGTAGCCGGTGATGCTCGCGATCCCGGTGCCGCCACACTGGGCGGGTGAGTTCCAGTCGATTCTGACGTTGTTCCCTCGCAGCAGCTCCGCCGATACGCCCGTGGGCGGCATCGGGGCTGGGGTGACCTGCTGCCACGTAATGTTCTGGAAATACATCGTGAGCGCCGATGAGCCGTTATTGTCGGGGTCTACCAGCTGGAACTGCGGCGTACTCGGCGAGACCACAACGGTGTTCGGAGCGAGCACCTGCACCTCTTCCGTGATTGTCTGAAAATTCGGGGTCAATGTGACTGGTGGCCCGGAGACGTTTTCGTTCCCGTCCCACACATTGATCTCTGCGGTCCCGCTCCCCGCCACCTGCGCCGATACCTGGTAGGTGTCCCCAGGGACAAACGGCGGATAGGTGTAGACCCAGTCAGAGTGGCCAAGCGCTGAACTGACCTGCCATTCCAATGCCGACTCGCCGTTGTAGTCCGTCGAGGTCAGCGTGGCATCCTGGGCGCCGTAGGCAATCTGCCACAGCGAAAGGCCGCTCGCCGGACCCACAAGAGTCACGGTCGGATTGGTGAAATAAACATTCAACGCCGATGTGCCGCTGTCGGGATCAAGGATCTGGAACTGAGGATTGGGTGAGAGGACAGAGGCGGTCACACTGACGGTCTGGAAGGCCGATGTGAGTTGGATGGCCTGGCCCGGCACGTTCTGTTCCCCGTTCCAGATGTTGAGCGCGGCAGTGCCGGTGCCGGCCAGTTCGACTGTGAACGTATACGTCTCGTCGGTAGGCAGCGACAGTGTGTCAAAGGCCCAATCCGAATGACCGAGAGCGGACGTTACCTGCCAGTTCAGGGCGGGCTGACCGCCATAGGTGACCGACGCGAGTGACGCGTCATCGCCGTTGTAAGCGACGGCCCAGTCAGAGAGAGAAAGCGGAAGGGTTGTCGTACCGGTCTGCCCGTGGAGCGCGTGGGGAAGAACGAGGCTCGACACAAGCGTGGCTGCAGACAGAAACCCTGTGAGTGTTCTGCGAGTGAATGGCATGGCTCTTCCTTTGCATCGCGGGTGGGGGAGGGGCCTCTCGATCGGGCGGAGAGGGTGGGTATCTGCAAAGACGAGCAACAGACAGGAGATGGTATCGTTACCACTCCGCGAGAAACATTACCCACGCCGAAGGGTGCTGTCA
>DATJTG010000246.1:0-21481 GCA_035503555.1 Acidobacteriaceae bacterium | reverse complement strand
CGCATCATCGCCACGTTGTCAGCCAGCGACTTCGCCGTTGAGACGATTTTGATGAACTCCGGCTGGAAGGGCCTGATGCGTTCGAAGATCTTGTCGAGGTCCTTCGTCGAGTCGAAGTCGTGATAGCTGATGATGAGCGCGGCGCCGCGGCTGCGCAGGCGCTTCATCTGCGCCGGCTTCATGTGCTCGGCCGTTTGCAGCTCAATGTCGATCAGGTGGCACCCGGCGAGCGCTGCCTTCTCCAGCACTTCAAGCTCGGCCTGGATAGTACCCTTGAATTTGCCGCCCGTTGCAGTTCGGCGACAGGTGGCAATCGCCGTCACTTCGCCGCGCTCGTAGAGGAAGGTCTTCAGCTTCGGCAGCATCGCGACCGGATTCGCCAGATAGTCGAGACGGAACTCCACGAAATGGTTTTCGCGCACTGTGTCTTCAGCGTTCCGCAGCATCTCGGCCGGGTTGGTCCCTGTGATGGCGACACAGATCTTGCCGATCCGCGACCGGATGTAATGCGCGGTCATCGCCGGGCGTTCGATCGCCGGCTCGCCGTTGGCCTCGTGGCGGACGGGGGCTGGCGTGTGCTCCCGGGTCGTACTGCCATGCCCGTTGCCCGGTGCCGCTTTCCCGCGGAGGCGCGTCCCGCTCTCTGCTACCGATCCTGCCTTCATACCCGCAATTGCCGCATAATAAAGACCTTTGCTCTCGGTTGCAAGCCCTATTCCATCCTGTGACATACGTCTCTGATGTCGAACTCGGCTCAGGGGACGCATTTGTTCCGGGTCCTCTCCGGAGGGATTCCGTTTATAGTCAGTTCGATTGCTGAGATTCCACCCGTTAACCCTGATGCTCACCGGCCTTTTGGCCGTTGCGGGGTGCGACCGCCGCAGTTCCCCTGCAGCGCCTGGCACTCTCGCCCCGGCCCTGCCTCCCGTGCCTCATTGGTCCTGGATCGCCGGACAACAGTTTGCTAACAGTCGTGGCAACTATGGTTTACAGGGACAGTCGACCCTGGGAATCACTCCGGCGGGCCGCAGCGATGGCGTGGCCTGGGGCGATTCTGCCGGGAATTTCTGGATTTTTGGCGGCGAATCAGAGCCGACGGCGGATTCCGACATCTGGTACAACGACCTCTGGAAATACTCCAACGGCCAGTGGACCTGGATATCGGGCTCCGACAGGCCGAACCAGACGGGCAAGTACGATACCCTCGGCGTCGCGGACCCAGCCAGCGTGCCGGGCGCCCGGTCCGGAGCGGTGGGGTGGATCGACACTTCGAACAGCTCTCTGTGGGTGTTTGGCGGGCTTGGCCTTGATGAGCATGGCATGAGCAACGCTTTGAACGACCTCTGGAGATTTTCCGGCGGTCAATGGACATGGATGGGCGGCTCCAGCAGCGGAACGCAGACCGAACCCGGCATCTATGGAACGCTGGGCCAGGCTTCCGCAGCGAACCAGCCCGGGGCGCGCCGGAGCGCCGCTTCGTGGAGCGATGCGGCTGGAAGCTTCTGGCTCTACGGGGGTTACGGCCTCGACAGTTACGGCCACGCGGGCTATCTGAGCGATCTCTGGCAGTACCGCGACGGGCAATGGACCTGGATGGGAGGCTCGAATCTAGCCGATCAACCCGCCGTATCCGGGACGCGCGGCACTTCCAATGCAGCCAACAGCCCAGGCGGGCGCGACAGCGCGACTACCTGGGTGGATGGATCGGGGAATTTCTGGCTTTTCGGCGGGGCGACCGTGCCCGGCAACCGATTCTCGGCCCTGAACGATCTCTGGGAATACTCCCATGGGAAATGGATGTGGCTCGGCGGCTCGACGGAGCCCTCCGAATCCGGAACCTATGGCACTCTGCGCCAGGCAGCTCCGGCCAACCAGCCGGGAGCCCGTATCCGTGCAGCGGAGTGGACCGATGGGTCCGGCCGATTCTGGCTCTTTGGCGGCGACGGCTACGACAAGGCCGGCCAGGGAGGAATCCTCAGCGACCTTTGGTGCTACAGCGACGGGCAATGGACGTGGATTGGAGGCCCCGACCGCTCGGACCAGGGAGCGACCTATGGGATTCTCAACATCGCTTCGTCCTCGAATCTGCCGGGCGCTCGCTACAACGCATTCTCCGCGACGGTCGGTGGCCGATTCCTCCTGTTCGGCGGTCACGGCAACGACGCTGTGAAGACGCTGGGCTACCTGAACGATCTCTGGTTCATCCAGCCGCCGCAATAGCTCCTGTGAAATGAGGGCGCGGACGGCTTTCGCACCGCTGGCGGCTTCCGCGCTATTTAGAATGGCTGCGGCCTATGAAGAAGAGGATTCGAGTCGGCATCCTGTTTGGCGGACGGAGCGGCGAGCATGAAGTGTCGCTGCTTTCCGCCACGTCGGTTCTGCAAGCGATCGACCGCACGCAATACGACGTCATCCCCGTAGGGATCACCAAGCAGGGTCAATGGGTTACAGCCGCCCACGCCGAGCGCCTGCTTGCCGGTGAGTCCTCACCCTCGGATAAGCAGCTGCGCGCGGGAGATCCCGAGGCCACCTCGGCTGCGGCAGTCCTGCGAAAGGGCGAATCGGTGCTGGTGCCGCCGGTCCCGAGCGAGGCTCTGGTGCCGTTTGAGCGGCCGGCATCTGCCATCACTCCGTCGAGTCCGGAGCATGTGCTGGCGGTCGACGTCATCTTTCCGGTGCTGCACGGGACGTTTGGCGAAGATGGCACGATCCAGGGGCTGTTTGAACTGGCTGGTATCGCCTATGTGGGGTCGGGCGTGCTGGGCTCAGCCACGGGCATGGACAAGGACGCCATGAAGCGTCTGTTCGCGTCGGCCAAGCTGCCCATCGTGAAGCATGTGACGTTCCTGCGCGGCGAGTGGGAGAAGTCGGCGAGGAAGGTCACGGTCCGGATCGAGGCTGCGCTGCGGTACCCGGTGTTCGTAAAGCCCGCGAACCTGGGGTCGTCGGTGGGCATCAGCAAGGCGCACGACCGGAAGGAACTGGGTCCGGCCATCGAGATGGCCGCGCAGTTCGATCGGAAGATCGTGGTGGAGCAGGGCGTCGGCGGCAAGGGCAAAAAGCCGCGGGAACTCGAAGTCGCCGTGCTCGGGAACGACGCGCCGGAAGCGTCGGTCGTCGGCGAAGTCATCCCCATCAAAGAGTTCTACGACTACGAGGCGAAATACCTGAGCGAAGGGTCGGACCTGATCGTTCCGGCGAAGCTAACCAAAGCGCAGACGAAGCAGGTGCGGGAGATGGCCGTCCGCGCCTTCCAGGCCTGCGACTGCGCGGGACTCGCCCGCGTCGATTTCCTGATGGAGCCAGGGAAGGCCGGCCGCATCTACGTCAACGAGATCAATACGCTGCCTGGGTTCACGTCGATCAGCATGTATCCACGGCTGTGGGCGGCGTCGGGCGTGCCATATCCGCAGCTGATCGACCGCCTGATCGCGCTGGCGCTGGAGCGGCGGGCGGACAAGGATCGCAACCGCTATAGCTTGTGAATACAGCGTTACTGCACGCGGAAGGTCTTGTACGAGAGGGTGACGCGCGAGACCACCTGCACCGGTTCGCCATTCAGCAGGAACGGTTTGAACTGCATGGCTTCGATCTGCCGGCGGGCCACATCGCTGAGGGCCTGATTCGTTGCAACGACCGGGCCCACTTCGCGTACTTTTCCCGCGCGATCGACGGTGATATTCGCGGTGATCGCACCTTCGAGCGGACCATCTTTGACGGCCGGCCAATTGACGTTATCGATGGACTGGAGGTTCTGGCGCAGCGCAGCTTCACCGATAAGCACGGTCTTGAGCAAGTGCGTGTCGCCACCCTGGGCCACAGCGTCGAAGAGGCCGGGAGTTTCGTTGAGATCTTCGAGCGTCTGCACTTTCGCGGTGACTTCAGGCGACCCCGCGCTGACGATTTGACCAACCATGCGGCCATGGAA
This sequence comes from Acidobacteriaceae bacterium, assembly GCA_035503555.1. Taxonomy (GTDB): domain Bacteria; phylum Acidobacteriota; class Terriglobia; order Terriglobales; family Acidobacteriaceae; genus Palsa-343. Next base: position 17,553 of record DATJTG010000246.1, on the reverse strand, counting down.
TTTCCGGTAGTCCTTGTACTCGGCGCCCCACCCGAATCCGCCTCCGTAAAACAGAAGCCCGCTGCCGTCATTCAAGGCGACAGTTGCGCCGATCCACGAGGGTGTCTGCCCGTTGGAACTGGGAATCATCCATTGAATGTAGGTCGATCCCATCATGTCCTTCACCTCGCCGGTGTCCATCTCTTTCATGACTTCCGGCAGGTTCGGGATCGGATCAACGAGCGCGACGGCGGTTTCCCGCAACCACTCGGGAAAATAGTCGCCGTCATTCTTTTGCCAGATATGGTCACCGTTCACGACCTGGATCTGGTGGAAGCCCGGGCAGACGACTTCGCGGCGCCACTCCGTGGGCGATTTCCACCAGTATTCGATCGTGCCTGAGCGGCCCGAGGCATTGTCGCGCTCGCGGCTGGGCGCAAGCACCGCTTTCAAGTGGAAGGGTTTCGTTCCCGGCTGATCGAGCGTGCTTTCTGCGACGGCCTTTTTCACGCGCCTGACTACGTCGTCGGCATGTAAGTTGGTGGCCCCAACGCCCAGCACGGCCACCGTCAGCAGAATGAGCTCAGCCTTCCCGCGCATCGTTCCTCACTTCCTCGTTCCAGCGTATTCAGCCTAAACCAAGTTTCCGGTAGGACCGTCGGGAAACCGATTGGGCTCGCGCGGTGTCAGAATAGTAGGGAACGCTTCGTCTTATTCCGGCTCGTTCCTCTTTTCGGTTGAACAGGAAAGGAAACCTCGCATGACCCTGCTGGATGCTCCGGCGTTTAATGCGCGCAAAGCGCGCCGCAATCAGATTCTTGGCATCACCGCTCTGGTGATCCTTATCGTCGGCGGCATCGGCGGGATGCTGTGGTTCCTCCAGGTTCCGTGGTGGTTCTGGCATTTCCCGTCCGACCACAAGATCGACAAGTTCATGGCCACGGTGGAGAGCGGGAACCTGCAGGCCGCCTACGGGCAGTGGAACCACGATCCGAGCTGGCAGGCGCATCCGCAGCAGTACGCGCCGTACACCTTCGACGAGTTCCAGAAGGACTGGGGGCCGAACAATCAGGACTACGGCCCGATCAGGAGCCACAAGGTGATTCTGTCGCACCATGCTGGAAACGGCGTGATCGTGGGGGTCACGATCAACGGACAGAGCAAGCCGTTGTTCCTGCGCGTCGACGACAAGACGGGGACGATCGGGTTCTCGCCGGTAGAGCTGTATTCAGGTCCCTGAGGGCGCCGGGTCGCCGCAGGAAATTTCTGAGGGTTACCTCTCTTTCCAAGTAACTTGTTTCGTAGTAAGTGCCGATTTTGCCGGAGGGCCTTAACCGTACTTACTACAAAACAAGGTAGTTTCTGAGGCTCTTAAAACGCCTGCCAGCCTCAGCGCTTCAGAAACAAAGTACTGATTCGAGGACCTCAAACGCAGGCAGCCCCGCACAGCTGAGAAGCAGCAAAGAAAAAGGACTCGCATCGCGAGTCCTTTTTTCCTGCGCCTGGTGCTGAATCAGGCTCTGCAATCAGTGTGTGCGCGTGCTCGCCGGAAAGCAAGAAGAATCAGAATAGCTGGGGTTACGAAAGATCAGAAACGGTTCCCGACGGAGCAGGACTGAAGGTGCCTTCAGTGATTGAGTAACTTTTGATACAACCCTACTTAGCAAGTTGATAATCAAAATCGTCAATCACGTGAGCTCGTCCCTTTGGAGGAGCAGACCATGCGGTCTCTTGCCGTTCTTGCCTCTGCGCTTGTGATTTCAGCCAGTTTCGCCAATGCGCAAACCGGATTTTCCACGAAGACCTATTCCGGCGTCCTTCCCCCAACCAGCGAAAACACCCAGATCCTCAGCGCCGATTTCAACGGCGACGGCTACCCCGATCTGCTGTCGTACGGATCGCGGGTAACACCGTCTTCAGCGCCCGGAAATATTTTCATCAATACGGGTGATGGCGGATTCTCGGGCCCAACTCCGCTTCCCGGATCGGGATCTCTGGCTGCGGCGGCGATTGCGGACATGAACGGCGACGGCTATCCCGACATTGTTGGCTGCGAAAACGAGGGCAGCGGCCAGTCGCAGACGGTGGAAGTCATCGTATGGCTGAACAAGGGTGACGGCACCTTTACGGAGCAGACGACCTCCGGTGGCTACGAGGAATGCAATGCCATCGTGGTCGGCGACATCTTTCATACCGGCCATCCCGCGGTCGTGGTCGCGGGCTACACGCCGGGACAGTACAATCCGGGCGGGCAATTCTTTCCGGGCGACAACAACAATGTGAATATCTACACGAACGACGGGACCGGGAAGCTGACTTTAGAAGGCCAGGGCACTATGAACCTCGATCAGCCGAACGCCGCGAGCGGAGCGAGCTATACCAATTGCGGGATCGTCGATGCGGTGGGCGCGGATTTCCAGAACAACGGGAACCTCGATCTGCTGCTGACGACGTCCTGTCAGCCCGGAGGCAACACTCCCAGTCCCTATCAGGGAACCGTCTACTATCTGCCCGAAACCAGCAACAACGGCACTCTCGGCTACTGGTCGCCCCAGTATGGGCAGTCGGAGCCGGAGATCTACGTGAACGGGCGCGTTGCAGATCTGCAGAACGACGGAACACCGGACGTGATCTACGCGGGGCGTGAGACCGCTACGTCGGGGACGGCCGTCTACGCGCGGAACGACGGCGGCGGCAGCTTCACCTTCCAGAATGAGTTCAGCGCGCCGTATATCGAGGGCGTCGCGAGCGCGGACTTCAACGGCGACGGATACAACGACATCGCGGTGACGTACGACTCCAGCTCGAGCAACGGCGCGCCGGCCGGGCCGCCCGAACTCGCCATCCTGAACGGTAACGGCAGCGGAACTTTCGCCGAATCGCAGAGCTTCGCAACCGGCACCGCCAGCGAGCTGGGCGGCGGCATCGTCGCCGGCGATTTCATCGGCAACAACAAGCAGGATATGGCGACGCTGGTGTACAACACGACGAACCAGACCACGTCGCTCAACGTTTACGACAATACCCAGGGCGGAAGTGGCTCCGGGTGTCCGGCCCCCACGACGACGAACAAGAATGTGATCTGCACGCCGACTTCAGGGGAAACGCTGAACTCGCCGGTGACGGTGAGCGCCGCGTCGAACGTGAGCGGCTTCACGCTGAATCGGCTGTACCTGGACAACACGTCGGTTTACCAGACCGCATCGCAGACGGTGAATACCACCATCACGGCTACGGAGGGCACCCACGATCTGGTGCTGGTGAGCTACGACAATTCCGGCAAGGCGTTCACCTCGTCCGTGACGTTTACAGTCGGGAATGCCACAGGGAGCGGTTGCATCCCCAACTCACCGGGGGTGACGATCTGTTCGCCGCAGAACAACGAGACGGTTTCCTCCACTTACACCCTCCTCGCCGGGGCGAGAGCGCAGAGCGGCTATATCACGGCGATGCGCGTGTATCTCGATAACCAGCCGGGCTACACGACCGATAATCCGAATAAGTCTGCGACCTATCAGTTCAGCGAGAGCTTCGGCGCGCTGCAGGGGACCCATCACCTGGTGGTCGTCGCGTATGAGAGCACCGGCGGATCGCTCTCGGCTTCGATCGATATCTACTATCCGCCGCAGGCGTGTTCGTCGACCACGAGCGGCACGAGCATCGAGATATGCACACCCAACTCGGTGGATGCGGTGAGCTCGCCGGTAAATATTCAGGCAAGCTCGTATGACGGGAGCGGATACATCACGGCGATCCGCATTTACGTGGACAACACGGCAGTGCAGACGCTGGATAACACAGCGAAGAGCCAACGGTTCAATATCAATACCTCAGTGTCGATGACCGCCGGCAAGCATTATCTGGCGCTGGTGGGCTACATGAACACCGGAGGGTCGGTGACGGCAACCGAATATGTCACGGTGAAGTGACCTTCGATTCAGAACGCCCCACCCGGTTTGTCTCCGGGTGGGGCATTTCTGTTTGGATCTCGACTCGAAGGTGCCCGCGCACCTTTGCGCCGCGCCGTCCCGCCGACCGAAGTGGACTTTGGAGGGCCTCGCCCGCGTCGCAACGCCGGGCCATCAGGCACTGCGCTTCCGGCGCGGAGATGAGCCGGATCAGGCGCGGAAGACCGGGCTCAATAGATTCCGGGAATCAGGCGCTCGGTGCTGCGGCTGTAGGACACCCAGGCGCTCCCAAACGCCGATCGCAGGGCAGTCTCTTCGACTTCGATGCGATAGCTCATCGCCGCAAAGGAGGGGATCATCACGATGAAGAGCCCGATCCAGGTGTGGGTATGCAGACCGATGGCGAAGAGGATGATGAGCAGGCCAAGATACGAGGGGTGGCGGATGCGGTGGTAGAGGCCGCTCGTGTAAAGCTTCTGGCCGGCGCGGATCGCGACGTTGGCGCTGAAGGCGCGGCCCAGGGTGAGGACCGCGGTCCAGCGAATGGCGACGCCGAGGGCAAGGATGGCGAGGCCGAGGGGGCGCATCCACGCGGCGCCGGGAAAGATGCTGGGAGCATGGGTGGCGCCGTATCGGGCGCCGAGAGTGCCCGCGAGGAGAAGCGCGCCCCAGAGAAGGAGGAGCGAGCCGCGATCCTTCACCTGACCTCCGCCGGGCCGCGTGACGGTGAAGGCGAGAATGGCCAGCTCCGACAGAATCCAGATCCAGTAGAGCGTTTCGGCCAACAGCATGATGCTCATGATTGCGTCTCCTGCGTGCAGGGTACGGAGAAGATCATGCCGTACTGCGACGGTGCGATAACAGTGGCCGCTGTCATCGGCGTGAGATGACAGCCGTCATCATGACAGGTGTCATCCATTCGAGATGACACCGACCGGTACCAGGACGAGGCCGGCGGTGGGATCATGGGGAAATGAGCGAAGGGCCGTCCAACAGCCCGGACCGCAGCATGGCGGACGCACCGATGAACCATGCGCATCGAAAGTTTGCCGATGTCCGCTCGATCGCGCGCGTGGTGGGAGTGCTTTATTCGGCCGTGTTCTTCGTCGAGCCGATTCGGCGGCACTCCGCAACGGTGTGGATCGAGTTTGCGGTGTTTTACGCGGCCTTCCTTGCGCTGTATTTCCTGGTGGTACGACTGAGAGGCCGGCGGCAGGCTGCAGCGTTTGGGTTGTTCTTCCTGCTCGGCTTCGCCTATTACCCCCTGAATCGGGACGCGGCCGGGGTTTTTGTCTATGCCTTTGTGGTGCTGTGCCTGTTTCTGGAGCGGCTGAGCGTGCTGTTTTTCGTGCTGGCGGCGATGATGGCGGGCGTGGCGGCGGAGACGTGGTATTTCGGCGATACCGCGGTGACGGCCGAGGAGGTCTTGTTGTTCAGCGTGGTGCTGGGCCTGAGCAACTTTGCCTACGCGCAGCAGGAGCGGGCCAACGCGCTGCTGGAGCGGGCCAACCTGCAGATTGCGCGGTTAACGCAGGAAGCGGAGCGAGAGCGCATAGCACGCGATCTGCACGATTTGCTGGGCCACACACTGACGGTGATTGCGGTGAAGCTGGACCTGGCGCGGCGGTTGCTGGCGGGTGACGCAGACCGCGCGCGCAACGAGATTGTGGAAGCGGAGCAGACGGCGCGGAACGCGCTTGCCGAGGTGCGAGACGCCGTGTCGGGCTACCGGGCGGAAGGACTGGATGCGGAAATCAGCCGGGCGCGACGCAGCCTGCTGTCGGCCGGCGTGAAGCTGGCGACAACCCTGGCCCCTGTGACTCTGGCTCCGAATGAGGCGCACGTATTTTGCTTTGTGCTGCGCGAAGCGGTGACCAACGTCGTGCGGCATGCCGCGGCGACCGTGTGCCGGCTGACCATGCTGGAAAAAGAGGGGAAGCTGTATTTCACGATCGAGGACGACGGGCAGGGCGGCCCGATCAGGGAAGGCAACGGCCTGGGCGGCATGCGCGAGCGGCTGCACGCGGTGGGCGGGAACCTGAAGGTGTTCAGCTCGCCCAGCCGGGGAACCAGGCTGGAGATCACCGTGCCGGCGACGCACGAAGCCGGATGGCCGCGAGAGCCGCAATCGGCGCGCGCGGGGGAGCCGGCATGACGCAGCGGATCCGCGTGGTGCTGGCGGAAGACCAGGGGATGTTGCGGGGAGCCCTGGCCACGCTGCTCTCGATCGAGCCGGATATGGAGGTGCTGGGATCGTTTTGCGACGGCGAGGAGGCGCTGCACGCCGTTGGGAGGCAAAGGCCCGACGTGCTGGTGGCCGATATCGAGATGCCGAAGATGAGCGGGCTGGAACTGACGGCGCGGGTGCGTGAGCTTTATCCGGCTACGCGCGTTCTGATTCTGACCACCTTCGCGCGGCCGGGATATTTGCGGCGGGCTCTCGACGCGGGGGCGTCGGGATATCTGCTGAAGGACCGGCCGTCGGAAGAACTGGCGGAGGCGGTGCGCGAGGTGAGCCGCGGGGGGCGCGTCGTCGATCCCGAACTGGCTTCGCAGATCTGGAGCGCGGAGAAGGATCCTCTGACCGATCGGGAACGGGTGATTCTGCGGCGCGCGGGCGATGGGGAGACGACGGCTGAGCTGGCGCGCTCGCTGCGCCTGACCGAGGGCACGGTGCGGAATTATCTGTCGGAGGCGATATCGAAGCTGCAGGCTGCCAATCGGTTTGAAGCCGCCAGGATTGCGCGCAATAAGGGATGGCTGTGAGCCGGAGGCAACGCGGGTGCTGGCCCGTCGCGTGGCTGGATTACGAAGGTGAGGGACAACGGCGGCTTTGAAAGCGGAGCTGAGGAGCTTCCGGTGTATGCTGACGGCGCGTGGTGTGGATCGGGATTGAGGTTCCGGTGAGTCGCGCCTCCACGCGCCGGAGCGAACGTGAACGACAGGCTTAGGCACGAGGCGAGGGGAGCGAGGAGCTGTCTGCGCCTGCTCGCCATCGCGGCGATCTTCATTCCGGCGGCGTGCCGCGCGCAGGATCAGGATCTGTCGGCGCAGTACACATGGGCGCCGGTGCAGATTGGCGCGGGCGGATGGATGCGGGGGATGGCGATCAGCCCGTCGGATCCGACGCGCATGTATGCCCGCGGCGACGTCGAGAATCTCTACCGCTGGAATGCCGCGGCCGAAACCTGGGTTCCGACAAAGCTGGCGAGCGCGTTTCCGGCGAGCATGACGACGCAGCCGGCGAACGCCGGAGCGGGTGCGATCGCCATCGATACGAAGAACCCCGACCACATCCTGGTAGCGTATGCGATGAGCACGTCGGCGGATCTGACAGCGTCCGGCGTGGCATTCAAGCTCAACATCTACGCGAGCTGGGATGGAGGCGTGACGTTCAAGGCTGGGAATCTGGCGCTGAGTGGATCCCTCGCGAGCGAGACGAGCGGCGAGCGGCTGGCCTTTGATCCGAACAACGGCAACGTCGCGTTTTTCGGAAGCCCGGGAACGCAGGGCGCGAGCGACGGGCTGTATCGAACGAGCGACGGCGGGATGACGTGGACGCAGGTGACGGGCGGCGGGTATCTCGCGAATTCACCGAGCGTACGTTACGAGTCGCAGCTGCCGCGCATCGACGGCGGCAACGGCACGGCGCAGGTGAACGGGCAAGCGGTGAGCGGCAGCGTCTATGTCACGTACATCAAGCACGACGAGACGAACGGCGACGCCGTGACCGGCGGCGGCGTGATGATGAGCGAGGATGGCGGGCAGACCTGGGCGGACGTGACCAATGCGGCGGCGAATAATATTTGTAGCGGGTCGGCGCAGCTTTGCTGGGCAACGATGGATTCCGCGGGCAATTTGTGGGTGACGGACGGCAACGCGAGCCACAACATTTTTAAGCGCAGTCGCGCGGGCACGTGGACGACGGTGGCGACGCCGAGCGGAGGAACGGGCGGGATTGCGGTCGATCCGGCGAACGTGAATCGCATTTTTATCGATGCCGGCGATGTGCTGCAGCGCTCGCTCGACGGCGGCCAGACGTGGGTGACGCTGGGGAGCCACTACACGTGGTCGACGACGCAGCCAGTGCTTTGGCTGAATCCATCGTCGTTCCGGCCGCAGGGATACTACGTATCCGAGAGCGGCCTGTATTTCGACGCGAAGGGAAATCTGTGGCAGCCGTGCGGCAACAACGGCATCATCACCTTCACGCCGAACGACGCGACGGACTCGCCGACGAATCCTCCGCTGTGGACGAGCGAGGCCGAGGGCATCGAGGAGATGGAGACGTCCGCCGCGGCGATTCCGCCGGGAGGCAGCCCGGTGCTGGGGGTGGCCGACGAGTCGGAGTTTACGATTCCCGATCCCGACACGTACACGGCGGAGCACTATCCGATCGACACTTGGGCCAATGGCGGTTACGGGCTGGGGATGTCGCAGGACCTGGCCTACGCTCCCAACGCGCCGAGCTTCATCGTTGCGCCGGATGCAAACGATGAGACGAGCCAGGGGACGATGCCGCAATTCCAGTACGGCGGATACAGCGCGGATGGCGGCAACACGTGGACGCTGTTTCCGTCCGTGGCGAACGGGACGCATCCGTGCGTGCTGTATGGCGGGGAGATTGCGGTGTCGGCACGCGCGGCGGGGCAGCAAAATGCGGCGCCCGGAGCCGACAACATCGTGTGGTTTCCCACCAACGCGGGCGACGCGAACACCCAGTTCGGGCAGGTGCCGGCGCCGTTCTATTCGACCGACGGCGGCGCGACGTGGGCGCAGACGCAGTCGTTCAACGGGATTGCTGGCGCGACGACGGAAGCGGAGTGCGCTTCGAACACTACCTACACTTTTCTGCCCGTACAAATGGGGGACTGGCTGTATATCCTGGCGCAGCATCAGTTGATTGCCGATCCAGCGACGCCGGGGACGTTCTATCTGAAGATGACGTTCGGCAACGCGAGCGGCACCGATGGGGGCTTCTGGAAGAGCACGGACGGGGGCAAGACGTGGGCGGAGACGGCGGGAACGGCAGAGGTTCCGCGGTACACGCACTGGGGCCGAATGGTGGCGAATCCAAACGTCTCGGGCGATCTGTGGCTGGTGGACGGATGGCAGGGAGCGGCGAGCCACGGGCTGTATCACACGACGGATGGTGGGGCCTCGTTCACAAAGAGCGCGGCGTTTACGTATGCATGGCAGGTGGCGCTGGGCAAGGCAGCGACGGGGCAGAGTTATCCCGCAATCTATGTGTACGGGCTGCTGGCAGGCGATGCAAAGTGGGGAATTTTCCAGTCGGTGGACGGAGGGATCAGCTTCAATCGGATCTCGTATTACCCGTACGGGATTTTCGACATTCCTTACGACATGACGGCGAGCTGGGATGTATTCGGAACCGTCTATGTGGGGTTCAGCGGCAACAGCTTCTACTATGCGCAATACAACGGCAACGATCCGCAGGCGGTGGGAGCGACTTTCTCACCGGCGGGCGGGAGTTACCCGACCGCTCCGGAAGTGACGATCAGCAGCACGACTCCGCACGCAGCGATTTACTACACGACGGACGGGAGTAAGCCGACGACGAATTCCAGTTTGTACGGCGGCGCGATTGCGGTGGCATCGGGAACCGAGACGATCAGCGCCCTGGTTGTCGCGAGCGGATACGCGCCGAGCGCAGTCGCCTCCGCGACGTACACGCTGAGCCTGCCGCAGGCGGCGACGCCAACGTTTTCGCCGCCGGGAGGGACGTTCACGTCGGCGCAATCTGTGACGATCAGCGACGCGACCGCGAACGCCGCCATCTACTACACGACGGATGGCAGCACGCCGACGACGAAGTCCACACTGTACTCGGGAGCGATCACGGTCTCGGCGACGGAGACGATTCAGGCCATCGCGGCCGCGGCGGGATACACGAACAGCGGTGTTGGGTCGGCCGCGTTCACGATCAATCTGCCACCGCCGGGTTTCTCGCTGGGGATGAGTCCGACGTCGCTCGCGATCCAGTCTGGCGGATCGGGAACGGTGGCTTTGACGGTGACGCCGGCCAACGGATTCGCGGCGGCGGTGAGCTTTGCCTGCTCGGGACTGCCGGCGTCGACCGCGTGCAGCTTCAACCCTCAGACCGTGACGCCGTCGGGGAGCGCCGCTTTCACACAGATGACGGTATCGAGCAGCGGGACCGCGAGCGCGGTGACAGGCGGGTCTTTGCCGTTTGGGCCGGCGACACTTTTAGCCGCGGCTGCGTGGATGCTGGGCGGGAAGAAACGGCGCGGGCGTTGGGTTCTGCTGATTGCGTTCCTGGCGTTTGCGGGGATTGCGCCGGTGTCGGGTTGCGGTTCGTCGGGCGGGCAAACGACCCCGCCGGTGCAGGCTACGGTTACGGTGACGGCGACGTCAGGGTCGCTGCAGCAGACGGCGACGCTAAGCCTCACCGTGAACTGAGCGGCGCCGCCGAAGAGAGGTAGACCGGCCGCGCCTGCTTCCAGCCTGGCGAACTAGTCGTAGCTGCTCGTCGGCCAGAATTTGACCGGAGCGCCGGTGTCGTCGCGATACTGCGCGCGCAAAGCGGTAAGCTGGCTCACCAGGTCGGCGACGATGGATTCGTAACCGGGATGGATACGAAATCCCGACCACTCCAGCAGGCTCTCCATCTCATCGGGATCCTTTTCGAGATCGAAGAGCTCCCACTCGTTCACCGTGTAATAGAAAATCAGCTTGTAGCGCTCGGTCCGGATGCCGTAATGCGGTAAAACCCAGTGCGGGGGCGCAAATTCGTAATAGTGGTAGTACATGGATTGACGCCAGTCCGCGGGCGTCTGGCCGTGGAAGAGCGGCACCAGGCTGCGCCCCTGCATATCGCTGGGGACGGGGATGCTGAGCAGATCGAGCACGGTCGGCGCGTTGTCGATGTTCACCACCCAGTCGCTGCTGACAGAGCCTGGCTTGACGACGCCGGGGTAGCGGATCATCCACGGCACGCGCAGCGCCTGCTCGTACATGAAGCGCTTGTCGAACCAGCCATGATCGCCGAGGAAGAAGCCGTGATCGCCGGTGAAGATCACGACGGTGTTTTCGGCGAGGCCACTCTTGTCGAGAAAGTCGAGCAGGCGGCCCATGTTGTCGTCCTGCGCCTTCAGCGTTCCGAGGAAACGCTGCATGAGCTTCTGATAGTTCCACTGCAGGCGCTGGCGCTCAGTGAGATCGGCGGGAGGATGAAAATCCGGCATTTCGGAAACGCGCATGCGCACTTCCCGCGCACCGGACGCGCGCAGGGAGTAATCGTCGTAGAAAGTTCCAGGCTCGGGAATGCGCACATCGTCGTAAATGTGTTCGTACGGGTGCGGCGGATCGAAGGGGCGATGGTCGCTGAAGAACTGCACCATCATAAAGAACGGCTTCGTGAACTGCCTGATCCCGTCGATCGCGAAGTCGATTTCGTTGTCGGTGATGTAGCCGGGGTAACTTTTCTCGACGATGGTGGTGCTGCCAAGCTTCTCGTTGCGGAGATAGCCGCCGGCCTGGTAATAGGGACCGCCGGATCCCCGCTTGAAGACGAAGTAATCGAATCCCGCCTCGCCTGGATTGGCGGGAAGATGCCATTTGCCCACAAGTCCGGTCTGGTAGCCGTGCTCGCGCAAAATCTTCGGCAGCGTCGGCTGCGACGCGTCGAAGGCCGGGTGCGTGACGCCGTCCGTGGTCTCGGCCGGATTCGCCGTCATGCCATTCAGGTGCGAGTATTTACCGGTGAGAAGGGTGGCGCGGCTCGGAGCGCAGAGGGCGTTGGTGGTAAAGCTGTTGTCGAAACGCATGCCTTCTTTGGCCAGGCGGTCGATGTTCGGCGTGCTGATCAGTTTGCTGCCGTAGCAGCTGAGCACGCTGAGGGGCACACCCTCGGTGGTGATCCAAAGAATGTTCGGCTGTTTCGACGCGCCGGCCGCGGAGGGCTGCGGCTGGTCCGCCCTCGTCGCATGAACGGTTTCGGCGGCCAGCAGACTTGGGGCCAGGGCCGATCCAACCGCCGCGCTGCCGATGCGTGCCAGAACTTCTCTTCGCGTAATCAACGCTGCACCACCCTTTCTGCATGCTGCGGAATCGAGACGCAGCGGAATCCGATATTCGAGGTGGAACTGTCAGGGGTGTTCGAAGTGCGCGCGGCCACGCGGTAACGATTGCAGTACGAGGCGTGACAGAGGAACGATCCACCCTTCATCACTTTCGCCGTGCCGCTGGGCGGTCCCGCCGGATCTTTCAACGCATCGCTCAAGTCAATCTCCGCCGTGAACCAGTCCGCGCACCACTCCCAAACATTTCCGGTAACGGAGTAGATGCCGAATCCGTTGGGAGGAAAGGCATCGACGGGGCAAGTTCCGGTGAAACCGTCTTCGCCCGTATCGCGCAGAGGAAATTCGCCCTGCCAGATGTTGCACAGGTGGCGGCCGCTGGGCGTGAGCTCGTCGCCCCATGGATAGAGCTTCTGCTCAAGGCCGCCGCGAGCGGCGTATTCCCATTGCGCTTCGGTGGGCAGCGCGCAGCCCGCCCACGCGGCGTAGGCCGCCGCATCGTTCCACGAGACATGCACGACGGGATGGAGCAGGCGGTCGTCGATGTGCGAGCCGGAGCCCTCGGGCGCACGCCAGCACGCGCCGGAGACCTTGCACCACCATGGCGCCGGGGCTGCAGTGTCTTCTACCAGCTCTGCGAAGCGCTGCTCGGGAATGTGCGACCAGAAAACGAACGACCATCCAAAACGCTCGGCATCGGTCTGATAGCCGGTGGCCTGGGCGAACGCGGCGAAGTTGCTATTGGTAACCGGGCAGGTGTCGATCGCAAACGGGGAAAGCATGACGGGGCGGACGGGCCCTTCACCGTCGGCAGGAAATCCATGGGCGTAGTCGGTACCCATGAGGAAGCGGCCGCCGGGAAGAGAAACCTGCGGGGGTGACGTTGCAGGTTGCGCATTCCGCGAGACAGGCGGAGATGCGCGGCCTGCGCGCGGGAGCCGATCCGATGAAGGAGCGCAGCAGCGTTTCGCTCCGGCTGGTTCCCGAGGCGAGCTGTCGTTGCGAACCGGTTCCGCCGGGGGCGGCTCGATCATGCTCTTAGTTTCGCAGGAATGCTGGGTACGCGGCGGACGGGCGGATTGGCTGACTGAGATAAAGATGGGGTGCCATTGCCGCGTCGTAGTTCAGGACAGATTGCCGCGCGCCGAACGCAGGGTGAAGGCGCGGCGGCGCGAGGCGGGCCGCGCTGTTCCTGTATACTTCGGCATTCCTGCGAGAGGTCATTTCCCCATGATGCGAAGGTTGTTGGTAGTGAGCAGCGCGTTGATTGGTTCCGGCATTTTGGCGACAGCTTTGAGCGCGGGAGCGCAGGTTGATTCCAGCCTTTATTCGGGATTGAAGTGGCGGAACGTTGGGCCGTTCCATGGCGGGCGCATCGCGGCGGTGAGCGGCGTGATTGGCGACGCGGGAACGTTCTACATGGGGACGCCGCTGGGCGGCATCTGGAAGACGACCAGCGGGGGCGTGACGTGGTTCCCGATCTTCGACCAGCAAACCGATGTGGACAGCATCGGCGCCATCGCGGTCGCGCCTTCGAATGCCGAGATTATTTATGCGGGCGCGGGCGATCCCATCCAGGGCAGCCTCGGCAACGGCATGTGGAAGTCAAGCGATGCGGGCGAGACCTGGCAGCACATCGGCCTCGAGGACACGGTGAAAGTGACGAGCATCGTGGTCGATCCCAGCGATCCAAACCTGGTGCTGGCGTCTGCGCTGGGCGACAGCAGCCGTCACGGCGGCGGGGTTTACCGCACGACGGATGGCGGGCAAACCTGGACCAACGTGCTGAAGCCGGCGGACTACGACGGCGTGCGGGATCTTGAATCCGCATACGACGATCCGAGCGTAATGCTGGCGGCGACGCAGGGCACAGGCGGAGGCGGATTCGGCGCCGGCGCGGGCAAGGCAAAACCGCCGCAGGTTTTCAAGTCGACCGACGAAGGCAAGACGTGGAACCAGATTAAGATTCCGCCCTTCCCCGGGCGCGTGGGCGTGGCCGTCGCCATGCACACCGAAGGCAAGCGGATGTATATCGTCGGGAACGCCATCGAACATGGCTCGGGCCTCTTCCGTTCCGACGACGGCGGCGAGACATGGCAGCACATGGCGGGCAACAATACGCAGATTGCCAACGGCCAGGGCGCGTACAGTTGCGGCGTATTCGTGGATTCGCAAAACCCGGACATCCTCTATACAGTCGCCACGGCGATGTATCGCTCCACCGACGGCGGCGTGACGTTTGAGCCCTTCAAAGGCGCGCCGGGCGGCGAGGATTATCACAAGCTCTGGATCGATCCGACGAATGGAAAGCGGATGCTGGTCGGTTCCGACCAGGGCGCGAGCGTGACGCTCGACAACGGCAAAACGTGGAGCCTCTGGTACACCGAAGCGATCTCGCAGGTCTACCACGTCGCGACGGACGACGAGTATCCATATCACATTATCGCGGCGCAGCAGGATACAGGCGCGGTGATGATCAGCAGCCGCGGCAACTTTGGGCAGATCAACTTCAACGACTGGAGCCCGCTGCCGTCGTCGGAATTCGGGGTGGTGACGCCGGATCCGAAGAATCCGAACATCATTTATGGCGTGGGCTATGGGCCGGGCGGCGGCGGCAGCGGCATCGTGAAGATCGATATGACGACGGGCCAGTGGGAAAACGTCGCACCGAACTTCGGCGCGGGCTCGCAGAACTACCGCGCTTATCGTGATTTTCAAAAGAAGTTCGACGTGGCGTTTGAGCCAGGCGCGCTTTACGTGGCGTACCAGTGCCTACTGGTCTCGCGCGACGGCGCCCACTCGTGGACGGCGGCGAGCCCCGACCTGACCACCGCGAAAGGCGCTCCCTCAGTCCCTTGCGGGAAGCCGGTTCCGAGGCCGGAAGAGGCGGCCGCAGCCAGGGCGGCGCAACGGCCTCCGGCAGGAACCGCGGCGAGAACGGCGGCCAATCCTCCGTCGGGAGCCGGGGAAAGAAGAGCAGCCGGCGGGGCGCCGAGTGCGCCTGCGAGCGGAGCGGCGCGCGAGGGCGGACCGCCGCAGCCGCCGCCGTCGATCGCGGATTTTTCAATTTCCAAAGTAAAGCCGGGCGTGATCTGGACCGTGAGCACCAACGGACAGATCTACAACACCACGGATCACGGCAAGGTCTGGATCAACGTGAGCAACATCGCCGATGTTCCAGCGCATACGAACTTCAACACCATCGAAGCGGGCGACGATGCGGGCACGGCTTATCTCGCCGGGCGCCTCGGCGGAGGGCGGGGCGAGAACCTGCCGCCGAGCCTGGACACGGACGTGCCGCTGATCTGGCGCACCCAGGATGGCGGCAAGACCTGGACGAAGATCGTGAACGGCTTGCCCGCGGATGAACGCACGGGGAGTTGGGTGAACAGCCTGCGCGCCGATCCCAAGCAGCCGGGGCTGGTGTTTGCAGGCACGGAGACGACGGTGTACGTGAGCTTCGACAGCGGCGATCACTGGCAGTCGTTGCGGCAGAACCTGCCCAGCACTTCGATCCGCGATCTCGATGTGCACACCGATCATCACGAGAACGATCTGGTGATCGGAACGTACGGGCGCGGCTTCTGGGTGCTCGACGACATCACGCCGCTGCGCCAGATCGCCGCCAGCGCGCAGAGCATTGCTTCGTCGCCCGTCTATTTTTTCGAGCCGGAAGACGCGATTCGCGCTCGCATCAACAGCAACTGGGACCAGCCCTTCTCGATTGAGGTGCCGCACGCGCAGAACGTGCCCTACGGCGCGAGCCTGGACTACTATCTGAGCCACGAGCCGAGCGGGCCGATCCAGCTGCAGGTTTTCGACGCAGAGGGAAAAGTGGTGCGTACCATCACGAGCACGATGCCGCCGGCGATCGAAGGACAGTGGTATCCGCGATACTGGCTGGCCAGCCCGGAATCGCGCGCGCTGAGCACGCACGCGGGGCTGAATCGCGCGTACTGGAACCTGCAGTACGACGATCCGCCGGCGCTGCGCCACGATCTGGAAGACGAGATGAACATGGTGCAGGGCTCGACCACGCCGGGGCCGCACGGGCCGCAGGTGATTCCGGGCGTGTATACGCTGAAGCTTACCGTCGACGGCCAGGTATACACGCGGAAGCTGACGGTGGTGAACGATCCTCGTGCCGGGGAGAGCCCCGCGCTGATGGCGGGGCTGCGCAGCCAGAACAAGCTGACGCAACTGAACATCCATGGCATGGAGCAGAGCTTCGAGGGACATGCGGAAGTGGACGCGGTGAAGACAGAGCTGGCGACGCTGATGCAGGGCCATCTTCCGGCGGATGTGGCGGCGCAGGCGAAGACGCTCGATACCAGCCTGACGAAGATTGGCGGAGTGGTGCCGGCGCCGGGCATGTTCTTCGGACGCCCCGGGCCTGCCGATCCCAACGCGCTGCAGTCGTTCCTGGAGCTGAACAATTCGTTCAACACGATGGTCAGCATCATGCAGGTGGGCATGGATATGGCGCCGACGCCGACGCAGATCTCTACCTGGGAGAGCGACTGCAAAAAGTACAACCGGACGGTGGACGAATGGAAGAAGCTGCAGCCGCAGCTCACCGACTTCAACACCGTGCTCGAAAAGAATCAGCTGCACGCAGTCACTCTCGCCCCGGTGAAGGTGACAGCCGCATCGTGCAGCTTTGGGCCGGCGCCGGGCAACAGGGAGGGTGCAGCGGCCGCAACCCCACACTAACCTGAGGGGGAGGACAACGGACCGGGCTGCCGTATACTTGCGGACGACTCCCATCTTCCCCGCAGAGGTCTTTGAATCGTGGCCCGGACTCTCCCTGCTTCCCGTTTGCTTGGCGTTGCGTGCCTGCTGATCCCGGTAGCCGGCTTTGCGCAGACTGCGCCGATCCGCATCACGGCCGATCTGACCGATGCGCCGCGTAAGCTGTTTCACGCGGAGATCGATCTGCCGGTGAAGCCTGGGCCGGTGGCCCTGACCGAAGCTGCGTGGATTCCAGGACACCACGCGCAGAAGTTTGTCGAGAGCGATATCACCGGCATCGTTTTCACCGCAAACGGGCAGACGATTCCCTGGCAGCGCGACGATGTGGACCTCTATGAGTTCCACCTGACCGTGCCGGCGGGAGTGACAACCCTGCACGCGCATGTGGATTACATCGCGAACGCAAAGGCGAACGCGGAACTGGCGGTGCTGGAGTGGGAGGATCTGATGCTGTACCCGGCGGGCGTGCCGGTGCGGCAGATCGCCATCCAGCCGAGCGTTGTGGTTCCGCAGGGGTGGGGCATTGCGACGTCGCTGCATGCGACGTCGTCGGGCGACGCGGAGCATCCGGCGAACGGGACGGTGCAGTACGCGGCGACCAACGTGGAGACGCTGGAGGATTCGCCCATCTTCACCGGCGCGAACTTCAGGGAGTATCCGCTGAATGCGGCGGCGCGCGGAATGCCCGAGGCCAACGGCATGGGGCAGTTCAAGCCGGTGTATATCGACGTCTTCGGCGACACGCCGGAGGAGGCGAGTCTGCGGCCGAGCGTGGTCGCCGATATGGAGCATCTGGTAACCGAGGCAGCGGCGATGTACAGCTCGACGCACTACGAGAGCTACCACTTTCTGCT